>CAJMOP010000031.1 GCA_905215115.1 uncultured bacterium | reverse complement strand
GGCGTCGGCCACGCCCGCCACGAGCGGAGCCTCGGGGCCAATTACCACGAGTCCGCATCCGTGGCTCTGAGCAAACGCCGCCACGGCCGCAGGATCGCAGTCGTCGAGAACAACGTTCTCGCCGCAGCTCGCGGTGCCGCCGTTACCCGGCGCAATGTAGAGCTTGCCGGCGCGCGGTGATGCTGCGAGCTTTGCTGCCAAAGCATGCTCGCGGCCGCCGCTGCCCAACAACAGGATGTCGATGGTTTGAGTGTCCGCCTTCAAGGGTGCCTCCTCTATGGATGAATGGCCCGCTCCGCGCGAGCCCTTTGCAAGCAAATATACCCCTCGGCCGCCCACTTGGGCTGCAAAGGGGTATATCGCAATAACCAAATGGTCCCGATTACTTCCAGAATCGGTTGATGATCTGCTCGCGACCAGCGCCAACGCCAATAAACGTCACGCGGGTGTGTGCTAGATCCTCGATAAACGCCACGTAGTCCTGGGCCTCCTGCGGCAGCTCGTCAAAGCTGCGGCAGCCGGTGATGTCGCACTTCCAGCCAGGGAGCTCCTCGTAGATGGGCTTGGCATTCTCAAAACGCATCTGGTGCTCGGGCACGCTCGTATAGCGCTCGCCATCGACGTCGTAGGCGACGCACACCTTAATGGTGTCAAAGGCCGAAAGCACGTCGAGCTTGGTCAGGGCGATATCGGTGAGGCCGTTGACGCGCGAGGCGTAGTTGGCGATGGGGCCGTCGAACCAGCCGCAGCGACGACGGCGACCGGTGGTCACGCCGTATTCATAGCCCTCCTCGGTCAGCGTGTGACCGGCCTCGGACTCATAGGAAAGCTCGGTGGGCATGGGGCCCGAACCGACGCGGGTGATATAGGCCTTCATGACACCCAGCACGCGGTCGACGTTCTTCATGCCCACGCCGGAGCCGGTGATGGCACCGCCGGCGGTGCAGTTGGAAGACGTCACGTACGGATAGGTGCCGTGGTCGATGTCGAGCAGCGTCGCCTGGGCGCCCTCAAACAGCAGGTCCTTACCCTCATCGATCATGTTGTTGAGCAGCAGGCTCGTCTCGGTGATGTAGGGGCGCAGGCGCTCGGCCATCGGCAGGTACTCGTCGCAAATCTGGTCCACGGTGTAGGTGGGCAGGTTGTAGATGAGCTCAAGCTCGGGGTTCACGCGGGCGAGAGCGGTCTCCAGCTTGTCGCGGAACAGCGCCTCGTCCAGCATATCCTGCATGCGCAGGCCAATGCGGGCCATCTTGTCCTGATAGCACGGACCGATGCCGCGCTTGGTGGTACCGATGTTCTTCTTGCCGAGCTTCTGCTCAAAGGCGCCATCCAGGTCGATGTGGTACGGCATGATGACATGCGCGTTGCCGCTAATCTTGAGGTTCTTGGTGGTGATGCCGTCGGCCTCGAACATGTCGATCTCCTCAAGGACAACCTTGGGGTTGACGACGCAGCCGTTACCGATCACCGACACATGGTCGGAATACATGATGCCGGAGGGCACCTGGTGCAGGCCGTACTTCTTGCCGTTGACGACGATGGTGTGGCCGGCGTTGTTGCCGCCCGAGTAGCGCACGACAGCATCGAAGTCGCCGGCGACCAGGTCGCAAATCTTACCCTTGCCCTCATCGCCCCACTGGGCACCGACCAAAACGGTTGACGGCATGTTTACTCCTTACATTCATGGACTGTCTACGCGCCACGCCGGCACGCAGAAGCACAAAACATTCCCAGTATACCCGTGCAACGGGCGCCTGTCCTACTCCTCGGCATGTGCCCCATCAAGCTCATAGAACTTGGTGGATGCCGGCAGGAACATCAGGTCGACGTCGCCGATCGGGCCCGAACGGTTCTTGGCCACGACGATACGCGTAACGCCCTCGTCGGGTCGATCGTCGCGCGAGGCTTCGGCCTCGTCGGCGGAGCGGTCCAAGAACATAACGATATCGGCGTCCTGCTCGATGGAGCCCGATTCACGAAGGTCGGAAAGCTGCGGGCGCTTGCCGGTACGGGATTCGACCTGACGCGAGAGCTGCGACAGCGCGATGAGCGGGATCTTGAGCTCCTTGGCCATGATCTTCAGACCACGCGACATCTCGGAGACCTCGACGGTACGGCTCTCGGAGCGGCGTCCCGGCGGAGGACTCACCAGCTGCAGGTAGTCCAAGATGATGATGGCCTTCTCCTTGTTGTGGAGCATGCGGCGGCTCTTGGCGCGGATCTCGGTCACAGTGGTGCCGGGCGTATCGTCAATCAGAATATCGAGCTTGGACAAGGTCTGCGTGGCCTCGTTGATATTTGCCCACTGCTCGGGGCTAATGCGGCCCATGCGGAAGTCACTGATCGAGATCATGGCGTAGGCGCAAATCAGACGCTGGGCAATTTCCTTGCCCGACATCTCCAGAGAGAAGAAGCCAACGGTATAACCGGCAGCGGCAGCGTTGAGCGCCAGATTCAGGGCGAACGACGTCTTACCCACGGCAGGACGGGCGCCGATGATGATGAGCTGGCCCTCGCGGAAACCCATGAGCATGCGATCGAGCGACGGGAAGCCCGTGGGCACGCCCGCCGCCTGGCCACCGGCCTGGCACACTTCCTCGGCCTCGTTATAGGCCTCGACCATAAACTCGGTCAGCGTCTTGTAGCTCGACTTGACCTCGCGCGCCGTGACCTTGAGCAGCTTGCTCTCGGCCAGCTCCACGACCTCTTTGGTATCGGTGGGAGCGTTATAGGCCAGCGCGTTGATCTCGTTGGTGGCGCCGATCAGCTCACGCAGCATCGAATCGCGGCGAACGATGGCGGCATGGTGCTGCCAGTTGACGAGCGACAGGGTCTGACCCATCAACTCCAAAATGTAGGCCTCGCCGCCCACGGCATCAAGCTTGTTGATGCTTCGCAGGTAATCGATCAGCGAGATGGAGTCGATGGGAATGCGGCTGTTGTACATATCGACCATCGCGGTATAGATGGTCTTATGAATGGGCCGGTAGAAGTCATCGGGCTGCAGCTCGACCTGGGCCTCTTCGACTACCTCGGGCGATAGCAGCATAGCGGCCAGTACATTGGCCTCTGCATCTTGGTTTTGGGGAAGACCCAACTTTGAGCCGCGGTCCTCAACCGTCAGCCCGGTCTCCCTATCGTCGTATGCCATGAGCATCCTCATTCATATCGCTTGCGAGCATCCATAGTATCAGCCACGGTCCCAAAACGCGCCACGCGCCGCCAATCATCACCGAACGAAACGGATGAACGGTCCCGTATATAGGACTTCGACGCAACGTTCACCATGACACTCACTCAGCGCAAAAAACAAAAGGGCGCCCCGGTTTCCCAGAGCGCCCTTCTTAGAACAAGATTGTTGCGTTGCAGCAAATGCTACTCGGCAGCAGCCTCAGTCTCGACCTCGGCGGTCTCGGCCTCGGCGACCTCAGCGGTCTCCTCAACCTCAGCCTCGGCAGCGAGCTCCTCGGCGGTAACGCCGACGAGAACGACAACCTCGGCCTTGATCTCGCGGTACAGCGAGATAGCGACGGTGTGGGCACCGGCAACCTTGATGGGCTTACCGAGCTCGACGCGCTTGCGGTCGATGTCCATACCGAGCTGATCCTTGATGGCGTCAGCGATCATAGCGGCGGTAACGGAGCCAAAGAGGATGCCCTCGTCGCCGACCTTGACGTCAACGGTGACCTGCTTGCCCTCGAAGGCAGCCTTGGTCTCGTTGGCGGTAGCCAGACGGACGGCCTCGCGCTTGGCGATGTTGTGGCGACGCTCGTCAAGCTGCTTGAGGTTGCCCTTGGTGGCGGCAACAGCGAGCTTCTTGGGGAACAGGAAGTTCTCAGCGTAACCCTGAGCGACCTCTACGACGTCACCCTCGCCGCCCTTGCCCTTGATCTCATCGAGAAGAATAACCTTCATGATGCGTCTCCCTTCTTAGCCGCGGTCGCGGTTGCCACGAGAGGAAACCACGGGGACGGTGTACGGCAGGAGAGCCATCTCGCGGGCGCGCTTGATGGCGTTGGCGATGTCATGCTGATGCTGCGTGCAAGCGCCAGTGACGCGACGGGGCTTAATCTTGCCACGGTCGGTCATGTACTTACGGAGAAGCTGAGTGTCCTTATAGTCGATGAACTCAGTGTTCTCCTTGCAGAACTGGCAGTACTTACGACGCGGCTGACGTGCAGAATAATCATTAGCCATGTCAAAATACCTTTCATTTGGCAACTTCGGCGTGCCGAAGCCGCCTCTCACTCAAAAATAGGTGAACAACCCTTAGAACGGGATGTCCTCATCGTAGACGTCGACCGCGGGCGGCGTAGCCACCGGTGCGGCAGGACGTGCTGCGGGCGCGGGAGCTGCGGGGGCGTAACCGCCCTGATCGTAGCCACCCTGGCCACCGCGGGAACTCATAAACTCGATCTCATCGACGATGACCTCAAGCTTGCTCCTGCGCTGACCGTCGCGCTCCCAAGAGCTGTAGCGCAGCTTGCCCTCGATCGCGACCTTGTTTCCCTTTGCCAGGAAACGGCTCACGGCCTCGGCGCGGGTGCCGAACATAGTGCAGTCGACAAAGTTGGGATAGTCCTCCCACTCGCCAGTCTGCGCGTTGCGGCGACGATCGTTCACGGCGACGCCAAAGGACAGAACCTGGGTTCCGCCGGCGGTGGCGCGCAGCTCGGGATCGCGGGTGAGGTTACCGGTGATGTTCACTCGATTGATGCTCATAACTCACTACTTCCTCTTGGGGTACAAGCCCAGTCCAAAACGACAGTCTTACTCCTGGTCGTCGCGACGGACGATCATGTGGCGGACCACAGCGTCGGTGATGCGCAGGACGCGATCAAGCTCGGCGATCTGGGTAGGATCTGCGTGGAAGTTGATGAGGGTGTAGTCACCATCGGTGAGGTCGTTGATCTCGTAGGCGAGCTTGCGCTTGCCCCACTCGTCAACGGAGTCGACCTTGCCAGCGCCCTCAGCGATCGTGGTATCGATACGCTTCATAACAGCGAGACGAGTCTCGGGGTCGAGCGACGGGTCAACAAAGAACAGCAGTTCATAAGCCTTCATATTGTCACCTCCTCTGGGCAAATGTGGCTTCAGGTCGTGAAGGTGCGCCTGAAGCAGGAAAAGACTTGGTAATAATATCTTTCAACCTCCCAGGCCGCAAGAATATGCAGCTACAACCTCATGACCTCCACATATGCCCATATTCGCACGACGTTTCATGCGCATTCCAACCAAATGCCGACCAAGAGCTTGACGGATTTGTGGACAAGATACGGTGCCGCGGGGACAAGCTGAGCCAAGCCGCAGGTCAACGGGCACAAGGCTGTGGTCGCAAAATGCATACCAGTGGTCCACAGCACCACCCAAAGATTTTTATATTCATTGCCAAGTCGCTTATGAATACCCCTTTTGAACAATTGAGTTGATCAACCACGCTGGTCGGAAGCCGTTTTTTGGCACCTCAAACCCCACTGCAACGCCAAGCGCGGCCAAGCGTTTTAAAAAATGCCAACTTTTCTGTTTGCACTTTGCGATTCCTCGTGTATACTGACTTTCGCATTTAACGGAGAGTTGTCCGAGTGGCCGAAGGAGCACGATTGGAAATCGTGTAGGCGTCAAAAGCGTCTCCAGGGTTCAAATCCCTGACTCTCCGCCAGTTAATTCCAAAGCAGGCCTTCGAGCCTGCTTTGTTTTTACCCCACGCGGAGGGGTGGCAGAGTGGTTGAATGCGGCGGTCTCGAAAACCGTTTGGCCTGTATAAGGTCACGAGGGTTCGAATCCCTCCTCCTCCGCCATTTTGGTTGAGAAAGCTCCCAACAACGGGAGCTTTTTTGTTATCGAGATACGTCTCGATCCCACGCTTCCCCAAACGTGTACGTCAGCCTCCAAAACCGACATATTTCGACATCTTTGGAGGCCGACGTACACGTTTGGATTGAGCTCACGGGAGTGGCACTATTCGGAAGGCACCTCTTCGTCTCGCATGCTTTTCCAGTTGCGGATAAGCGCCTTGCGTAGTTCGTTTTGCTCTCGCTGGTGCCCGGTATCGGTACAGCGAGGCATGTCGAGTGCTTCGCGAATGTTGTTCATGGCGCGGTGAAAGGCGAGCTGGCTGCCGAACTGAGCCGAAGTGAGCGTAACGATTCGATATCCCATTTGGGAGAGAACGGCCTCTCGCTCCGCATCTGCTCCTTTGCGTTCGAACTCATCGTGAAAGCCGCCCTTATATTCGATACCGAGCTCCCTGCGCTTGTAGGTAACGAGCGCATCGATTTTGAGTGTTCGAGCTTTGGCGCAATGCCAGAGACGTTGAGGGATCTCGAGCGGTTTGTTGAGTTCGATACCTCGGATGCCAACGCCGCCTTCGCTTGTTGGGAGCGAGAGGGCGATTGCCGAAGCGGTCTCCATAGGCGAGGCCGAGCAATCGTAGATGTGCCTGAGCGCGAGCCGTGCACGTGTGGCACCGGGTTTGCCGGGATGCCGATCGAGCAGTTCGATTATTTCATCCTTGGAGGTGGTGGCTGGTTGCTCGGTATAAGGGTCGGCGGGATTGAGCCTCATGCGATAATCGCCGCAAACTTCATAGCCATATTCGAGATATTCGATCCTATCCATCCACTCGGCAGCGAGCACGAAGGTGAAGGCTTCGTCGGTGATGAAGATTCCGGGCGTCAACTCGTTAATATGCTCGTAGGGAAGATTTTGTCCAAGAATGTGGCAGACGACGCCTTTGGTACGAATTCGCTCAAATTCGAATACGACCGCGATATCGATAGTCTTAAGCATATCGGACGGAATGCCGCAGTCGGTAAGGGCCTGTCGTATGCGCGCAACACGTTGCTGGGTGGAGATGCCTTGTGCGCCTATCTGGTAGTCGTGCCGCGCAAGAGACTGAACCAAATTCTGGGGTGCATGATGGACAAGCCATGCGGTTTTATGCGAAATGAGAACAGGGGTATCCATTGAGGGCCTCTCGCTCTGAGCCAGTATCCAACTCTTATGTCCGTTGAAGTGGGGAAATATACCGGATGTGAGTAAATCAACTCACTCATGCTGTGAGCTCAATCCAAACATGTACGTCATCCTCCAAAGATGTCGAAAAATGTCGTTTTTGGAGGGTGACGTACATGTTTTGGATCCCTGGCATTCCAGTAACGCCACGCCCGCATCCAGTCCCGACCGTTTACCGAGCAATAGGATCACCACGCCCGCCAACCATGTACTATGTACGGGCATTGTCTAAACCCGCAACCAAAAGGACCCCATCTTGCCCGTCGTCGCCGCTATGACCGTTACCTCACACGCCACAGATGCCATGGTCGCCATCCCGTTTTGGCTCGAAATGTTCGCCGTCGTCGCGGCTTCAATCTCGGGCGTGTTGGTCGCGCGCGAGCACAAGCTCGATCTGGTGGGCGCGGTCGCGCTTGCCGTGGTCTGTGGCTTGGGCGGCGGTCTTTTACGCGACATGACGCTGCAGGTGGGCAACGTCTACATCCTCAACCAGCCAATGGCGCTGCCGCTTTCCATTGCCACGGCAGCCATCATCTATATTTTCCCGGCAATCGTCGACAAGCCCGAAAAACTCATTCCCCTGCTCGACATCATCTCGGTCGGCATCTACGCCGCCACTGGAGCAGACAAGGCGCTGGTCTACGGCTTTGCACCGGCGGTGTGCATCATGATGGGCTTTTTCACCGCGGTGGGCGGCGGCATGTTGCGCGACGGCTTTATGGGCGTGGTTCCGGGCATTTTCCAACGTACTAACTTTTATGCCATCGCCGCCATCGCCGGATCGACAAGCTATGTGTGTCTCGTTATGAGCGACATTATGAGCAATGTCGCCGCGCTGGTCGTATGCGTTGTCGTGACCATGGGTCTGCGCTGGCTCTCGCTGCGCTTTGACATCAAAAGCCCCACCGAAGAAGATATCGCGCGCTTCTTGCACCGTAAAAAGTAAACAGCACGGCACGACCCTTCGAAATGCAACCGAGAGGTTCTTTTAGAGCGCCCACGCGTTGGGTACCCTGTTAGGTGTATGTCGAGCATCTGACGAAGGATTCACTATGCCCTGTAATCAATTCCCGTCGACCCAGCGCCGTAAAGCGTGGGTCCGCATCACGATCCTATTCGCGCTCGTCGCCCTAGCGGTCACCGCACTTCCCACGGCGTCGTTCGCCGGCACAGACACCGCAGGCAACGTACTTGCGACCGACAATGACGCCAATTCGTCCGGCGTCGAAGGTGACCTGTACTGGGCAGGTCAGGCCCTCAACTTGGACGATGCGTCCATCGGCCGCGACATAATTGCAGCAGGCGAGAGCCTCTCCATCCGCGACTGCACGGTGGGCGGCGCCGTCCGCTTGGCGGCGCGCACCATCGACATTGCCAAGACTACGGTTGATGGCAGCGTGACCGTTGCCGGCCAGCATGTCGTGCTCAATTCCGACAGCACCACCAACTGTTTCTATGCGATAGGCGAGACGGTTGCCCTGCGCGGCTCTACCAAGTCGGCAGCGCTTGCGGGCGATACGGTGACTATCGATGGCACCGTCGAGGGCGATGTCGAGGTTTGGGCCGATAAGCTCATCCTGGGCAAGAACGCCCACATCACCGGCACCGTGAACGCGCACGTCTCCGAGGACCCCGAGCGCGCCGCGGGAGCCGAGGTCGGCGCGCTCAAGATCGACCGCACCGAGAGCGAGGATACTTCCACCGTTAACGATGTCATCGGCGGTATCGTCGCCGCGGCACTCTCGGCCTGCTTTGTCGCCCTACTGCTCGAACTCGTCTTTCCGCGCGCAACCGCCAGCGCCGCCGGCATGCTCCACCAGCGCCCCATGCCCCTGTGGGTGAGCGGTCTTCTGGGCACGATTGCTATCGTCCCCGCCGTCCTACTGCTAATTATCTCTATCGCTGGTCTGTCGCTTGCCGGAGCCCTCATGTGCGGTGTTATTGGCATCGCGCTGGTGTCGAGTGCCTTTGCAGGGTGCGCGATCGCGCGCATGGTCGGACACAGCCAGAACCGCTACGCCATGGCGGCCGCCGGCGGCGTGATCGCAGGTGCACTTACGGCAATCCCCCTCGTAGGCGATTTCATCAGCGGCGTGGCCTTTGTCTTCACGCTCGGCTATGTTATCCAGATCATCTGGCGCAACGCTCACCTCAAGTCGCAACAGCCGGCTAATACGCCGGAACTCCCCACCGCCTAGCTGCCAACCACCACAAAGGGGACAGGCACCTTTGTGGTGGTGCAAGCGAACCTGTCCCCCTTGCACCAAAAAGGGCGCCGACCATCGCGGTCGACGCCCTTTCTTATTGGCGGTTATAAGCCCCAGCGCTTATTTGTTGACCTGGCCGGCGCGGACGGCAGCCTTCTTGCGGTCGGTGGCATTGAGCAGACGCTTGCGCAGGCGAATATTCTTGGGAGTGATCTCCACCAGCTCGTCATCGGCGATGTACTCCAGCGCCTCCTCCAGCGAGAAGGTGCGGGGCGGCACCAGCTGCACGGAAATATCGGAGGTCGAGGAACGCTGGTTGCCCAGGTTCTTGGTACGGGCGATGTTGACGACCATGTCGCCGGCCTTGCTGCGCTCGCCCACGATCATGCCCTCGTAGCACTCAGTGCCCGGCTCAACGAACAGCTGGCCGCGCTCCTGCAGCGTACCCAGAGCGTAGGCGACGGCCTTCTCGGTGGTCATGGAGATCATGGCGCCGTTCTGGCGGTTACCGATCTCGCCGGCATAGGGGCCGTACTCCAGGAAGGTGTGGTAGAACACGCCCTCGCCGTGGGTGACGTTCATGATGCGGTTCTTAAGGCCCATGATGCCGCGCGTCGGGATCTTAAACTCGAGGTGCGTCACGATGCCCGAGGTATCCATGCTCGTCATGATGCCGCCGGAGGTGCCGAAGACCTCAACGACCTTGCCCGAGTACTCGTCCGGGCACTCGACGACGGCCTGCTCGACGGGCTCCATCTTGTTGCCGTTCTCGTCCTTCTTAAACAGAACGCGGGGACGGCCAACCTGGAACTCAAAGCCCTCGCGACGCATGGACTCCATCAGAACGGACAGGTGCAGGATGCCGCGGCCCGAGACCTCGACGCCGCTCTTGTCCTCGAGCTCCTCGATCTTCATGGTCACGTTGTTCTCGGCCTCGTTGAACAGGCGCTCCTTGAGCTGACGGGCGCCCACGATGTCGCCGTCGCGACCGACGAGCGGGGAGGTCGAAGCCTCAAAGACGATGGACAGAGTCGGCGGGTCGATCTCGATGGGCTCGAGCTCAACGGGGTTCTCGGGATCGGTGTAGACATCGCCGATATCGGTGCGGTCGATGCCCACGACGGCGGCAATGTCGCCGGCGCCGACTTCCTGGCATTCGGTGCGGCCCAAGTAGTCGAAGGTAAAGAGCTGCTTGACGGTAGCGGTGGCGCTGGAGCCGTCGTTCTTGACGACCAGGATCTGATCGCCCTGATGGATGGTGCCGGAGTACACGCGACCGATGCCGATGCGGCCAACGAAGTTGGAGTGGTCAATGGTCACGCACTGCATGGCCAGCGGGGCATTCTCGTCAACCTCGGGAGCGGGCATGTCGTCGATGATCATATCGAGCAGCGGATACATGTCCATGTTGCCGTCGTTGGGGTCAAGACGGGCAAAGCCATTCATGGCGCTGGCGTAGACCACGTGCTCCATGGCGAACTCGAGCTGGTCGTCGGTGGCACCCAGGTCGGCCATAAGGTCCAGGCAGTCGTTGTAGGCCTTCTCGGGGTTGGCGCCCGGACGATCGATCTTGTTGATAACGATCATGATCTTGAGGCCGGTGTCGATAGCGTGACGCAGCACGAAGCGGGTCTGGGGCATGGGGCCCTCAAAAGCGTCGACCAGCAGCAGAGCGCCGTCGGCCATGCGCAGCACGCGCTCGACCTCGCCACCAAAGTCGGCGTGGCCCGGGGTGTCGATGACGTTGATCTTGACGTCCTTGTACTCGATAGAGATGTTCTTGGCGAGAATCGTGATGCCGCGCTCACGCTCCTGGTCGTTAGAGTCCAGGACGCGGTCCTCGACCTGCTGGTTGGCACGGAAGGCGTCCGTGGCACGCAGGAGCTTGTCGACCATCGTCGTCTTGCCGTGGTCGACGTGGGCGATGATGGCGATGTTCCTCAGATTGTCTACGCGCATGTAGTTCCCCTATCTTCTATCCATATACAAACGGCACGCGTATGCGGCCCGCCCAGCGATACAACGCTCAGCGGGAATATTGAGCCTTTTACCGAAAACTCGTTTATTTTAGCGATTTTAGATAAGAGGGGTTTCCTCACCTGCAGGTTCAGGGTCGCTCCACATAAAACCATCGCCGGCACCCATGCCCTCATACAGCACGTATGCCGAAAAACCGCTCTCGAGCGTGGTTTCGAAGAAGCTCACGAGCAGGGCGTCGTGATAGCCGCCGTCAATTTCGACACAACCGGTGTAGCCGATGGCGTAACGGGCGATGCGGCCCAGCCCCTCGTCCTTAAGACCCATCTTGTGCTCGGAGATAAAGTTGGTGGCAGCCTCGAGGCACGCCTCTTCGCCATCCTCATCGAGCGCCGCCAGATATCGGTTGGAAGCAGCGTCCTCGATCGCCACAACTACGCCCGGATTCTCGCCGGCGGCAAGGTCGTCCAAGAACGCACCAATCAGGTCACACACCATGGCGTCGAGCCCGGCGGAGACGTTACCGGCGTCCTGCATATCCTGTGCCATCTTTAGACCTTCCCATCGAGTCTGGCGTCGTTACAGTTCCTGTGCCTCGGCAGCGATCTTGGCGGCAGCGTCGCGGGCGCGCATCATATCCATCGCGCGCTTGTCGAGTACCTTGATCTGGTTGGTCAGCATTACCGCATCGACCACACCCCAGATCACGAGGCCCGTAGAGATCGAAAACCCAAGCGCACCAACTGTACCACGAAGGCGCGAGCAGATTGCCGCGACAAGGGCGGAGACGACAACCATCTTGATAAACGAGCCGCGGCGCTCGCGAAGCGTGCGGGCCTGCGTCACATAGGCAATGCGTGCCGCCTCAGAAGCCTCCGAGCGCATCTGGGCCTCGCGCGCAATGGCCGCCGCCTCAGCCGACATACCGCCGGCCATCAGCGAACACTCCGCAACTCTGCCGCCCCACATTTAGAAGTCATCGGGGGAGAGCGTATGGACGAACTCGTCGAACTTCTCGAACTCCTGCTCGTCGTCGACATCCTCGGCGTGGGTGGAAACAGTGCCCAGGCGATTCATGATGTCGTCCTCCACAAACATGGGGGCATTGCTGCGCACGGCAAGGGCAATGGCGTCACTGGGGCGGGCGTCGATCTTGCGCTCCTCGCCATCGACCAGTACGATGATCGTCGCGTAGAACACCGGCGGCTCGGCGCGAACGATCTCGATGCGCTCGAGTTTGGCACCCAGGGCGTCAACGGTATCGAGCAGCAGGTCATGGGTAATCGGGCGCTCGGCGCGGCCGCTATCGATGCCGCGGCTGATAGCAGCAGCTTCAAACGAACCAGTCTGAATGGAAAGGGAACGCAGCGGCGCGGGCGAGTCCGATTTGCTGCTGCGCTCACGAAGCACGATAAGCGATGGCACGGGACCGGCGGCCATGACGATGGTCTCTATGTCGACACGAACCATGGAACACCTCCGGTACGTAGCGGTTAACACGCGGCAGCCCGCCGCATTGAATAGCTATACTACCCAAACTTTCGCACAGCACACAAAATCAAAGTAGTTAATTTGGGGCGGGGCTTTTTTGACTACTTTCAGTAGGTAAGAAAAAAGCCCCGAGGCAACGCCCCAGGGCTCTTCACAGTTTTGATGGTGGACCTGACAAGATTCGAACTTGTGACCTCCCGGTTATCAGCCGGACGCTCTAACCAACTGAGCTACAGGTCCATCATGGTGGAGGTTAGGGGGATCGAACCCCTGACCTCAGGCTTGCAAAGCCCGCGCTCTCCCAGCTGAGCTAAACCCCCACGGAGACAGTAATAAACACCCCAGCGGCGACTCGGCTCTCGCTGGGGTGTTTATTGCGAAAGAAAGTGGTGGACCTGACAAGATTCGAACTTGTGACCTCCCGGTTATCAGCCGGACGCTCTAACCAACTGAGCTACAGGTCCATCGCGCAAGGGATATATTAGACGAGTCGTTACGCGCGCGTCAACAACTTTTTTGAAAATCTTTGGGGGATGTCGGCCCCGGCTGCCCGGCGGCATGCGAAGTCGTCTGCTCGGACAGTCCTGCTCGCACGGAGAGCACATTAAGTGCTCTCCGGCTCGTGCGGAACTCGCGATCGACTTCGCATGCCGCCGGGCAGCCGGGGCCGACGTGGGGTTCAAAGATTTTCAAAAAGCGGTCGGCGCGCAGTGCGCCGACCGCCGATATATGGGGCCTGATATTTTCTACCAGCTAGGGCCTCTTACTCGTCCAGGAGATCCTCTGGTATGTCGTTGCCGTCGCCTAGGTCGACTGGGGCCTCTTCGGCATCGGTTGCGGCCTCGGCGCCTTCGTCTTCGGGCTTCTCCTTGGCGGCCGTCATGCGGGCTACGGCGCAGATGCGGTCGTTGTCGTCGACGGTCATCATCTTGACGCCCTGGGTGGCGCGGCCGGTCTGGCTGATCTCGTCGGTCTTGACACGAATGACCGTCGCGCCCTCCGTCACGATGAACAGCTCGTGCTGCGGGCCCACCGTCTTCATGGCCGCGAGGTTACCCTTACGCTCGGTCATTTGGATGGTGTAGACACCCTGGCCGCCGCGATTCTGCTCCGGGTAGTCCGCAACCGGCGTGCGCTTGCCGTAGCCGCGCTCGGTGATGACGAACAGATCGCCGTTGCCGTTAGTGACTTCCATGCCCAGAACGCTCACGCCGTCCTTCATACCGATACCGCGAACGCCGCTGGTATCGCGGCCGGTGGCGCGTACCTGCTCCTCGGAGAACATGATCGCCTTGCCCGCGGTGGTGGCCAGGATAATCTTGTCGCCCTCGCGCACGCGGCGCACGTTCAGCAGCGCGTCGTCGTCACGCAGGTTGATAGCGATCAGGCCGTCGCGACGGCTGCGGTCATATGCGCTCATCACGGTCTTCTTGACCATGCCGCTCTTGGTGGCAAACATCAGGTACTCGTCGGCAGGGAACTCGCGGCAACTGATGACGCTCGCAATCTTCTCGCCCTCCTCGAAGGGCAGCAGGTTGACGATCGCGGTACCGCGCGCCTGGCGCGTACCCACCGGCAGCTCGTGCACCTTCAGGCGATAGACCTTACCCTTGTTCGAGAAGAACAGCACGTACTCGTGCGTGGACGCGATGAACATCTCGTCGATAACGTCGTCCTCTTTGAGGTTGACGCCCGACACGCCCTTGCCGCCGCGCTTCTGGGCGCGGTAGGCGGCCACCGGGATGCGCTTGACATAGCCGGTGTGGGTAATGGTCACGACCATGTCCTCGTCGGCAATGAGGTCCTCAACGTCCAGGTCCTTCTCGACATGGCTGATCTCGGTGCGGCGCTTATCGCCGAACTTCTTGGAGATCTCGCGCATCTCTTCCTTAATGACGCCCAGGATCTTCTCCTCGTGCGCCAGCAGGTCCTCGTAGTAGGCGATGGCGCGGCGCAAGCCGTCCAGCTCTTCCTGAATCTTGTCGCGCTCCAGGCCGGTCAGGCGGCGCAGCTTCATCTCGAGGATGGCCGTGGTCTGCTCGGGCGTAAAGCCAAAGCGCTCGATCAGGCGGCTGCTGGCCTCGGAATCAGTCTGCGAGGAGCGGATGATGCTGATGACCTCGTCGATATGGTCAAGGGCCATCAGGTAGCCCTCAAGGATATGCGCGCGGGCCTGGGCCTTCTTAAGGTCGAAGCGGGTGCGGCGGGTGACGACGTCGACCTGGTGGTCGATGTAGTGCTGCAGCATCTCGCGCAGGCTCAGGCATTTGGGAACGCCGTTGACAAGCGCCAGGTTGTTGGCGCCGAAGGTCGTCTGCAGCGAGGTGTACTTATACAGGTTGTTGAGCACGACCTGCGGAATGACGCCCTTCTTGAGCTCGATGACCAGACGGATGCCCTTCTGGTTGGACTCATCGCGCATGTCCGAGATGCCCTCGATGCGCTTGTCGTTGACGAGCTGGGCGATCTTCTCCTGCAGGGTGCCCTTGTTGACCATGTAGGGAATCTCGGTAAAGACCAGGCGGCTGCGGCCGGTCTTGGTGGACTCCACGTGAGCCTTGGCGCGCACGGTAATGGAGCCGCGGCCGGTCTCGTAGCTCTGCTTAATGCCGGCGCTGCCCATGATGATGGCGCCGGTGGGGAAGTCCGGACCGGGCATGATCTGCATGAGCTCGTCGACGGTGGCGTCGGGGTTGTCGATCAGGTAGCAGGTGGCCTCGATCGCCTCGGTGAGGTTGTGCGGAGCGATGTTGGTGGCCATGCCGACGGCGATGCCCTGGCTACCGTTGACCAGCAGGTTGGGGAAGCGCGCAGGCAGTGCCACGGGCTCGGCGAGCGATTCGTCGTAGTTGGGCTGCCAGTCGACGGTATCCTTCTGCAGGTCACGCAGCAGTTCCATGGCGGGCTTTGCCAGGCGGCTCTCGGTGTAACGCATGGCCGCCGCGCCGTCGCCGTCGATGTTGCCGAAGTTGCCGTGACCGTCGATGAGCGGCGTGCGCATGGAGAACCACTGCGCCAGGCGGACCATGGCTTCATAGACCGCGAAGTCGCCATGCGGGTGGTACTTACCGATAACTTCGCCGACCGTCCAGGCCGACTTCTTGTGTGGGCGGTTGGGGTAGATGCCGCTCTCGTTCATTGCGTACAGGATGCGGCGGTGCACCGGCTTTAAGCCGTCGCGCACGTCCGGCAGGGCACGCGCCGTGATAACCGACATCGAATACTCGATAAACGACTGCTTCATCTCGCGACCGAACTCCGAAATCTGGAGCTGGCCGCCATTGATATCCTCGCCGGCCGAGGCACCACGGTCGACTTCGCCAAAGCTTTCCTCGAGCTCGGCGTCGTCGTCCTCTTCCTCCTCATCATCGGCATCGGGGTTATAGGCGTCCGGGTCGCCGTCCTCGCCCTGCTCAGCACGGGCAAGCAGGCGCTTCAGATCGTCGGGCATGCCGGCGTCGCCGGCGTCGCCCATGCCCTCGTTATTGTTGATATCGTCTGCCACGTTACCTCCTCTTAAGCGTCAAGGAATCGTGCGTCATGCGCGTGCTTCTCGATGTACTCGCGGCGATAGCCGACCTCGGAACCCATCAGCTCACGCACGGCGCGGTCCGCCACCACGGCGTCCTCGATCGACACGCGCTGCAGGATGCGGGTCTTGGGGTCCATCGTCGTCGAGGCAAGCTGCTTGGGGTCCATCTCGCCCAGACCCTTGTAGCGCTGGACGGTATAGCCCTTGCGCTTCTTGGTGATCTTGCCGTCCTTGGCCTTGCCGTCCTCGTCGTCCTCGTCGGGGTTCAGGCCCAGGCTCTGAATGGTGTCGCGCAGGATCTCGTCTTCGGGCTGGCGGCCGTTGGGATACACGTAGTGGATCTTGTTGCGCACCTTAATGCCAAAGATAGGCGGGCAGGCAACATAGACGTAGCCGGCATCGATCAGCGGACGCATGTACTTGTAGAAGAACGTCAGCAGCAGGATGCGGATATGCGCACCGTCAACGTCTGCATCGGTCATGATGATGATCTTGTGGTAGCGCGCCTTGGTGATATCGAAGTCGCCGCCGTCGCCGGCACTCGTCGTGACACCGCAGCCGATCGCGGTAATCAGCGACTGGATGGTGTCGCTCGAGAACGCGCGATGGTCACCAACGCGTTCGACGTTCAGAATCTTGCCGCGCAGGGGCAGAATCGCCTGGATGTCTCGGCGACGGCCGTCCTTGGCCGAACCGCCTGCCGAGTCGCCCTCTACGATGAAGAGCTCGGTCAGCTCGGCATCGCGCACTGAGCAGTCAGCGAGCTTACCGGGCAGGGACGCCGTCTCGAGCAGGCTCTTGCGGCGGGTCGCCTCGCGCGCCTTGCGGGCGGCGTTGCGCGCCTTGCAGGCCTGTTGCGCCTTCTTGACGATCTCGCGGGCGGGCTTGGGATGCTCCTCCAAGTAATCGGCGAGGCCGTCGGTCACGATCTTGAGCGTGAGCGCGCGCATATAGGAGCTACCGAGCTTGGCCTTGGTCTGCCCCTCAAACTGCGGATCGGGCAGCTTGACCGAGATAACGGCCGAAAGGCCCTCGCGCACATCGTCGCCGGTCAGGTTGGCGTCTTTTTCCTTGAGCAGATTCTGCTTGCGCGCGTAGTCGTTGATCACGCGGGTGAGCGCGGTGCGGAAGCCCTCAAGGTGCATGCCGCCCTCGGGAGTGTAGATGTCGTTGGCAAACGACATGACGTTCTCGCCGTAGCCGCTATTCCACTGCAGGGAAACCTCGACCTCGCCCATCTTGGCCACGGGAGCGTCCGGGTCCGATTTGCCCTCGATGTAGATGGGCTCCTTAAAGGCCTCGGGGACGTCCTTGCCCTCGTTGAGGAACTTGACGAAGTCGATGATGCCGCCCTCGTAGCAAAACTCCTCCACGTGGGGAGTCGCCTCGCGCTCGTCGGTCAGCACGATCTTGAGGTTCTTATTGAGGAACGCTGTCTCCTGCAGACGGTTGTGCAGCGTATCGAAATCGTAGATGCAGGTCTCGAAGATCTCGTCGTCGGGCCAGAAGGTGACGGTGGTGCCCGTCGAATCCGAGGTGCCCACGACCTCCATCTTCTTGACGGTCTTGCCGCGCGAGAACTCCATCTCGTAGGTGTTGCCATCGCGACGAACCTGAACGACCACGCGCTTGGACAGTGCGTTGACGACGGAGATGCCTACGCCGTGCAGGCCGCCCGAGACCTTATAGGCCGAGTTATCGAACTTACCGCCGGCGTGCAAGATCGTCATAACGACCTCGAGCGTCGGGATCTTTTTAACAGGGTGCTCGTCGACGGGGATGCCGCGCCCGTTGTCGACGACCGTGATGGAGTTGTCGGCGTGGACCGTCACCTGGATCTCGGTGCAGAAACCGGCCATGGCCTCGTCGACGGAGTTGTCAACGATCTCCCACACCAGGTGATGCAGACCGCTGGCGCTCGTCGAGCCGATATACATGCCCGGGCGCTTACGAACGGCCTCGAGACCTTCGAGAATCTTAATCTCGCCGCCATCGTAATCGTTTTCGTTTGCCACACGTCCTCCTTCAGTCAAGAAAATGTGTACAGCCTTACTAGTTTATCGTAAAAAAATACCCTCGGGACCGAGGGTATTTGGCTCTACAAGGCCACCAGATGCGATTTAAGGCTCTTTTTTGCTTTGCACGCCCTTGGCCCACTCGGCACTGGCTCTCATGGCATTCTCGAGGGCCTCGCGCAGTTTTTGGTCTTCGATGGGCGCCACCTGGCGCTCGATCTCGGTGCACTCGGCCTCACTTAGGTCGGCGTGCGGGGCCGGCGGGCGCTCGGTCGTCGCTG
>CAJMOP010000030.1 GCA_905215115.1 uncultured bacterium | reverse complement strand
CAGCTACCGACGGCGCCGATCGTCTCGGCCCGTTCGTTTGCCGAGCGTGCCTGGCCGTATATGCTCGCGTGGTCCGACCTGGGACTGAGCGGCAAGGAACGCATGACGGTCGATGCGCTGGCACGCGCCGAGGTGCGCCGCTTTGCCGACGAGGATACAAGCGAGCGCATGCGTGGCGAGATGATGGGCATACTGGGTGACCTGTTGGGTATTTCACCCGAGCAGATGGAGGAGCTGCGCTCCGAGGACGGCCAGCGCCGCCTGCACGAGGGCATGAAGAAGTTTGAGGGCGAGGTCCAGGACGCCATCGAAAAGATGATGGGCGGCCAGGGCGGACCGCAGGGTGGGCCCCAGGGCGGACCGATGCCGCACCCGCCGGTTGATCCCCGACAGTTCCCATTCTTTAGCCAGAACTAGGTCTCTGCGTGCCCGCTTGCGTATGCTCAACCTACAATTCTATCTCGGCTGACTTATAGGGCTAGCGTTGTGTTATTCTAGAACAGACGTTCGTGAATAGCGCGTGGGGCCTTGTCTTGCGCCGTGCTTGTGGCGAGGGGAGGTTGGCTTGGTCATTTTGGGTATCGACCCCGGTTTGGCCCATACGGGTTGGGGGATTATCGAGGAGCGGCGCGGCGAGGTTCGCTGTCGCGCCTACGGTTGTATCGAGACCAGCGCGGGCAGCCCGCTCGCGGTGCGCCTGTCGCATATCGCCCGCGACCTCAAAGGCGTCGTGGAGCGTTATCGACCCGATACCGCTGCTATCGAGAGCATTTACTTTGGCGCCAACGTTCGCTCGGCCATCCCTACGGCGCATGCCCGCGGTGCTGCACTCGTGGCGCTTTCGGAGTGCGCGCTCGAAATTGGCGAATACACGCCCATGCAGATCAAACAGGCCGTGGTGGGCACCGGTGCCGCGGACAAGCGACAGGTCGCCTACATGGTGCGTACGCTCACACAGCTCGATCACGACCCGCATCCCGACCATGCCGCCGATGCCCTGGCTTGCGCCATCTGCCACGTTAACCTCAGCCGCACCCGGGCGCTTACCGGCGGCGAGTTCTATCAACAGAGAGGAACCGGATACTGATGATCTCCCAGCTCCATGGAACGCTTGTCGAGGCCACGATGAGCTCGGCCGTTGTCGATGTATCGGGCGTGGGCTTTGAGCTCGGCATTTCGGGCAGCACTGCCGCCACGTTGCCGACGCCTGGCGGCGAGGTTCGCCTCTACACGCGCATGCAGGTGCGTGAGGACGCCATGACGCTCTTTGGTTTTGCCTCCAAGGACGAGCGCGCGATGTTCGATCGGCTCGTGTCCGTCTCGGGTGTCGGTCCGCGCCTGGCGCTTGCCGTGCTCTCCACCTATACCGTGGGCCAGCTGTATTCCCTGGTAATGGCCGAGGACGACAAGGGTATGGCCAAGGTTCCCGGTGTGGGCAAAAAGACCGCGCAGCGTCTGATTCTGGAGCTCAAGAGCACCTTTGCCAAGGACAAGGGCTTTGTTCCGGTCGACGTGATTCCCGGACAGGTTGCGATGCCCGTGCCCGCCGCCGCTCCTTCGGCGATCGATGACGCCCGTGCAGCACTCCTTTCCATGGGCTTTAGCCCGCAGGAGACCGATGTTGCCCTGAGCGGGTATGATGGGCAGAATATGCGTGTCGAGGATCTGCTCGGCGCGGCGCTTAAGCGACTTGGAATGGATGCGTGATGTGGGAAGCCGATGACTCTCAGGACCTGTGGGCGACGCCCGGCAGCTCGCCGGCGGCATCCATGGCGCACGGTGAGCGCATGGTGGGCTCGGAGCTGACGCCCGAGGACCTCGATGTCGACCGTACCCTGCGCCCCCAGCGCTTGGATGACTACTGCGGTCAGGAGCACATCAAACAGAGCCTTCGCGTGCTGATTGAGGCCGCGCAGAGCCGTGGCGAGACGCTCGACCACGTGATCTTCTCGGGCCCTCCGGGTCTGGGTAAGACCACGCTGGCTACGGTTATCGCCAACGAGCTGGGCGCTCAGATCAAGACGACGAGCGGTCCGGCCATCGCGCGCACCGGCGACCTGGCGGCCATTCTGACTAACCTGCAGCCGGGTGACGTGCTGTTTATCGACGAGATCCACCGCCTTAACCGTTCGGTCGAGGAAGTTCTGTATCCCGCGATGGAGGACTTTGCGCTCGATATCGTGATCGGCAAGGGTCCGGCGGCGCGCTCGATTCGCCTGGATATCCCCAAGTTCACGCTGGTGGCGGCAACGACTCGCTCGGGCATGTTGACCGGCCCATTGCGCGACCGCTTTGGCATCTCGTATCGCCTGGATTACTACACGGTCGAGGAGCTCGCTCAGATCGTGACACGCTCGGCGACCATTCTGGGCGTGACGATCGACCATTCCAGTGCACTCGAGATCGGCTCGCGTTCGCGTGGTACGCCGCGTCTTGCCAACCGTCTTCTCAAGCGCGTGCGCGACTACGCGCAGGTGCGCGGCAACGGCCCCATCGAGCTCGATATCTGCCGTCAGGCGCTCGAGTTCTTTGAGATCGATGAGCTTGGTCTGGACTGGATGGATATTCGCATTTTGGAGACACTCGCCAAGACGTTCTCCGGCCGTGCCGTGGGCCTGACGACGCTTGCCAGCGCGGTGGGCGAGGACCCGGGGACGCTCGAGGATGTCTATGAGCCTTATCTGCTGCAGTGCGGCTTGATGATTCGTACACCGCAGGGTCGCCAGGCAACCCTGCGCACATTCGAGCATTTGGGTATTGAGCCAACCCTGTAGGAATGGGCTTGTTTTAGCGCATCTGTAGGCTATCGCTGAGCATTGGATAAACATATCGCCGTTTGTCGGTTGCGGGTGCTTTACTATTGCGCGCCCGTGCTATGCTGAATTGGTCTTTTTCTCATCCGGTAACGAAAGGACCGTCCATGCCTACTGACATCGAAATCGCACGTTCCGTCACACCGCTGCCCATTACCGAGGTGGCCAAGAACGCCGGTGTCGACGTAAAGCACCTGATTCCGTACGGCTTCGACAAGGCTAAGGTCGACTACTCTCTGCTCAACGAGCCGACCGATCACCAGGCCAAGCTCGTCCTCGTGACCGCTATCAATCCCACGCCCGCAGGCGAGGGCAAGACCACCACGACCATCGGCCTGGCCGACGGCCTGCGTCGCCGCGGCGTCAAGAGCGCCGTGGCCCTGCGCGAGCCTTCGCTCGGTCCCGTGTTTGGTGTGAAGGGCGGTGCCGCCGGTGGCGGTTGGGCCCAGGTCATCCCCATGGAGGACATCAACCTGCACTTTACCGGCGACTTCCATGCTATTGGTGCCGCCAACAACCTGCTGGCAGCCATGCTCGACAACCATATTCAGCAGGGCAACCAACTCGGTATCGATGTTAAGCGCATCACCTGGAAGCGCGTCGTCGACATGAACGACCGTCAGCTGCGCCATGTCATCGACGGTATTGGCGGCAAGGCCCAGGGCGTGCCGCGCGAGGACGGCTTCGATATCACCGTTGCCTCCGAGGTCATGGCGATCCTGTGCCTGTCCACGAGCATCAACGATCTTAAGGAGCGCTTGGGCGAGATTGTTGTCGGCTACAGCTATGCCGGCGAGCCCGTCCGCGCACGCGACCTTAAGGCCCAGGGAGCTATGGCCGCACTGCTCAAGGATGCGCTCAAGCCCAATCTGGTGCAGACGCTCGAGGGTACGCCCGCGTTTGTCCACGGCGGTCCCTTCGCCAATATCGCCCACGGCTGCAACTCTATCATGGCCACGCGTATGGCCATGCGTTTTGGCGATGTTGCCATTACCGAGGCCGGCTTCGGTGCCGATCTGGGCGCCGAGAAGTTCCTCGACATTAAGTGCCGCATGACGGGCGTTCGCCCCAGCGCCGTCGTGGTCGTCGCGACCGCTCGTGCGCTGAAGTACAACGGTGGCGTCGCCAAGGCCGACCTCAACGAGGAGAACCTCGAGGCACTCAAGGCTGGCATGCCCAACCTGCTGCGTCACGTCGACAACATCCAGAACGTCTACGGTCTGCCCTGTGTGGTCGCCATCAACCGCTTCCCGACGGACACCGAGGCCGAGCTCGAGCTCATCGAGTCCGAGTGCCAGAAGCTGGGCGTCAATGTGAAGCTGTCCGAGGTCTGGGCCAAGGGCGGCGAGGGCGCGCTCGATCTGGCCGATGAGGTCATGCGTCTGATTGAGCAGCCGAGCGAGCTCAAGTTTGCCTATGAGGACGGCGCTGATGTCGCTGATGCCCTCGAGGCCGTTGCCACCAAGGTCTACCGCGCCGACGGCGTTGACTTTACGCCGGCCGCCAAGCGCCAGCTCGCCGAGCTGCGCGAGAACGGCTTTGGCAACCTGCCGGTGTGCGTTGCCAAGACCCAGTACAGCTTTAGCGACAACGCCAAGGCGCTGGGCGCTCCTGAGGGCTTCCGCATCACGGTGCGCGAGCTCAAGGTTTCTGCCGGCGCCCACTTTGTGGTCGCGCTGACCGGTAGCGTGCTCACCATGCCGGGCCTGCCCAAGGTTCCCGCGGCCGAGAACATCGACGTCGACAACGATGGCAACATCACCGGCCTGTTCTAAGCCTGCTGCTCATAGCCGCTTGCCCGCCCCGCCGCGCCACCAAGGCCCGGCGGGGCTTTTTGTTCCCAAGGGGACGGAAGGATCATTTTGGGACGGCGACAATGTTGCGCAACAAGAATCACTATTTCTCCCGTACGGTGTAGTTGGAAGAATTGCGCGGGCGCATTGCGGCTGCAACAAGAGACGGGAGATGCGATGTATTGCACCAAGTGCGGAGCTCAGATACCCGATGGCTCCATGTTTTGCACGAGCTGCGGAGCACGCGTGGACGGAGTTGAGGACCAGGCGGAGCCTGTGGCGTTTCCGGTAGGGGATGCGCCGGTGGGCGACCCTGCGGGACGGCACGCTCTTCAGGGTGCCTCGGCTCATATGGAGGTGCAGTCTCGTTATGAGGAACCTATGACCGAGCCTGCCGAGGCCTCTCAGTCGTTTGTTCCGACGCCGCAGCCCGAGAAACCCAAGCACAGGGGCCGTATCATCGCTGCCGTTATCGGCGGTGTTGCCGTTGTCGCCATTGTCGCCGCTATCGTGATCGTGCCGCGTATCGGCACATCTTCCGAGGTGACTTCGGGCGGCAAGGGCTACGTTGTCTGCGCATGCGAGACCAAAGTGCTGCCCAAGAACAGCAAAGGAAAAAAGCTCAAGAGCTATACCGTCGAGCTGGCGCCGGTGTCTGGCAAGGGCAAGAGCTACACCATCAAGGTCGATGGCGAGGACGGCTTTGCCATGGAGGACTTTGGCGAGTTGCCCGACCAGAAGTACCAGATGACCATCACCTCGGGCAAGGGCAAAAAGAAGAGCGCGACCACCATGAAGGTCGACTACGCCAAGGAAGGCTCGGACGCCCCCAAGAACGTTGAGCTCACGCAGTCCAAGAAGGAGGCCAAGGCCTCTGCCAAGGCGGCGGTCAAGACGGCAAACGAGCTGTTCACCGACAAGATCCTCGAGTACCAGAAAAAGTACGGCGAGGGCGAGGCCGTTGAGGTTGCTCAATCTACGTATGGAGCCCAGGGCGTTGCCTATGCCAAGCTCATTGACTTTGACGGGGATGGTCAGGACGAACTCCTGATTGAGTATTCTGATGAGCCGCTCTTCAACACTAATGGCGCCACCGCCGCTAAGGCCGAAGTTTGGGCATACCGCGACGGCAAAATCGAGAAAGTATATGAGCCCGATATCTGGGTTGACGTTATGTGCGTTGGCGTTTCGCTCCGTGTATACGATTACGATGGCACCTATGGGTTCAGGCGATATTTGCATGACGGGGAGAAGATCAACGTCAAAGAGGTTCCAGTCGGGATGGACGAATCTCGTGATGGCTATGAGTGCGAATTTGATGCCTACGATGGTAAGGCTTTTGGCGCCGTTGCCGGTCCGGCACCGATAAGCGATTCGAAGATTGCCGGCACCAATGAAGTGTCCGAGCTGAGCGCTGTGCTTACCAGCACCGAGGAGAGCGTAGCCAGCACCATCGCCTCGGTCGCCACGACGCTGGAGCAGCTGAAGTCGAAGGACTCTGACGATGCGCAGGCGAGCTACGAGGCCGTCTCTGCCACGCAGGATGTCAACTTTACGGCCGCGGTTGGCGAGGGCCCGCTGAATCCGTCCCCCGATGACGCGTGCCAGATTTCGGCTACATGGACCTATCCTCAGGTAAAGGGCCAGGGCGTGGGCGTCGCCAAGTTCAACAAAGATATGGTTCAGCTGGTCGCGGATACCCTCGAAGCGAGTAAGCAGGCCTCGATGGACGACGAGGACAGCCGCGTGACCATGATGTACACCGCCGAGATCGTCTCGATTGACGGCGATATTGCCTGCGTGCGTACGTTCACCAACAGTTATCAGCCTCCGTATCGATCGGTACAGAAGACGAGGTCGGCGTACTACAACCTCAAGACAGGTGAGCAGGTTTCGCTCGAGGACTCGCTTGCGCAGCACGGGCTCTCGTTTGACACGCTCAAGAGTGAGGCCAAGCAGGCAATTAGGACGGCAAAGCCGGATATGGACTCCGTGTCCGAAGACAACATCGACGATGACGATAACTACACCGAGAATCATTTCTACTACGATGGCAAGGGCTATATCATCGTCCTCGATACTGGCGAGTTTGACTGCATGGCATGGGATACCCACGACTTGGTTGCGCACGCCTTCGACTCGAGCTATTCCTGCGGTCAGGATGTAACGCCCGACCGAGCCAAGGCCACGTGCGTGCCCAACGAGTAGAGCAAAGCGGCAGGGAGTAATCTGAACAGTCCCCGGTGACGCAAAACGCAACGCCGCCGGGGACTTTTTGATGCAAATTGGCTCCGAGACAAGCTATCTGGGCCAGCCGTGCCACGAAAAGCGCCCATCTACTACGTTTACCAGGGTTGGACCGACCATGGAGCGTTTTTTAACAATGTGGCAAGACGTTTACCTGCGGTTTTGTTAACGCAGATATGGCTATGGTTGGCACCCTTGGGTTAAACGTAGTAGATGGGCGCATTTTTGGTGCACAGCCCAAGAAGGGATCGTTAGCCGCGCTGGAGGCCAAAGAGTTTGGCGTTGCGCTCGGCGACCATCATGTTAATATCGGCGATCTCCATCTTGCCGTCAATGTAGGGCTGGTAGGTGCCGTACGGGTCGCCGGCTCCCAAGCTGCAACTGCCGCAGTTGTCGCAGCTGCCGTTGCCGCAGCCCGCGAGTGCCAGCTTAATGATCTCCTCACGCTCGGCACGCGTCGTGTCCTTGATGAGCTTGCTTTTTGCCATGACGTATCCTCGATTCGCTTGTGACCGTCGGCCGCGCATGTCTTGTAGATACCGACGACCTTTGCCCATCATAGGCTTTTGCGCGGGTAGAATGCATGGATAACTTGATGCATACGGGCGACGGAAAGGAATCGTTGCATGGGCCAGGATAAGACGACCGTAATGGGTGGCTACGGCTCCCCGCGGACGGGCAATGGCGCCGATGAGACCCGCGTCGTGCCGGACGCCCGATACGCCTCGCCCGATGCGACCCAGGCGTCGGCCGATCCCACGCGCGTTGTGAATTACGGGAACGCAACGCAGGACCCGTATGGTGTCTCGTCGCAGAGCCCCTACGGCAACGCGGCGGCAGACCCTTATGATGACCTGTTGCAAAATCCCATTCCGCAGCCTCAGCAGACGACATATATGCCGCGCACGGCACAACCGCGCTACGAGTCGCGCGACCGATATGCGCGCGAGCCGTATCGTGAGTATCCCAAGTCCATCCCTCAGTATGGCGAGGACGAGGAGAAGAAGCCTTCGCGTTCGTCGAGCGTGATCAAGAAAATCCTGATCGTGCTGGCGATCTTCTTTGCCCTGTCGGTTGTGTTTGCCATCGTGTCGGGCATGCTCAACAAGCGGGGCGCCGCGACTGATACCACGGCCGAGCAGACCGAGACGACCCAGTCCGGCGCCGTCGACCTGAGCGATATCACGGGTCAGTACTGGTCTAACGCCAAGAAGCTCCTCAAGTCGCGCGGGGCCGATCTTTCGAATGCCGTGATTCTGACCGACGACGGCTCGACGCCCGTTGTCGATGCCAACTGGGTCGTGACGTCTGCCTACTATAACGACAACGGCAACCTTGAGATTCAACTCACGCGCAAGGACAGCTCGTCGGGCAATGCGTCCGGCGACCAGGGCACCACGGACAGCTCGAGCTCCAACACGCTGGAAGACCTGAGCAACAAGGCCCAGGAGCTTGGGGATAAGGCCCAAGAGCTGGGTGATACCGCACAGAACCTGGGCGATATGGCAACGAACGCCTGGGATGCCTTGCAAAACGGCATTTCGGGCGCGCAGGGGAACTAGCGGTCGAGCGGCGAGAACCTTAGCGGTGCAAGCAAAAACGGGACGCGGGATTGCGTGACCGGGCGCGTAGGCGCGTTGGTCGGCGGTCCTGCGTCCCGTTTTGCTGTCGATTACAGCTGCTCGGCCGGACGCTCGGGTGAGCTGAAGCCCGAGTCAAATGTGACGACGCACGAGGCATTTGGCCGGCGCTCGTGCACGATGCGCGTGACGAGCTCCAGCAGCTCCTCGTCGGATATGTCAAAGCCGTCGGGACGCACCAAGTCAAACGAAACAAAGCCGTCGTGCTCGTGCAGGTCGTGAATGGAGAGCGCGGGATCGATCTGCATGATGCCGCGCTTGACCCAGCCGCGCAGGTCGTCGCCGGTGGTGGCAATGGGGTCGCAGTGCAGCGTGATGCCGATGCCCATCTGACGTTTGATGTCGTGTTCGATGGTGTCCAGGATCTCGTGATGTTCAAACGCATCGCCCTCGCCGGGCATTTCCACGTGTGCGCTGGCAAATTGGCGGCCGGGGCCGTAGTCGTGTACCATCAGGTCGTGCGTGCCTAGGACCTGCGGATACGACATGATCTTGTCGCGGATTGCTTGGACGAGCTTGGGGTCGGGCGCTTGCCCCAGCAACGGGCTGATGGCGTCGCGCACGAGGCCCATGCCGCTAATGCAGATGAAGATGCCCACGCCCAGGCCTGCCCAGCCATCGAGGTCAAAGCCGGTCGTCTGCGAAATAAGCGCTGCGGCCAGGACCGAGGCTGAGGCAATGACGTCGTTTTTGGAATCCTGCGCCGTGGCGATAAGTGTCTCGGAATCTATGCGATTGCCCAGCGTGCGGTTGAACGCCGCCATCCAAAACTTGACGAGCATGGACAGGACAAGGGCTGCCATGGAGAGCGCCGAATACGCGGTGGGGGAGGGCTTGATGATCTTGGCGACCGACTCCAGGATCAGGTTGATGCCGACGGCGCAAACGAGAACGGCGACAAACAGCCCCGCCAGGTATTCGTAGCGGCCGTGGCCATAGGGGTGGCCTTCATCGGCCGGGCGGCTGGCAAGGCGGAATCCGAGCAGGCTCACGATGTTGCTCGAGGCGTCGGAAAGGTTGTTGAAGGCATCGGCGATAAGCGAGACGGAGCCCGCGAGCAGACCGGCTATACCCTTGGCCAGGCACAGCGTAATGTTGAGGCCGATGCAGATGAGGCTTGCGGCAAAACCCGCGTTGGTGCGGCAGGAGGTATCGACCGGCTCGCTTTCGCTGCCGGGAACAAGCGTATGTACCAGCCGATTGACAAATAGCATAACGATCGTCCTCACAATCATGTTTAAGGGGATAGTGTAGCTCGCATGGGAGCGCCGTGCGCCGGTGCTCAGAAAATGCAGCAATGGTCTACCGGCGCTAACGGGTGCGAGGCGGAGGGGGACGACTGCCCACGCGCATTCGAGTTCACTGCGCCTTCCCGTTCGACCGAGTGCTCCATTTTGGGCCACATGGGTATGGGCACGCGCCGATTTGCTCGACATACTTAATGTCGACAGCCCTGTGCAAAGGAGGACGTTTCCATGGACGAGATGTTTGCCATTAAATGCCAAAACTGCGGCGGCCCCATGTATTCGCACCAGGCAAAGCGCAGCTTTGAGTGCGCCTATTGCGAAACGGTTATTCCGTGGCAAGCGGACGCCGGAGAGCCCAAGAGCGCCCTGGGTATCCGTCATACGCCGCTGACGGTGGTTGACGGGCTGCTCAAGCTTACGCACGTCTCGCAGCTCGAGCGCCCAGATGACCCGGACTGGTATTTCTTCAATTCGTACTGTCGCAATCAGTCGGTTCTTGAGCACCTGCTGTGGGAGGACCGCGGCACGGCGCAGGAGTTCCAAGAGGCGACGCACGTGAGCATTCCCTGCCCCTTCTGCGGCGCGTCCTTTGAGGGGTCATCGACCCAGCGCGTGTTTGAGTGCCCGTCGTGCGGCAACAAGATTGGCGTGGCCGACCTGCTCAAGCCCGGCACGTTTAGTAAGCGTCTGACCATGGGCGTGGGTGCCGAATACGTTCCCGAACAGGGCGTCCCCTGTGAGATATCGCCGCAGCAGGCACGTGCCAACGCGCTGCAGCTGGTGCGTCAGTACCCGGAGGCCTTTGCCGGACACGACGTGGAAGACGCGATCCAAAACGACATGATGCTCTTCTATTTCCCCATGGCGCTCGCGGACCTTCGCATGATGGTGTCCTTCCCGGGCAAGGGCCTGAGCAAGGAGACCCTGGTGTACTACGAGGTACTCGACTGGGCATATCCCAGGGCCAACTACCTGGATGTTCGCCTTATGGGCATATTGGAGCCGTGGGACTTTGGCAAGGTGGGGCCGTTCGATCCTGCCATGCAGGAGGGCGACTTCCGCGTTGTCTCCGTCGATGCGTCCACCAAGGACCAGGTGGTTATTGATAAGCTGGCGCTCGACATTGCAGGCAACGATGCCGAGGCGGTGCTGGGGCTCAATAAAAAGAGCATCCGCGCCTGGGCGCGCAAGGTCCGCAAGCACAAGGACGGCCTAGTGATGGTGCCGGTCTACTTTGTCGATCGGCCGGCGACGGATGGCCGCGATGTCGAGCAGGTGCGCATTGCCGTAAACGGCCAGACGGGTCGTGCGGCCGCGGTGGTGTTTAGCGACAAGCGCGAAACGCATATCGTGGCGCCGCTCAGTCCGAGCCTGCATCTGTCCGGTGAGAGCAGCGTACACGCCACACCCGTCGAGGTCAAATATGTTAAATCGCCGTTCCTATACCAGATCGTGCGCCGTGGAGACGGCGAGCAACCGCGCCAGGTTGCAGCCGCCGTCGAGGGTTCCTACCGAGAGGAGAAGCCCAAACGCAAGGGCTTGTTCGCTGCGATCTTTGGTAAGTAGGGGAGTGTTGCCGGGGCGTCGGGCTGCATCGCAAGGTCATGAGACGAATTTAAGACTGCTGGGAACGTGCTACCATTGCCGATAGCCTTAATCTTGTAAGAAGCGGAGGCCAGATTATGGGTTTTGCGGATCAGCAGCTTCAGCTTCAGGTACCGTATTCTCCTGACGACACGTTTAATGCCTTGAAGACAGCTATGGAAAAGCAGCCTAAAGTAAAAGTTGATAGTGCATCGCCCACAACAAGAACAGTTGCAGCCGAGATTGGTATGAGCCTTTGGTCTTGGGGCGAAAATATCAGTATTTCGGTTGTTCCAGTTGAAGGCGGATCTGGCGTTACTGTCAAGTCGTCATCTAAGGTCAGGGCAAACGTATTAAACGGGGGCAAAAATGCAAAGAATATTGCCGAGATAGTCGATGCCCTATCGAAGGAGCTCGAGCGGTATCCGCAGGTTTCACAGACTATTGAGACGCTGGCGGATAGTGGTTGATGTAGTTGCAAGGCTTGAGAGGCTTGCAGCACTGCGTGAGAGTGGAGTACTTACCGAGGAAGAGTTTGCTGCAGAAAAGGCAAAAATCCTTTCGTAATCAGACATGATGGTTGGATTTGCATTCTATTATTGAACTTGTTTATACCAGGCTGAAAACATCGTGTGTAATAAAGGTGCGTAGTAGTCTCGTCTTGATTGGCAGATGTAAATAAACGGTGGAACGGCTGTAAAAGAGCCTTGCCACTGGGTAAAATCAAGATGTGCCGCGGAACCCGCTCCTCAGCTACTCAAACTTCGGAGACGCGGGCAACGCAGGTGCTAATGTCTAAAGGGCCGGCTGCAACCGGCCCTTTTCATGACTCCCCTCGCTATCCGTTACTGCTTATATTCCCGCCAGATCGAGTAGAGGTTCCGGGCAATGCCGGTCACATACATCGAGAGGCGCAGGATTTCAAGAAACAAGTTCATAGGCTTCACCCCAATCGGAGATCGGAGCGTTGCCCGCAGGCGGATTCCGCGGCAGTCAAGATTTTACCTCACAGGCCGCGGTGGGAGGCATCTTACCCATCCCATGGTTTGGAGCAGTGTCTATCTAACGGGCAATCAAGCCTCTAGCTCTTTTTGAATTGAGCAAGCATCTGCCCGAAGAAGCTTAGTTCGGATGGCTCATAAATGAGCGAACCGCCGTCCGCGGTCCTGTAGACCCCGCAGGGGAGGTAACGCCCGTCGGGGAGGACATAGAGGTTGGCTTCTTCCTTTAGTCCTGCTGGAAATAGCGGAATCCCGTTTTCGTCCACTTGGAACTCGTCTATATTTGCGACCTCTCTTTCCATGATGCCCCCTGGTCAGTTTCTATCGTAAGTGCGCCCTAAAACAAACACTGCTCAATCAGCTCTTTTCCGTGTAGGGTGTCGATCCACTCCTGCGGGATGGCTTTGAGACCGTATGCCGTGCCTGCGAGGGCGCCGGCGACGGCTGCGGTGGTGTCGGTGTCGTCGCCCAGGTTGACGGCGGCGAGCACGCAGGCTTCGTAGCTGTTGGTGTTGACGAAGCACCAAGTGGCTGCCTTAAGCGTGTCGCGCACGAAGCCGCCAGACCTGATTTCCTGCTCGGGCACGTCTTTCAGCTGGAGCACCCATGAGGGAAACGCGCCGTTCATCACGCTCCTCATCAGCGCGACAAATATGATGCATGCGTCGGTCGACGTTCTGTGGGCGTGCGTAATCGCGGAGACCTCGCAGATCTCGTCGTCAGTCGCGTCGACAAACGCCAGGGGCGCGATGCGCATGAGCGAACCGTTGCCGTTGTCGCGCTCGCCGGAGCCTCCTTTGCCGGTGTGCAGGGCGCGGGCGGTCGTGCCGCCGTAATCGAAAACGCCGTCAATCGTATACTCGCCACGGGCAATCCAGCCTACGAACTTGTCGCGCATGTCCGCGGTGTCGATATGACCGAGCTCCCTAATCGAGTCGCAGGTAGCAAGCGTCATAGATGTGTCGTCGCTCCAGGTGCCGGCGGGCTGCCCATGCGTGCCGTAGCCGATCATGTCCGTGCATTCGAACGTGCCGCGGGGCATAAACTCGTAAGGAACGCCCAGCGCGTCGCCGACGGCAAGCCCATAGATGCAATCGCGTAGCGCTGGTTTCGACGTGTGCCCACGTTTCGTTGTAGGGGGTGCTGGCGAGATGAGCCGAAATCCCTCTGAATCGCTCTTGCGTCGTGTGGCCATGTCCTCGGCAGAACGCACTTTAGGTGCGCTTTCGGTGATGGCCTGATTGACACCTGTCATGGAAAACTCCTCTTGCACTTCGGATTGGAAATGCGTGGCAATCGGCGACAATATGTTCAGTTCGATTCGCGACGCAGTGCGTCGCGAATCGAGAGAACTCAATGGTCAATATGCCAAAATGGTGTGCCTAGACGTCTCTTTACACGGCAACAGGCATTTCTTTCGGGCGTCCTGCCTTTGGAGCGTCGGCGAGTCGTGCCTCGATGGAAGCTTTGGACACCATGCGCTTGGTGCCATCCTTCCATGAATCCAACAGTCCTGCATTTATCAGTTGCGAAACCCGTGCTGAGCTAACACCGAGCATGCGCGCGGCATCCGCTGCGGTGACGGCGGGGATGTCGCCGAGCTCGCGGCTGACGGCCACGGCGATAATCTTGCCGCCGTGTTGTGGCTGGTGTCCAAAGTCCGGCGCGGGAAGTTCAATGCCACCCATAAGGTGATCGTCGACCATGCATGCGAGAAAATCAGCGGCGCTTTCGATAGCGTCGTTTAGGTCGGAGCCAAACGTTCCTCCTCCGCCCAGCGAGCCACATGGCACGGCATCGACAACGCCGTTCGAATCAAAGAACTCGAATTCCCATATGTAAACCATGCGGACCTCCTCTAATGCCGAATGATTTGGGGCGTGCTCCCGGGGTTTCCGGCCTCGTTGATGCCCTTGATTATGTTTATCTTAAAGCCTTGCACGGACACGAATCGCAATACTATCTATCGCCGTCACTCGGGAGACCAAAGGTTCCTTCTTTTAAAAAACTGGGGGCGCAGAACGGTGTTCTGCGCCCCTCATCGAGTTGATGCGCCCAAAAGGCCGGCTGGCCTATTCGCTAGCGCCTTCGTCACTTTCATGGTCGTTGGCAAGCATTGCCGCGCCGGCGACCGTTGTCGCCACGGCGGCGGCAGCGAGCCCGGCGGCAATGCCAGAGTTGTCGCCTGTGCCGGCAAGCTTTTCGCCTGAGCCCTTGCGCTTGTTGCCCTTGTCGTTCTTGTCGGCGCCGCCTGCGTTGGTGCCGTTGCCGTTGCCGTCGCCGGTGTCCGTAGCGCCTGCGTTGCCCGAAGCCGTCACAGTAAAGCTTGCGGCTCCGTCACTGGCAAGCTTGTAGTTTTGCGCCGCGTCGCCCAAAAGGCCGTTCACGTGCACCCAGTACGTTCCCGCGGCAAATGTCTCGCCCTCTGCCATTGCCGTGCCCGGCGCGCCGTTTGCATCGTGCATAAACTCGAGCTGGGCTGTGCAGGCATCGCCTTCGAGCTTGCCCTCGAGCGCCGCTGCAACCTTTGCACGCACATCCTCACCGACCTTAAGGCCTTCGAGCCCCTCAAAGTGGGGCGTCAGCGCGCGCGGGTCGACATGGATGGGCACGGAGCCCTGCAGTCCCGTAGCGGTTTCGTTGCCCAGGGCGTCGACATCCACGTATTCGATGGCAAAAACCCTGTCCGGAGTTGCTACGTTGAGTACGTTGCTGCTGTCGACGAGGCGGAAGTAGCCCTCGCCAACGGTCTTGCCATCCTGGAGCGAGGCATCGCTCAACGAATCGCCGTACGTCATGCGCATGCGGATCGGGAGGTAGTACGAAGCCGACTGCTTGTGCTTCGTATTGTAATTGCGCTGGTAGATGCTTCGTGCCAGTGCCGCATCAACAAAGTCGGATGCGATGATGCCAATGTGCTTAAGGTAATCTGACTTTGTTTCCTCGTTGCCGCTGGGGTTGATGTATGGGCTCTTATACAGATGCTCGTTGACTACTCGTGCCGAGGTAAAAGGATTGCCTCCGTGCGACAAGCCCGTGCAGCTGGTGTAGTTGATAGACCAGCAACGCTCCTGCGCTTGCACCTTGGCCCCGTCATCGTCCACGACGTCCACCTTGTTGCGCGTGCGCCCGGTCGTTTCCTTCAGCGCATTATCGACCCAGCTGAGCTTGTCGGTTCCCGTGAGTTTGTACTTGTCCTGGGCGTATACCTTGGTGCAATAGGGTTCTTTGTCGCCTGTTTCCCCCGCGGCTTCAAAGCCCCGCGCGTCTTGGACGAGACACATAGTGGTGCTGTCGGAGTGAGCCTTGATCTTGTCATCCCATTCGGTAAGGTCGAGGCCCCACGTATGGCCGCTTACACTGTTGCCGGCGAGCCTAAATCGACGCAGCAGAGCGATCTTTCCGCGCACCTCGCCCAGCGTGGGGACGTGGCTCGACGTGTAGAACAGGTTGGGGTTATCGGCCATAACCTTGGCGAAGGCCGTCGTTATGCTTTCGTCGGTAGCCTCATCGTTGCCGCGCGATGCGAGCATGATGAGCACTTCTGACGGGTTTTCGTTCAAAAACGTTTTGAAGTACCCGATGACATCGGAGAGATGCAGATAGTTCCCGTCTTTTTTGAGTAGGTAGAAAATCCCGTGGTCGATGCCGGGGTCGTCGCCCTTTCCGAGTCGGATATCAAAATAGCGAATGCCTTCGAGCAACTGCGTGGGAATGTAATCCTGCTGGCATTTTACTTGCGAGGATTGGGGCTCAGTGTCGTTGTCCACGCTGCAGGTGCCCGAATCGTGCGTACCCGGGATGCTCAGCTCGTCGAGGTATTTGCTGTCGTCGACGTATTTCATCCAACATGGCCCATCGACGTAGCTGCTGTACGTGATCCAGTCGAGGCTGTTAACCGTGGCATCGTTCTTTTTCATGTCGTAACCGATAAGTTCGAGCTCCCACGGAATGCTCTTACTCTTATGGCAGATCTTATTGTTGTCCTGGTCTTTGCCGTTCGATTCTATTGCCAGGTACTTAATGTCTTTTTTCTCGGTTTCTTTCTCGACCGTGCGGTCTCGGATGATATAGGTTCCGTTTGATTGACGCTCGAACGCAAAAGCGCGGCTGGGCTTGTTGTCATACTCGCCGCCCCATACGTGGATGACCTTTCCATCTTTGTCCGAGTCGTCGTCGACCGACCAAATGCTGTAGCCCGTCTTTTTATGCTCTTCGAAATTGAGCAAGGTGCGGATAGCATACCAGTTTGTATCGTCATTCTTGGTCGTTACGTTCTCAAGGATGAGCTTGCTGGACGTGCCGTCGTTAAATAGGTGGCAGACGTTGCCGCGAACGTTGCCGTCTTGGTTGACGCTCGCGGTGCGAAAATAGCCCGCGGGTCGAAGGCGAATGACGAAATTATGGAGGCTGTCCGACGGTGCGGGCGTGTCGTCTGCAAATGCCGCTCGCAGGGGGAGGCCCGGTGCCGCGGTTTCTGGCAGGCTTGCAAGCGGCGACAGCGCCGCAAGGCCTAGGCCCAGCGTAAACGCTCGGCGACTGATGGCGTGGTGTTCGGTCATAACTCCTCCGTTCGCAGCGTGCGGCTGTGCGCTCGTTTTGGACACTATACTGCCCAGATGTTTAAAGGCGTCGGCTTAAATTGTCTGCGTGGAGCCATAAATCGGCGGGCGGACGTGTTGAGGCGCCTGTCTATTGGTGCTACTGGCGCGCTTGGGATAGTTTTGGAGTCCGGCATCCTCGCGTTCATCAGCTACCGGCATAAGAAAGGGAGGGCCGGTGAGCCGACCCTCCCTTGGTACGAAGCGCTGGGTCACTGTCGCTTGCTTGCGCTGCGCCCGTGTTTCCCGTTGCGCTCGCCAGTCGCTTAGCGCTTGATCTCGATATCGTCGAGCTTGACGTCCATGGCCTCGGTCTTGGCCTTGGCGATGTCGTCGGCAAATTCCAGAGACTTCATCATGGTCTCGACGGCATCCTTGTGCTCCTCGACGTTGTCGATGCGCACGTACACGCTGCCGCCGTCAACGTCGGTGAAGTACTCGGTCGTCACACCGCCCGTGTGCGTGTAGGAAGCGTTGCGCCAGGACTTGCCGTTGTACTTGACGGGGTCATTCTCGGTCCACTCAAAGTTGGCCTTCCATTTGGCCTCGTAGTCGAACAGCTCGTCGGCGTTCTTGTCAGAGTCGAAGACAGGGATGAAGCGATCGCTGGCGTGCTCGTTCTCGGTGAACTTAAACTGGGCCCTGTCGGCCGTGTCGCCGGCAACGTCGGTGATCTCGACGCCCTCGGGGACCTCGACTTTAAACCAAATGAAGTCGGTCCTCATATCCACGGCTGGCTTTTCTGCTCCGCCGCCACCGCCACTGCCGGTAGCGCCACCGCTGCCACCGCAGCCCATCAGGGCAACCGCGGCAAAGAGACTGATGCAGAGGGTGAGAATCGCAAAGGCCTTCTTTTTCATGGTCGTGTCCTCCTCGATCTGTAACCGCCCATGGATTACCTGCCTTTACTGTACGCGTGGATGGCTCGCTAGGGTGGGCCATGTGTCCCATTCTGGGGGCTGGATTTGCGCCGACAAGTGGCAATATGCGCGGGTGTAAAAGAGGGGAGGGCCGATGCTATCGACCCTCCCCGGTGTTGGGTGCCCGATCATTTAATGACTGCGCATGCGATGCTGCGTGCGAGCCCCTAATGCCTGATCTCGATGCTCGAAATCTCGACTTCGCGTGCCTCGGCAACTGCCTTCGCCATGTCATCGGGGAACTCGATGGAGCTGAGGAGCGCCTCGGCTTCTTTCTTGTGCTGGTCGAAGTTCGAGATGAGGACGTAGACGCTTCCCGGCTCAACGTCGGTAAAAAGCATGGTTGAGATGCCGCTGTTGTCCTCGTATGTTCCGACGAGCCACGTCCTGCCGTTATACTCGACGGACCCGCCGTCCTTCCACTGGAACGTGTCCCCCTTCTTTTCCGCCTGGTCGGCGTGGGATTCCTCGGCCGTCAGCGCTTTTTTCCAAACGGGGATAAAGCGATCGGCCGAGGCGTTCTCGTCTTCGGGGAAGGTGAGCTGAACCCTGTCGGCATTCTTGCCGGCGGAGTCGCTTACGCCGACGCCCTCGGGCATCTCGACCTTAAACCAGATAAAGTCGGTCTTCTTGGCGACGGGGACCTTTTCCTTGCTCTCGCTCTTGGAGGCGCTGCCGCCGCCCGATGCGCTCCCGCCGCAGCCGACAAGGGCAAACACGGCAAAGAGGGCGATGCAAAGGGAAAGGATCGATAGGGTCTTTTTCTTCATGGTGGCGTCCTCCTTGTCTGCCAGGGACATCGTGTGCCGCGGATCGCTGGGGCGGCGGTTACGCATGCACATGATGCCTTTGTTTGCTGTGCGGTTATTCCTCCATTCGTCGTCCGGTGTCGTGGCGAGCGTTGCCCCAACATAGGGCTCCTTACCTATATGTATGCCCCAGTTGCCGCTGCCCGGGAGTCTCGAAACGTGGGCCATGTGTCCCATGTTTGTGTCGCTGCCGCCTATCGTGTGCCATAGAAATCCGCGATGGCCAGGTGCGCTGACGCCCATGTGCTTATGGGCTAGACTTAGCACCATTATGTGATCGATGCGGTCGGTCGGCGGTTGCCGCTCGACCGATGTATATGACTTGAAGGTGCATGTGTATGAGCCAAGAGATGATGGACAAGACCTGCCGCGGGTTTGCCG
>CAJMOP010000029.1 GCA_905215115.1 uncultured bacterium | reverse complement strand
GCCCCAACGCCGCCAACGCCCGAAGCCGCCCGCACGGCCTCCGAGCGCTTCAGCGCCACGCGGATCCGTGCGAACAGCTCCTCAATCGCAAATGGCTTGGTCAGGTAATCGTCGGCGCCGGCGTCGAGCCCGGCCACCTTGTCCATCACGGCATCGCGCGCGGTGACCATGATCACCGGCACATCCTTGTGCTTGCGGACACGCCGCAGCACCTCCATACCGTTGAGCTGCGGCAGCAGCACGTCGAGCAGAATCAGATCGTAGTCGCGCTCCAGCGCCAGGTCAACGGCGGTGCGGCCATCGGCGGCGTGCTCCACCTGGTAGCCCTCGTGCTCCAGCTCGAGCGTCACAAAGCGGGCGATTTTCTCCTCGTCCTCTACAATCAGGATCCGTGCCATACGTGCCCCCGTCTGCGATTACTTGTCGTCGTTGAGATTTTGCTTGATGTCGTCCGCGGCATTGGCAGCGCTGTCCATCAGGGTGTTGATGCTGCCGGGCACGTCGCCGTCGCTATCGATGCGGTAGCGCATGCCAAAGAACAGGCCAATGAGCATCAGCCAAATCGTGGCGCCCCAGGCAAACAGCGCGACGATGGGGATCAGGATGGGGATGTTGAGGATGATCGCGTCGCGGCGCGTGGCGATAAACTTGGTGTCCAGGCTCAGACGGAAGAGCTTTTTGAGGTACTCCCACACGCCGTCCATCTTCTTGGAGAAGTCGGTCTTTTCGCTCGACTTTTCGTAGGCGACCTGCGCGGCGACCATCTCGGCCGAGGGCTCGTCGGCCGGCGCGGACTCGGTGGCGGCGTGCGCCGACGTGGTCTGGGTCTTGCCCTGCGACTCGAGCCAAATGATGGCGTCCAGAACGTTGCCGTCGGAGGCGTCGAGCGCGGCCTTGGCATCGGTGTAGCTCACGTTGCACTTGGTGCGGATGGTTTCAACTTTTTCGAGGTCGTCCATGACCTGTCCTTTCGTTCGATGGGCGCGACGCCGGGCGATTTGCCCGGGCACGAGCGTTGCGTTCGGCGGCCTGCGTGGTGCCGCCCCGCCCTTGGTCGAACTCTATAGTGCAGGTTATAGATTAAGCGATTCTTGAGCCAAGATTAATGTTGGATGAGTTTTTGGGTGGTGCGGAGGCGGGCAGGGGCAGAAAAGGCAGGTTTTGCGTGGCGTGAAGGAGGGGCGGTCTGATCTTTGGGATAGCTGATAGCGAGGTCTAATACTTTTCCGAGAAGTGAATGAGTGAAAACGGACCCCCGAAGCATCGACACTTTAGAGGTGCCGCTTCCTGCGGTTTCAATGCTGAAATCCCACGATTTTGCCGCCGAAAAATGCGGATGTTTCAGAGGTCCAAAAACAGCCGTTCACTTCGCGGAAAAGTATTAGACCTCAATAGCGGGGGATGGGGTGCCGGTGCAAAACGGCGTCAGAAATGGGGTAAACAAGGCAAACGGATCTAATGGATCAAAAATCACGTTGCAAAAGTATGAAAATATCCTACAATTGCAGCATGAAGTACTTTAGCAACATAACGGCGATAAGCGAGCTTTCCGAGAGCGAGGGCGTGTTCACCACGGCCCAGGCGGCTCGCATGGACATCTCTCGAGATGCGCTGGCGCACTCATGCCGCGCAGGGCGTCTTGAACGGATATGCCACGGCGCCTACCGGATGTCTGGAACGCAGCGCCGAGACACCGATGAACTCAACGCCTTTTGGAAGCTCACCAATCCCTCCCTTTGCGCGTGGGAGAGAAAACGTCAGTGGGATGGCATCGCCGTGAGCGGTACGACAGCGGCGAACCTACAGCAAATGGGCGATTTCTATCTGTCACCCTACAGGATGACCGCGCCCATGCGTATCAATACAAGAAACGAATCCCTTTCTTTTGTAAAGCGCGAGATTGCTGAGCGGGACATCGTTTGGCTCGACGGCCTGCCGGTAACTAAACCCGAGCGCACGCTTGTCGATCTTTGCCTCGATTGCGAGGATCCCTCATTAATTATCGATGCCTATCACGACGCGCTTGGACGTGGACTCGATATACAACGGCTGAAGGATCTTGTAGAAGAGAACTCTAAAACCGCCAAACGACGCGAGCTGATGGCGCCTTTGCTGATGGTACTGAACGGGTAATGCGAAACGGAGGACATGGTGAAGTACAAAACGCCTGCCGCATTGGAGATGGCTGTTAGGAATGCCGCAAGAGAATCACCAATGGATACTAATCGGGCAATCGTTGGTTTCTACTTTCATCGCTTCCTATGTCGCGTTTTTTCAGAAGATGACTGCCGTTTTGTGCTTAAAGGTGGTCAAAGCGTCCTGGCGCGAACGCTCGATGCGCGTGTCACAAGAGATATTGACTTGGTTGCTCAAGAGGAGAGCCTCGAAGAGGCTGTTGCCGATCTGGTGCGGGCGGCTTCGATTGATCTGGAGGATTTCGTTTCGTTTGTCTTTGATCGTGCAGAGCAGATCAAAGAAGAAGATGAGTATCGGTGCGGTGCTAAGGTATGGTTCACCCCCTTTATGGGAACCAAGAAGCTACAGCCAATTTCAATTGACTTGGTAATTGATGAAGTGCGGGGACTTGAGCCTGAGGTTCTCGCGCCGATCGATCGTTTGAATATCGAGGGGCTCCCAGTCTGCGACTATCGAGTATGCCGAGTGGAGAGCGCCCTTGCAGATAAATTGCTCGCAATGATAGAGATGCATGAGGGCCGTGCCTCTTCGCGAATCAAGGATATAGTCGACATCTTGGTGTACGCGAAAACTTGCTTCATCGATGGGGCTACACTTATCGAGAGAGTCGAGAAAGAAGCGTCTGTCCGCAAGGTGGCAATGCCGGAAGAGTTCGTGGCGCCTCTCTGGTGGAAACAAAATGGTTCTGCGCAGTATGTAAAGATGGCTAGGCAGGCGGGGGTACTTGATCTCGCGGGGAGTATCACTGGAGCAGAAGAGGTCGTCAATCGGTTGTATGCTCCGTGCTTCGATCGTTCGGAGAATGTGCGCAAATGGAATCCCCAGACTACGGGATGGGAGTAGCCCAGACAGTTAAGCCGGCGGCAGGAGCTGGTCCCGCCGCCGGCTTGGGGCGTTACTGCTGCCTATGTGTTACTCGCAGATTTGGTCGAGCACTTCGGTGATGGTCTTTTTTGCGACTTCGAGGTTGCGCTGGGCTTGGGCGACGGCAGCCTCGGCTTGTTTCTTTGTTTCTACGACCTCGGCAAAGCGATTGATGGATTCGCTGTACTCGCGCGTGCGCGGGTCGAGCGCTGGCGGGACTTCGATCTCGAACAGGTCGTTAGGGCGGATGGCGCGGATGCTGGCTGCTTCGGTTAATGCTTGAATCAGCTGTGCCCCATGGCCTTCGGTAAGGTATCCAACGATTATCTCCGAAAACACTACGCGCTCCTCTTCGGTCATCGTTTGGAACGACGGGCGAATGACGGTGGTGTTATGCGAAGCAACTAGGTGTTGCTTCGCGTCATCGGCGCTGACGACGAGCAGGTTGGACGCGCCGTAGCGACCCAGCATGCGTGGCATGACGATATCTCCAGCGCGGAGCTCATATCGATCGAGAACGCTGGGGTTCACCTTTACGATTTTGGAATCCGAGCTATTTGCACTCTCTACAGCATATGCGGGTAGAAGGTTGCCATCTTGAAAATCCTGAGATGAGATGCGGCGTACCTCGATTGCATCAATGTCGTTTGATGTGGTGCTCTCGCGGGGCATAAATGGAGCTACTCGCGTAAAAGCGTCACCGAGCGTAGCCCTGTAGTTTCGGGTGAGGCTGATAAGGCTGATTTTGCCTTTTGAGAGGGCTGCGCGATGCAGCAGCAATTCACGCGTGGCAAAAGTGGACGTTTCGATAGGCGTTGATCTGGGCGTATTGGTATCAATGCGGGCCCAGTCGGGGGAGATGGAAAAGGTGATATCTGAGTAATACGATGTTTCTGTCACATATCGAAAACGCGGCCCGGATTCGATTGCGCTGCGAAATGCAACGCTGCGATTTCCTGAAGACAATATGAGAAGCGCGCTTGTCATGTAGGGCCTGGGTTCAGAAAGTGGCAAATACACGACGCTCTCGATGAGTCCTTCGCGTATCAGGATCGTGCGCGCCTGCTCGGCTTTATCGAGTAGGTCGGCGGGCAGCACTACGGCTGCGCGAGTGCGATTCGAAAGGGCGAGCGCATACAGACACCAAATAAAGGGACCCCAGTCACAGAAATCGAGGTAGCCGGGCTCTAAGTAATCGATCAAGGCGATACATTCTTTTTCGATGTCGTGTTTGCCCGTACGGTAATACCCCGATGCGTCGATAAACACCGGAGCCGCATCGCCATTGCCCGCGCCCTGCCTGCCGGGTTCAAGCTCGCAAATATCGGGTACGCCGTTGCTGTTCAGGCTGAAACATTCACGAAGCGCCTTACAGTCGATGGCGCCAGGCAGACGGACGGTGAGTAGACGGCTGCCCTGCTCCAGATTAAGCGCGCGTGAGAGGGCGGCGGCGGTGAGACGTGGCAATGATGTTGTTTCACGCATGTATAGAGCCCTTTCTTCTTAGTGGGCTATATAATAGCAGAAAAATTTAACAATTTCTAATGACGAGAACAGCCTACTGTGCTATCCTCGAAGCAATCCAAAACCAACTCAATACCAACTGCTTGATGCAATCGCTACACAGCCTTTAGGCAAACCGCGCTATCAAGCAGGGTGATTTCACTAACGAAGCTGCAGGTTAGGTCGATTGTCATCATCCACACCTCAGAGCATTCTAAAACTTAGAACAGACTTACACCAAACACCCGAAACCGGATAGAAAGAAACATTCATGAAGAAACGGGACAACATCTACGAGGCATTTCTCAGTGCGATCGATGAGGATCTCCGTGGTATGTGCGAAGAGAACGGAAAGGCAGAGCTGCCACTTCCGTGTCCGTACTGCGGCGAGAAGAACATCGAGCGCCTGGCTAAATCGCTCGTTGGCGTGCTGGAAGAGCGCTCGCCCGATATTCCCGGGCTGGTGTCCGAGCAGTATCGAGCCGATGTACACGAGGCCCGTGAGCTTTTGACTGCTGCGACACTCGCTTTGCTTCCGCTGTATTTTCCCCCGCGCGATAGCCGCATAGGCAGTGTAGCGACTGTGGTGAGTATGTTTAGGCACGGGCGTACTGCGGGCTATAAATCGGCTGGTGTTCTCTTGTTCGAGGAAGTTGCGACAGGGATGAAGTACAGCACCAAGCAGGGTGCTTATATCCCGTCCTCCTTCGTGCGCCACACCGATGGCAGAAAGCCATGCGACCGGCTGCACCGCGATGGATCGCGTGGCTTTACGGCGGATGAAGATGATGCCGTCATGTTTTACAAGCGCTACCTCAAGGTGCAACGACGTGTGTTCGATACGAGTCCGCGTTTCAACTTTGAGCTATGTGTCAAACGCCCGTTTGAGGCACTTTTGGACGAACGACACACTTTTTATTACATGGAGGAAAAGATGGAAATCAATTTGACCAACAAAGTACACGGACTCGAAAATCGCTATCTTCTCAATATCAAGCATCATAAAGATTACGACCTGCTTGACGAGCTGATGATTAATGCATTGCTTGCGTATCTGCGCGACGGGACGGTTTCAACTGCTGCTCGCGAGAGTTATCTGGCGCAGGCCGAGCGCCTGATCGGCCACGCGACCAAGCCGTCGCGCTCGGCGCAGCTCAATGAGGACGACGGCGACGATCGCATTGCTTAACAACCACTAACGCCGCGGACAAGAAAGGAGCCACGCCATGTCAGTCATCAAGATGTTCGGCTACGAGGCAGCGCAGCAAACGGAGTATCAGACCAAGAAGTGGGCGACTAAGGAGGAGATGCGGGCGCTGTCGTCCGGCGATGAGCAGCGCGACGTGATCCTGGCGCAGGGTGCCACGGTGGCGTTCTACGAGGACGACAAGCATTGGGAGACGAGTGTGTCCAACAATGTCTTTGCCTTTGGAGGTACCGGCAGCGGCAAAACGGCGAGTTTCATTTTGCCCAACCTGCTCAATCACCATGAATGCTGTTATGTGGTCACGGACACCAAGGGCGAGCTGCTGCGCCGTACGGGGAAAGGCTTTGAAGAGGACGGCTACGAGGTAACGGTTCTCGATACTGTTAATCCCGAGCAGTCGGCCGGATACGACCCTCTGCGTTACGTGATGGATGTCGAGGATATCCCCACCACAGTGGCGGCAATCATGGAGGGGGTCGATCCCGACGGCCGTAGCCGTAGGTATGATCCGTTCTGGGATAACGCAAACGATCTGCTGCTTCGAGCAATTGTTGGAATCCTGTATCTCCTGGAGTGTCTTGCCGGCACTCTTGCGCCGGGCGAGGACCCCAATGCTCCGCGCCGCTACCTTAAGATGAACAACGTCTTTAAGCTGGCGGCGCTCATCAAGGTCACGGGGGATGGCGAGGGTCGGTTCCCGTTGGACTACCTTGTAGAAGAGGTGGAGTCCAAGGAGTTTCTCGATAAGTTTGGTGCGAAGAACGCTGATCTGTATGGCGTTGAGCAGTATCGCGATTTTCGAGGTGCGGCAGATAGGACGCTTAAGAGTATTCTGATCACGCTCAATGCAACTATCTCGCGGCTTAAGACGCCCCAGCTCATGCGCGTTTTTGAGAATGACGAGATGCGTCTTGATCGTATTGACGAGGGCAAGCGCGTGATCGATCTCAAGGTGAGCGACAACGATTCGGCTAATGCATGGCTTGCGAATGTTGCCCTTAAGCAGCTGTTTAACCTTGCCCAGCGCCGTGCCGATGCCAGCCCCAGCGGCCATTTGCAGCGTCGCGTGCAGTTTGTGCTCGATGAGTTTCCCAATGTGGGACGCATCCCCGATTTTGAGCGCAGCATTGCGACCGTGCGCAGCCGTGGAATTAGCTTTTTGATGTGCGCGCAGTCGTTGAGCCAGCTCGATGGCGTGTATGGCAAATCCACGGCGCTTACCATCCTCGATAACTGCGATAGCTTGGTCTATATGGGTGGCGGCAGCAACATCGCGACGCAGAACTACATAAGCGAACTGTGTGGCGAGTCGGTTTTGGGCACCAAGTACGTGGGCGCCGAGCGCACTGCCGTAGATGTGCGCGGTTGCGTGATGACACCAGGCGAGGTTGGGCTTATGCCTCGCACCGATTGCCTGGTCAAGGTGACCGGCATGCGCCCCTTCCGCGCCAAGAAGTACTTTTGCGACGACCATCCCAATGCCGCCAAGTGGCTGAGGGATTAGTTCCTGCAGCTTTGTGTATCCCATCTTGCATGTTTTGTCGCACGGCTTCCGTTAGTCGTAAGCCGTGCGGTCCAGTTTTTGCCTCCTTACCGATTCCGTTTAGAAAGGAATTACCATGCCCGTTATGTATCGTGAGCCCAGCATCATAAAGAAGTCCAAGGACGGCCGTGTTGCCGCTGTCGATATGGCAAGCGAACTGCTCAACAGTCGTGTGCTGCTGCTGGAGGGCGAGGTCAACGATGTGACCTGTAACGGCCTTATTAAGTCCATGCTGGTGCTGGAACATCAAAGCGCGACCGAGCCCATCACCCTCATCATCAACAGCCCGGGCGGCAGCGTTACGGCGGGGCTGGCGCTCATCGACACCATGCAGTCGCTCGACTGCCCCGTGGTCACGGTAGGCGAGGGCGTCGTGGCATCGATGGCCGCGGTGATCCTGGCCTGCGGCGACCACCGCCAGGTGTACCGCCACACGCAGGTGCTCATTCACCAGTTGATGGGCGGCACAGGCATGGCGCAGCAGACCGATATCGAGATTGTGGCCCAGCATACGGCAGCCATGCGTGCCGAGTTGGACGAGCTGCTGGCCGAGCACGGCAACCTGAGCGCCCAGGAGTTCCATGAGCTCACCGAGCGTGACTGCTGGTGCAACGCCAAACGCGCTTTGGAGCTGGGCCTGGTGGATGAGGTGATTGCGCCCAGCAAGAAGGCGCTCTAGCGGGGCGCATGCCTTACAAGTACGTTGTGCAGGGCGAACAAGTGCGTAAATTCACAGCCAGAAAGAGGTTGAACATGAACAGGATTTGGGACGTCGATGGCATTGAGTGGGAAGACCTGCCCACCGTGAGCGACCTGCTGTGCGCTGCGGACACAAAGATCCTGGCGCGTGAGGTTGCCCTTCGATACGGCGGCAAGCCGGACGGCCGCGGCCGTGGCGATAGCGAACGCAGCCTAAAGCGCGCCCGCCGCAAGGTCAAAAAGCTGCGGAAGATAGATCCCGAGCCCAGCGACAAGATCATCCTGTTGCCCAAGCATGTCATCAATCGTCGCGATGCGGGCCACGGTTTTGGCTATTACGACGTGGAGCCGTGCATCTTTATGCGCGACGGCGTGCAAAGGCTGGGGGAGGACGCACTCGCCAATGTGCTTCCGTGGGAATTGATCCTGATGGATGATGAGTCCGCGAGCGAAATGCTGGGCTTTCGCGTATGGCTCGAAGGCGAGTGGGATCTATGCGAACGTTATCGCTTTTTGGCCGTGGTGTGTGTTCGCATGCTGAACAACATCTGGGCGCAAAAGGAGCTGCGCAAGTTCCTCGAGCAGGGCGATGCGGCCTGCGATATGGACGAGGACGATGTAGTTGAGGACATTCGCCGCGACGTGCTGTATCCCGAGGAAGTAATTAACGCCAAACTCGGCGGCTATTGGGACGCGAGTTTGGGACTCAACCTGCCCTGGAAGGACGAGCATCGGCAGACTTGCACGCGGATTGACAGGGCTATCGATGACCTGTTTGCCGAGGAAACGAAGCGCTGCGCTGCGGAGCTTGGGAAGAAGCTCGAGCGCGGGTATGAGGAGCGCGGGGAGTTACTGAACGGGATGTCCTTGTGAACGGTTGCCGACGGTCCGATAAAAATCTGTCCGGACGAAATGATAGAACGATAGCGTAAATAGCATCTGCACTTTAAGGAGTTAACAATGGGAATCGCCTATAAGGAACTGTTTCGTGTAAACCGTCCTATCTGTGGGCCTGGACCAGGAGGTTTCTTCATAAAAAGATTCAAGGAAGGCGGCTACAGTGAGGCTGAATTGCTCGATTTAATTTCGGGAGTGGACTTTTCTCTTGGTGAAGTGGATGAGGACATTAGCCTGAAAAAGAAATGCGAAATAGTCGAACAGGCGGTGAGTGGGGTGCATTATACGAGTTGGGCCCCCAGCGTGATCAGCATGATCATCTCACTTACGGTCGGAGGGTGTCTGTCTGCATGGGCGGGCAACAATTCAATCGCTGCCGGGGTTTTCGTGACGCCATGCCTGATTGCCTTGGGAATATATGCATGGTTTCGTTTATGCTTTGAGCGAAATCAAACGGTACTGTTGGGTGCGCTGAACCACATAAAGACACTTCAGCCGTAGTTGCATGAAATCGCCGATCGCCTGCCGTGGGCCCTCGGGACCGCCCTCGCGGCGCCCTTCCCGCTCTTTCCGGACATGGCGTCCTCCGATCTCCCGGGGCCGGCCGACCCGGCCCTCAGGGTATCGGATTCCCAAATTCATCCGTACATGTACGGATGAATTTGGGAGGTGTTCGGATGAAGTTGATATTCAAGGGGTGCGGCAGTTGGCAGGAATCTCAAGCGCCCAACCGCCAATCTCCACATTTCTTTGCTAAACTAGCTTTGCGCGGGAAACCGTGCATAGTTCGGGAGCATGTCCCCCAACTGGATCTAGGTTCGGATGCCGTTGCCCGGACTATTGGTGAAGGTTGGGGGACTTCCTACTTTCCATAGCGCAAGAAGTCGTAGATGCGGACGCACTTCCGATAATGCGAATCTTTCAACAGAGCCCTCTTCTTGGCAGGGTCGTTTCCCACGTCAGCCAGTGCCCGCTTCAGCAACGCTTCCAAGTCGTCGACGTCCATCTCTTCCTCTGAAAGGCACGGGATGAACGCGAACGGGCTCTTTGGCGCGCATGCATTCGCAAGGCCCTTTATGCTCAGCGACCCTTCGAATCTGCGACGAGTCGCAGGCATCGATTTGCGGAACGTTTCGCTTCGATAGCTATCAATCGAGGTGAGCGTTGGGAGATAAGTCGCTATGTCCTTACCGACCTCTCCACCGAGTCCGCGCGTGTACTTGAAGACAGGCATGTTGTTGGGCCGTTGGCGCACGTACATGTTGAGGTAGTTCTCGACGATGAACTTTGGGTCATAGCGAAGGTTATCGAGCACGATGTCCTCGAAGATATCTTCAGGTGAAATCGGCTTTCCGATGCTACTTGGTGACACCGACAGGCCGATGACGATCTTCTGGTCCGGGTCAAGGTCGTTGAGGACATTGTCTATCCCTGAGACGATGATGTCGGAACTCGGGTCGATATGCTCCGCAAGCCTGAACACGCTGCCCCTCAACTCGCGGATAAATCGCGTGCTATACATTTTCCGGAAGCTGCGCATCGCATCGTAGATCGACTCGAAGTCATCCGTGGTGATCTTCGTCATCGAAAGCGTACGGCCACCGAAACTCATAGCAATCTCGCCAACAGAGGTGTCGGTTGCGTGCTGAACGAAGATGAGCCGCTTGCCCAGCCGTTTGAGCTTGTCATCTGGTAGGCATTCGCAGATGTCACCCAGTATCGACCTGATGTTCTCGTCTTGAATCGAATAACCGAGGAAGATGACGGGATACTCGACGAAGAGGGTGAGCAGCTTCGCCGAGAGATACTTCCTCTTCTGCGCGAACTCCGCATAGTCAGCGCTGGTCAGGACGATGCTTCCCGCCCTCGAGACTGAGCCATGGATCTTGTATATCTCCTGAGAGAAAGCCTGGTCAGAGAACAGGAGGTCGCTTTCTCCGACGTAGGTCGTGAAACCAGGGAATAGGGTCTCACACATACAGTCATAATTCGTGGTGATGATGCCGGCAACTTTTTCCCTGCCCGCCTTCGCCAGCTTCTCAGTTTCGGCGCTCTCGACGAGACGAGCTCTCGCGATCTTATCTGCGACGTAGATCTTCATGGGCGAAGCGTCCCCGGTAAGCTCGTCACTGTGATCTTCGCGGAAGGCAGCGAATTCATCCGATGCAAAGAGCTCGTGGTTTACTTCGCTTTCCATGAGCGTGGCAACGTACGGCAGTTCGGACTCGACCTTGCCGTTCTGGACAGCAATCTTCGCCTGGCTCTTGAAGCGCGCGAAGGCATATGGGTCGTCAAGCACCTCGGCGCAGATATCCGAAAGCAGCCCCTCCCATCCCGGCGTGCCGCAGTAACGACGGGAGAGGCCAGAGCCGATGAAGAGAAACGGATAACGCCCGGCATCATCAACAGCTTTGTGGATTATCGATTTGATTCTCTCGTCCATAATCTTTCCTCCTGTACCAATCGACATGCTCGTGAAATGTTATCCCACCAACTTCGGCGAGTGCGGGCTGAAAGCATCGTTGCCGTTCTGCCCGTCGACCAATCCGCACGCGAGACTCAGCGGCACAACTGCAGCGTTCTCGACCTCCACGCTAAGCACGTAGTGGAAGTCCGCCCCCTGGCTCCCACGATTCCGCTCGTAACCAATGGCGGCCAGCCGGTCGGCTAGTTCGTCTCTCGAAACCAGCTCGTTAGCCTTCACCTTGCAAAGCATGGGTTCAAGTTCGTAAGTGTTTGTCTCGCTGATTGCGTTCCTGTAGAAGCGGAAATGGGTCGTACGAAAGAGATCTTTATGATGGGAGTACACGTGCCCGTCCTTAATGGCGTAGAAGTAGAAAAGGAACTCACCGCCCTCGTTTAGCCTGCCGCTACTTTCAAGGAAGCGGTAAATTTGTGGCGCTACAACGGAGAGCCGATTACGCTTCCGAAGCGATTTGCCCCACGAGCTGAGTTTATTGAATACCACAACGATATGATATTTAAAGGGTAATTGGACTATCTCCCGACCAAACGAGGATTCGGATTGGCTTGCTGAAATGTGGCAGTGCCCTGTTCTAAGCAACGTATTTGCGATAGAGTCGCGCGGGAACGGTGCTCGGGGCCGTTGCACCAGTAGCAAATTACTTATATCGAGCGATGTGATGCTGCGATTTCGGAAATGCTTGCCTGGTTGCGGCGCCGACTTCGAAAAGCTGGTTTTTATTTCCATTACAGCTGAAACAGGCCGTCAAAATTCATGGAAGATCTTTTCGATAGTAATGGATGAACTGAGGAGGTTTGTCTGGAGGGTGGATCGAGGTTCAAGATTGTTGCGCTCTGAAACGTTTCAGCTGAGGTCGGAGAGCGATCGCATGAGTCGATTTATATTTCGGCAGCGTTGCATCCATAGAAGAGAGAGGGATGCGTATTCGTTTGGCAGCGAGGGCGTGAGTGGGCGGAAACTTCGTGGCGTACAGCAATAAGGCTATACCTAAAAGCCTTTGTGTTGAACGGGTTTTCGCGGGAGCGGAGGGTGCGTGCCGCGAGGGACGGTCCGCGGCACGACCGACCCGGCGCGGCATCCGGAGCGGACGCGGATGCGGCGCGGACGGCCTCTGACGGGCGAGCATGCGACAGTGGTTGCCCTGCTGGGCGGCAATAAGCTCGAATCGAGCACGAGCGATTCTTGTCCGGGCGAAGCGTTACAACTGGATTTGTTCTGTTGCCGACTGATCTTGAAGCATGTTGGAAGAAACGGAATTATAATTATTTATTTGTCTGTATCTATCGAAATGGAGACCGAGCGCGTGGAAAACGAGAGGAACATAACGGCAGTTGACCTTTTCGCCGGCTGCGGCGGAATGTCCCTCGGCTTCGAAAAGGCTGGCGTCAATGTTGTGGCTGCCTACGACAATTGGGACGCTGCCATTGATGTCTATCGCGCTAACTTCCAGCATCCTGTTTTCAAAAGGGATCTCTCCGACGTTTCCGTATCCGAGGAAGTTGCCGGCTTCGCTCCGGATATCATCATCGGCGGGCCTCCTTGTCAGGATTTCTCGCAGGCCGGCAAGAGATCCGAGGATGGTGGGCGCGCAATCCTCTCTGTTAGATATGCCGAGATCATCGCGAGGTGCAAGCCTCGCTTCATCGTTATGGAGAACGTCCCACGCGTTCGAACGAGCAAATCCATGGAAGCGATTCGGGCCACCTTCAAAGCGCAGGGTTATGGCTTGAGTGGGCGAGTGATGGATGCAAGCCTGTGCGGGGTCCCCCAAGCTCGCAAGAGATACTTCTTGATCGGATGCCTTGGGGCGCCCGACGGGTTCCTCGACCCATATCTTGAGAAGGGCCTTTCTGACCATCAGATGACAATTCGTGAGTATCTCGGTAACGAGCTTGGAATTGATTACTACTTCAGAATTCCGCGAAGCTACACGAGGCGGGCCATCTTCAGCATCGACGAGCCCTCGGTCACTATTCGTGGTGTGGACAGGCCGATACCGCCGAACTACAAGCTTCACCCCAACGACGCGGCGGACCTCAGTCAAGCCCGGTGCTTGACTCCAAAGGAACGCAGTAGGATCCAGACTTTCCCGGAGTCTTTCAAGTTCTTTGGGAGTAAGACGGATGTCAACCAGATGGTGGGCAACGCCGTACCGGTAAACCTTGCCACCTACGTTGCACGAGCGCTACTAGAGTACAGGAGGGATGTGAGCGATGGACTGCGTTGATCTTTTCTCGGGATGCGGCGGTATGTCGCTCGGATTCCAGAATGCGGGCTTCAACATAAAGGCGGCGTTTGATAACTGGCAGGCGGCTGTCGACATCTATTCGGCAAACTTCGACCACCCGGCATTCAAATACGATCTTTACGATGCGGAAGCGGTCCCGAAAATTGAAGAGTATTCGCCGTCGATGATAATCGGTGGCCCCCCTTGCCAGGACTTCTCCATTGCGGGCGCCAGACAGCGCGGCAAAAGGGCCAATCTCACCATCCGATATGCTGAGATAGTTCGGGACGTCAGACCCGAGTGGTTCGTCATGGAGAATGTTTACAATATCGAGCGGATGGACGTCCTGCCCGAGGCGCTGGAAATATTCCGCAATGCTGGATACGGTCTCACGAGGCGCGTCCTCAACGCCAGTCTATGTGGTGTGCCTCAGATTCGCAGGCGCTTTATCCTTGTCGGTCATCTTGGTGATAAAGATGACTTTCTCGGCGAACTCTTGGATTCAAGGCTGAGCGACAAGCAGATGACCGTCAGGGATTACCTTGGCGATTCGCTCGGCACGCAATACTTCTACATGCATCCACGCAACTTCCAGCGTAGGGGCGTCTTCACGATTGACGAGCCAGCGGTAACGGTACGAGGCACCAACCGTCCGATACCGCCAGCATATAAGAGGCATCATGCCGACAAGGCTGATATTTCTGAAGGTGTGAGAGCCTTAACATACAAGGAGCGCAGCTATCTGCAAACCTTCCCCGAAGAGTTTGAGTTTGTCGGGTCCAAGACAGACATTGAGCAGGCGATTGGCAATGCCGTGCCAGTTAAGCTTGCTGAGTACGTTGCTAGATGCATAGCTGACTATGCAGCAGATTAATTGTGGTGGTTGCCATGTCCTTTGTCGATGAATGGAATTTGAGCTATCCCATTCCGAATTCTATATATAGCGAGAATACGCTATCCGTTCGCGGGAGAACAGTTGGACAAGGTGGTGCTGGACAGTACGAACTCAAAGGTTCAGGCTCTCTTGCAAACGGGGATACGCTGACTGCAGTTGACATTATCGGACACGCAATCATCTTGGAAGTAGTCGTACCCTCTACTGGGCAAGTTGTCTCCCTTGGCACGCGTTATCCCGTTGCAAAAAAAGGCGGAAAAGTACGTGTGCAAATACAAGGAGACGGGGCAAAGCGTCCAAATGTCGGCAACTTGTTTGCCGCACTGCTGTTGTTGCCAGTGACGGGCAAAGTAAACGATTCATCGCCGTTGCAAGAGGACGGTTTTGCGGAAAGGACATTCTGGATGGATGCAGCCGAAGTAAAGCCTGTGGGCGTCTCCGAAGATGCATATATCTTGGAGCTAACGAAACTCTTCTTCGCCACTGGAAGCAGATACAAAGACGGGCAGTTTTCGGGTGCGATAGATTACGACTACAAGTCGAGAATTGACGATCTTATTGCCCTTTGCAATCGCGGATGCAAGATGAGGGCTGGTAGCCTGACCACGGCATTCAAGTATTTCGCTGACGTTTACGCAGGGAAACTTGAGTTTGATTACAGCGTGGCTGAGTTCATGCGAAACCTCATAGCGAGCCAATTGATTGCCGAAGAGGGCATCGACTACGAACAAGGCGATGACGTGCTGCCCGCAATGCATCAACTAATCGACCTTGCTGCAAAGAATTCATCGAAAGCATCAAGCAGAGAGAAGAGGACTTTTCAGCTAAACAACCTTCCAGCTGAATTTAAAACCGACTTCTCCAGGCGCTACATCACGTCACTACTGGCAAAGCCCTTTGTCATCCTTGCTGGCAACAGCGGAACAGGCAAGACGCGGATTTCCAAGCGTTTTGCAAAGTACCTTGAGGTCTTGGATGAAGACGGGGAGCCAAACTGGTTGCTCGTCCCGGTCGGTGCCGACTGGACCGACAACACCAAGGTGCTGGGCTTCTTCAACCCGATTGCAGACGGCGGCAAAGGCGCGTACGAAGAGACCGGCATACTGAGACTCATCGAACGGGCCAACGCTAACCCCGAGGTTCCGTATTTTCTCATCCTCGACGAGATGAACCTGAGCCATGTCGAGCGGTATTTCTCAGACTTCCTCAGCCACATGGAGACCATCGGCGAGGATAACCTCATCGTGCTTGATGGGTACGGCGATGGCGGTGCTGGCAGGCTGCCCTATCCGCAGAACCTGTTCGTTGTCGGCACCGTGAACATCGATGAGACCACTTACATGTTTAGCCCCAAGGTGCTCGACAGGGCAAACGTCATAGAGTTCAAGCCGTCGAAGGCCGAAGTCCTCGCAGGGTTCAAAGCCATCGAGGATGCGCCGGACGTTGCCGTCGCAGCTTCCGGCGTCCCCCAGGCTTTTCTGCGTCTCGCCAAGGACATATGGGAGGGAGCCAATTACATCAGCGAAGATGATGCTAACGCCATCTTCGAGAAGTTCGGCAAGCTGTATGAAGAGCTGGAGAAATGCGGCTATGAGTTTGCCTTCCGCACCGTGCGCGAAGTGCGAATGTACGTTAATGCCGCGCACGAGCTTGACGGCGAGAACTACGAACTCGAGCGTTCTGTCGATGAGCAGATTGTCCAGAAGGTGCTGCCGAAGCTCCATGGTAACAAGCGTGAGATCGGCAATCTGCTTAAAAGCCTGAAAGACATATGCGATGGCGAGCTGAGCTCCGTTAAGATAAGCCAGATGGCAGCGAAACTCGATAACGTGCAGTATGCGAGCTTCATCTAGCCTATGGACGGCAGCATCGGCGCAATCCGCTTTGCAGCGGATGGAAGAACAATAGCCAGGCTCTACCAGAGCGGTGCGCATGACCGAGTCGATTGGGACGAGGAACAGCAGACCGGGCTAACCGGGCTGACGTGTTTCGGTCTCAAGCCGGAAGCATCCCAGAATGGCGCTGGTTCAACACCAGCCTTCGCCGTCAAGGACGGTCTTGACGGGAGTCCCACGCTTCGAATCAACGAAACCACATGTTATGTGCTCGAATACGAGCGGACCCCTGATGGTGGCCTGCATCCTCGCGCCTCGTTCCAAAACGAAGGCAAGAATATCAGGTGCGACAGAAACGGCAATAGTGTCACCTTCCAGTTCGTGAACTATCTCGGGCGTTCGAGGATTCGATTCGGCGAGGAAGCTGATGCGCCGATGCTACAGTTCGAAGTCGTCCCGCTCAAGATTGGCTATGAAGACGATTACATCGAGCTCACCGAGGAGCTTGCCGCAAGGTGCGCTGCGCTGCTCCTTGACTACTCGGGCTCCACGTCGAACGTTTACAAGCAAGCCGACGAGAATCGCGAGACGCTGCTTGAGCAGTTCGTCTTCCTGCGGCAGTTCTGCTACGAACCGAACCTCCAAGCCCTCTTCGAGGCGATAAAGAGGAACCCTGATAGGACGCTGGATCACGAGGACGAGCTGCGGTCGGTTGGGGCTGGCATGCCGTCCCGGAGGTTTTATACGAACCCCTTCTCGAACAGCCGGATGTGGACGCGCTTGAACTGCGGCGGCGATGCGGGAGGCGTCTACCTCCCCCAGATGGTCAGCGTCACGCGCAAGTACGACCTGCTCGACACGCCCGCCAATCGGTTTGTGAAATTTGCCCTGCATGAGATTGACCGGATCTGCACCTCTCTGATGACTGTCCTGGATGCCGAGAAGGGCGATACTCGGCAGACGGAGTGTTATCGCGAAGCCGCCGCGCTGCACGCCATGCTGGATACGATACTCAGCGACGCCTTCTTCGACGATGTCGGCACCCTGCAGATGATGCCTCAGAACAACCAGGTGTTGCAGAAGCGCGAGGGATACTCGCAGATCTTCTTCGCATATTCCATGCTCGATATGGCGCTGCAGCTCGACTGGAAGGGCAAGGATGACATCTACGAGGGCGAATCGAAGAATGTGGCCCTCCTCTACGAGTACTGGATCTTCTTTGAGCTGTACGACATCGTAAGGGGGATCGAGGGGTGCGAGCCGATAAGCACCGATGACCACCCATTTATCGGGACGAATCCCGACGGTGGGCTGTCAATATCCCTCAAGCAGGGCGTACGCTCCTGCCAGTCATTCCAGATTGCGCAGTGCGGCGCGAAGGTAAACCTCTACTACAACCGCACCTTCTCGCCCCGTGACTTTCATGCCACTCGTTACGAGGGTTCGTACTCGAGACCGTTCAGACCCGACTACACGCTCGCGATATTCCCGGATGCTTATACAAACGAGCGAGCCGCAGTGCAAGATGGAGCTGTTGCATTCGTCCACTTCGACGCCAAGTACCGCATCACCGACTTGACGGGGCTTGTCGGCAAGGATGTGGGCACCGAGGAGGCAGAGCGCGAGGAACTTAACGAGGAGAAGGCGGCCTCCACCACGAACACCTACAAGCGCGGTGACCTGCTGAAGATGCACACGTACAACGACGCGATACGGCGCACGGTTGGCAGCTACGTGCTTTATCCGGGGTCGGGCGAAACGGGCGAGAAGGGCCAATTCCGGCTCTTCGAGGAGATTTTGCCGGGTGTCGGCGCTTTCGCCATGAAGCCGAGCATCAGCAGGACGGCAGAGAATGCGTTGCGCGATTTCATAGAGAAGGTCATCGGCGAGAACACGGCAAGCAATACGCGGCTGAACCGGCTGAGCTACTTCACCGAAATGGTTGTGGCTGAGCCTCCAAGCGCGGGCAAGACGGATAGCGACTCCTACGGGCATGGTGGCGAATCGTTCGTGATTGGCTACATTCGAGGGGACTCTCCCGATGACTACTATCACTTTCTCGAAAGCAGCGGCAGGCTCCGCAAGGGCGGGCGCTTTCTCTTCTACTTCTATGCCATTAAGGACGGGCATGTCTACTCGCACCATAAGGATCTCTTCCGCACGTCGTGGTTCCGCTTCTATCGGAACGCCATAAGCCAGACGAACACCTACGAGATCGAGCCTGTGGCGTGTCGCATAACCTCGAATGAGCTGGTTTCGAGGGACGAGCTGGCCAACCGCCTGGCCGACCTTGGCTACGTGCGGGATCGTGGGAATCAGGGTGCCGACTTCTACTATGTCCTGTCCGTGCGGGTGGAAGATGACGCGGCAGAACCCTTAAGCCTGGGGCGCAGGGCGGTGGATGAACAGAACGGCAACGATGCGTTCAGCCCCCACTCGCCAAAGATTGTTGGGTGATCATCTGGTCATTTTCAGAGTAGCGGTAACACCTACGGGCGCGCGAGGGGCAACGCATGAGGCCAATCGTCTACAACGGGGTTGACCTGTCGGGCGTGTGCTCTGCCGAGGTCATCGAGAAAGTTGCCCTGCCCGTGGAGGCGGAGACCCTGGCGGTGCCGAGGCGTGCCGGCGCACTGCTGGTGGCGGGGCGGCTGTCCCCCAGGCTAGTGCGGGCGCGGCTGTTCATGGACACCCGCCCGCGCCTTCAGGACGATGTTCGGCG
>CAJMOP010000028.1 GCA_905215115.1 uncultured bacterium | reverse complement strand
CATGAGGTCCTCAAAGGAGCCGCCGCCGCGCACCAGCAAAATACAGTCGGGCGCCGGCGTAATGGAAGCGGCGCGGCGCAAGCCCTCAATGAGCTCGGCCGGCGCACCCTCGCCTTGGACCTTGGCGCCCACGCAAACAAGCTCGACGAGCGGGTTGCGACGGCGCAGCGTACGCTTGACGTCGTCGATTACCGCACCGGAAAGCGAGGTGACGGCCGCCACGCGTGAGCAAAACACCGGAATGCGGCGTTTGCGGGACTCGTCCATCAGGCCCTCGCGGCGTAGCTTTTCGGCCAACTGCGCCACCTGTTGACGCAGCAGACCCTCCCCCGCCAGCGAAAACGAGCGAGCGACAAAGCTCATGCGGCCCGTGGCCTTATAGAGATTGAAGCTGCCCTTAAAGCTCACCTGCATGCCGTCACGCAGATCGAAGGTACGCTTGAGATAGGCGCCCTTCCAGATGATGCAGTCGACGGCGGCCGAGTCGTCTTTAATCTGGAAGTAGCAGTGGCCACTTCGGGCATTGGGACCACGGAAACCCGTGACCTCGCCCAGGACGATCAGTTGCGGAATAGCATCGAGCGCACCGGCGGCGATCTCTACCGCCTGGCTCACGCTGAGCTCTTTACGCTCCTGCTCGTCCGAACCGTCGAACTCGGCGGAAACGCTATTGCCGGTTAGATTCCAACCTGCCACGCAACCTCCTTTCGTTATCGTGCACAAAGGCTCTGGCCCTGCGCAAATTCAAGTCCAACACATAGTACAGCGCCGCGGGGACACAAATCCCCGCGGCGCCCAGCGACCCAATTTGTTATCGGTTGGAGTTTCTGTTGTAGCGAGCCATAAGATAGAGCAGCTGAATAATCGAGGTGAGTGCCGCCGCCACGTAGGTAAGCGCGGCTGCCGTCAAGACCTTCTTGGCACCGTTGACCTGCTTGGAGCTCATGCCCGACTGCTCGATGTACGCCACGGCGCGGCGGCTGGCGTCAATCTCGACCGGCAGCGTAACGAACTGGAACAGCACGCTAAACGAGAAGAAGATCAGCGCGAGGGTCGTGAGTCCCGCGATGTTCATAAACAGGCCCATGAGCAGCACGATGGTCCAAGTGTTCTGGGTAAAGTTGACGACCGGCACGAGGGCGGTGCGTACCTTCATCATGGTATAGCCGCTTTGACGCTGAGCGGCATGGCCTGCCTCGTGACAAGCGACAGCAACGCTTGCGACCGAGCCGCCCGAACGGTTGGAATCCGACAGATACAGATTGTTGTCCTGCGGGTTGTAGTGGTCGGTAAGCTCACCAGCGACGCCCTTGATACCCACGGCATTGCAGCCGTTGGCGTCGAGCATGCGGCGCGCGACCGCAGCGCCCGTGTCGCCGTCCGAGCGAACCTTGGACCACGTCTTGTACGTCGAATTGATATAGTTCTGTGCGGCAAGGCCAAGCACCGTGCAGACAAGCACAACCAGCAGGTACAGCGGGTCGATGCCAAAGCCGTATCCATAGTAGTAGGGCATACGAATTCCTCCGAATCGAGTTACACGTTGGAGGCATTCTACCCACTCAGCAGACTAGGCTTCCCTATAACAACTCAATCTTTCCGTCCTTCACGGTGAGCCCCATATTGCCGGAAAGCAGATCGTCCAGGCGCGAACCCACAAGCTCAAAACGCCAGCCTTCGCGCAGGGGGCTTTGCTCAGGATGCTCGATGTAATCGGCCAGGTCATCGCGCGAGGCAATGACCGAGGTCGCCACCCCCGAGCGCTCGGCAACCAAGCGAATAAGCGCATACATCAGGTCCGTCACGCTCTCAAGCTCCGGCGAAATCTGGCGATGCCCGCGCACCATGAGCGGCAGGCGATCGTGCGGGCAGCTCGCACCGCGCTTGATGGCCATGAGCGCGCCGTCCACGTCGCGCTCCCCCAACTGGTCGGTACCGCGAATGCTACGGAACTCCTCAACGCGCACGGGATTGCGCTTAACGAGCGCCAGCAGCGTATCGTCGGACATGACCCACTTGCGCGGGATGTTGCGGCGCTCGGCGCGGTCCTCGCGCCAGGCGGCGAGCTCGCGCGCGATGCCCAACTGGTGACGGCTGCACGAATTGATGCGTTTGACCTTACGGAACGCCTCGTGGCGATCGGCGCGATAGTGCGACTCGCCAGCCAGCGGGCGCAGCTCGTCGAGCACCCAGTCCACGCGGCCCAGCTCGCGCAGGCGGCTCATCATCTCGGTAAAGGCGACGATCAGGTACTTGACGTCATCGATCGCGTACTCGATCTGTTTGTCGGTCAGCGGGCGACGCGACCAGTCGGTCAGCGACTCGGTCTTGGGCAGCGAGACGCCGCAAAACGTCTGCACGAGCGCGCCGTAGGAAATCTGCTGGCGTTCGCCCAAAAAGGCGGCGGCCACCTGCGTGTCAAAAATCGGACGCGGCAGCACGCCCACGGTATGGAGCATAACCTCCATATCCTGCGAGCAGGCGTGGAAGACTTTGGTCACGCTCTCGTCGGCCATAAGCTCGGCCAGCGGCGACAGGTCGTCGATCACCAGAGGGTCGACCGCGACGCTCTCGGCAGGGGTGGCAATCTGAACCAAACACAGGCGCGGATGGAACGTGCGCTCGCGCAAAAACTCGGTATCGACGGCAATCGCGTCAAACTCACGGGCGCGCTGGCAAAAGTCGAGTAGAGCCTGATGTGTGGAAATGTACATATCAACCCATCGAATAAGGTTAGGCCCGAAAAACACGGGTAGGATATCGGCATTGCCTTACAACTATACTCGGTTAGTCACAGAACGGGAACGTAAGTATGCGCTGCCTTATCATCCACAACCCGGCATCGGGCCCCAGCTCAGATGAAATCTACGCATTCACGCACGCCCTCGCGCAAGGCGGCGACGAGGTCGTGATGCGCTTTATCGGCGATGGCATGGAGCCCGAGGACGCCGTGGCAGACGTGCGCGAGTTTGATCGCGTGGTCGTTTCGGGCGGCGACGGCACCGTCTCCAACGTGCTCGATCAGATGCGCGGATGCGGTGTCCCCACGCTCATCTTCCCCTCCGGTACGGCCTGCCTGTTCTTCAACAACATCGGCAATGCCCCTGAGGCGGCGGCGCTCGCCAAGGCCTGCCGTGCCGGTCGCACGGTCAAAGTCGACATGGGCGAGCTCTTTTGGCTCGACGAGGACGGCAACGAGAAGCGCCACGGCTTTATCATCATCGCCGGCTCGGGCTTCGACGCCGAGATCATGATGAAGGCCGCTCCCACCAAAAACGACATCGGCGAGATCGCCTACTTCCTCTCTGCGCTCGCCACGCCCAACCCCACGGTGGCGCACTTTACGATTGAGCATGACGGCATTGTCGAGGAGCTCGACGGCATCTGCTGCATGGCCGGCAACACCTCGGTCATCCAAAACGACATCAACCTGTTCCCCGACTGCCGCATGAACGATGGCATGGTCGACATTGCGGTCATAGAACCCGTGCGCACCGTGCAGCTGCTGCCTACTGTGATCACCGCTGCGCTTGACCCCGCCGGCAAGGTACTCGGGCGCCCGCAGTTCAAGATCATCCAGACCAAGGAAGCCAAGATCACCTGCACCCCGTCGCTGGGCATGCAGTTCGATGGCGAGATTATCTCCAGCAATTCGGGCGTCTTTGGAGCCCGCGCGCTTCCGCAATGCCTCGACCTCATCGTCGACGAATTCTCACCGCTCGGAAAATAGGAGGACCCCATGAACGACAATCCCCTGATCGGCTTTATTGTCATCGTCTTGGCCATGCTCGTCGGTTACGCCATCAACGTGATTCACCGCCGAAAGAAGTAAATCCACATTGGTATGATATTCATCCAGTTATGGCCTCTCCCGCTGTTTATGCATTCGTCAAACAGCGGGGGATTTTCATTTCGGGCATTCCCAGCTACTTTATTCGGCTACAGTAATTACAGGGCGTCTTTATTAAAGTAAAGCTGCAAACTGAGTACGATTAACCGCTCATCGCATATTTCATCACGCTTATCGAGTAAGTTTCTTTCATAGATGAATATTGTTTCCAGTTCGTTACGCTAATGAGGTGTCTTTATTGGCTGAAGCCCTCTGGCGACAGAGGGCTTTCGCACGCTGGGAGGGAAAATGAGGAAAACTCGCCCCGTCAACGCGCTCAAGAAGCTAGGCATAGGCCTCGCCTTTGGAGCTGCGACCATCATGTCCATGCCGACATCTGCGCTCGCCTGCACGCAAATGTACATGGGCAAAAACCTTACGGCCGACAACAACACGTACTATGGTCGCGCCGAGGACTTTGGCCCGCGCTACCTCAAGCACTTTGGCATTGAGCCGTCGCATGCCCCCGGGTATACCTACGGCTCAGACGAGTCCGGCTTCTCATACAGGTCGACCAAGACTACATATCGTTATAGCTACGTGCGCGATCATCCTTCGCAGTGGCACGGGCGCTATGATGCCTACTCTGAGGCAGGCATCAATGAGAAGGGCGTGTCCTGCTCCGCAACGCTGACCACCAACATGAACGATAAAGCCGCCAAGGCAGACCCCCTGACCGACACTGGCATTGGCGAGTATAGCTACGGCAGCGTTATCTTAGGCGAAAGTGCCAAAGCACGTGAGGGTGTCGAGCTCCTCGGCAAGATCATCGACGAGCAGGGCGCCAACGGCAACGATCAGATTATCATCGCCGACAGCAACGAGACTTGGCTGTTTGCCGCACTTTCCGGCCACCAGTGGATCGCCATGAAGCTCGCCGATGACGTCGCCTCACTCAACCCCAACATCGGCGGACTCAATTACGATGTCAACCTTGATGACACCGAGAACTGCCTCCACTCCGAGGGCATCCAGACCATGCCCGAGAAAAATGGCTTCGCCGAGTACACCGACGGCAAGTTCGACGTTGCCAAGACCTATGGCAAAAGCGTCGCCGATTCCGGCGTTCATCAGTGGACTCGCTATGTCCAGGGCCGCGATTACTTCATGGCCCCGTTGACCAAGGGCGCGGATTACGACATCGTCACGGTTAAACCGAAAAAAGGCCCCGACCAAATCGGGGCCATGGTCAGCGAGATCCAGCCCCTGTTCTTCCAGCCCGGCAAGTCCGACTGGAACACCTTTGAGATGATCCGTGCATTTGGCAACCGCGGCGAAAATGTCCCCGGCCTCAACGCCAACACCGACGGTGTCTACGCCATCGGCACCGAAAGAAGCACCGAGACCAACCTCTTCCAGATCCGTCAGGACATGGACCCCGAGATCGCGACCATTCAGTGGGAGATGCTCTCCCGCGCCGCCTACTCCGTCGCTATTCCTCTGTACTCTGCACTGCTCACCGAGGTCAGCCCCTACTTCAGCAATCAGGATGTCTCCTACGATCACTGCGAAGAGACGGACATCGTGAACAACGAGGAGCCCGAGAACTCCATCAACTACGTCCTCATGGACATTAGTTCCCTCTGCTACGAGCACCGCGAGCAGCTCGGCACCGGCGTTCGCGCCTACCTCGACGCTCTCCAGAACGAGCTCATCGAACAGAACCTTGAGGTCGATGCTGCTATGCAGGCCGAGACCACCACTGAGGGCCGCACCGCCCTGGCAAACAAGGCCGGCAAGGCTGCCACTGAGAACACCTACGTCAAGTGCAAGGCCCTGCTCCAGGAGATGCGCGCTTATCTGAAGGCTGAGGATTTCAGCACGCCCTTCACCCCGAGCGACCTGAACACCGAGACCAACGGCCTCAAGGTGTCCATCACCTACGCCAAGGACGCTCTTGCCACCGACCCGGTAACCCCGGATCAGCCTGGCACCCCCGAGCAGCCTGGTACTCCTGAGCAGCCCGGTACCCCCGAGCAGCCCGCTAAGCCCGAGCAGCCCGCTAAGCCCGAGCAGCCCGCTAAGCCCGAGCAGCCCACCACCAAGCCCGAGAAGCCTGGCAAGTCCGACACCACGACCACAGTAACCACCAACAAGACGAACACCAAGGGCGGCCTGCCCACCACTGGCGATCGTTTTGATGGCCGCATGGTGGCCGCATTCGCCATCGCTGGCGTTGCCGTCATCTCCGCAGGCGGTTACTTCCTCTACCGTCGCAATAAGGAGTAACGTCTTAGCTGAGCGGGCGAGGCAGCAATGGCAGCCTCGCCCGCTTAACCCGCCTTTTTGGCCGACGGGAAACCCACGGGAAACCCGCCTGAAATCTTTTTAAAAAAGATTTCCCCGCACACACTTCGCTGTGCTATAGTGCAGCGCAACAGCAACTAGGTGCGACCGCGCCACGGCATCACGAAAGGAGCCACCAACATGAAGAACACGATGAAATCTCTCAACAACTGGTGGTGGCGTGATGCGAATACGATCGGTCGACAGTGAGTCCCCCACGCCTGTTTTTGCGCTCTAGGTGATTGGAAGGCCTCCGGTTTCGACCGGGGGCCTTTTTCTATCTCGAGCCCGATCGCATTCGCATCACGCGCCTCCGCTTTTCTCTTGCAATCCCCTTCCGAAAGGATTTTCACCATGTCTCAGAACACCACCGCCACCCAGCCCCGCACCGTCCAGACCGCCGACCGTGGCAAACTCGATGTCCGCGCCCTCGTCCTGCTCGCCATCCTGCTCGCCGCCGGCTTCATCCTCAACTTCACCGTCGGCAAGGCAATCTCGGGCATCTCGGGCGGCATGATCAGCCCCGAGTTCATCATCTCGGCCTTCTGCCTCACCATCCTGGTCGTTCGCCCCAACATCGGCCAGGCGCTCGTCATTGGCCTCATCTCGGCTGCCGTGATCCAGATCACCACCACTTCGCCGTTCGTCGATTTTGCCGCCGAGGGCATCGCCGCCATGCTCATGGCCGGCATCGTCAACGCCGCCGGCAAGAACGGTCAGGTCAAGCCTGCCGTCGCCATCGTCGCTACCTTCGTGACCACCTTTGTCTCCGGCGTCATCTTCATGGTTATCAAGATGGCCATGCTTGGCGTGGTCGGCGAGCTCGCCGCCGCTATGCTGCCCGTCGTCGCCATGACCGCCGTCTTTAACGCCATTCTGGTCGGCGCCCTCTATCTGCCCATTCAGAAGGCCCTGAAGCTCAACTAACCCGCTCGGCTTTATGAGCCACCCCATCTTGGCGTTCATTCGTCGCTCGCGTACCCAAGTACGCTTCGCTCCTCTTTCGCGCCAACCTGGGGCCCCTCGTAAAGCCGTCTCCGCACTCCACCAACAAAGACTGTCCCAAACAACTAGCTCTTGGGGACGTTCTTAAACGACTAGTCATTAAAGAACGTCCCCGATGACTATGAAAGGTATCCATGGAAACGATCATCAACGTCGACGATGTCTCGTTCTCCTATGGCACGCAGACCGAGCAGGCGCTCAGCCACATCTCACTCAGCGTGAACAAGGGAGATTTCATCGGCATCATCGGGCCCTCGGGCGCCGGCAAGTCCACGCTTGCCGCCTGCCTGTCGGGCGCCGTGCCCCACCACTACACCGGCACGTTCTTTGGGTCCGTCATGGTTGACGGCCACGACACCTGCGAGGTCTCGTTGACCGACGTGTCGCAAATCGTCGGCAGCGTGCTGCAGGATATCGACACGCAAATGGTCGCCTCGGTCGTCGAGGACGAGATGCTCTTTGGCCTCGAGAACTTTGGCGTCCCCCATGACCAGATCGAGCAGCGCGTGAGCGAAACGCTCGAGACCGTCGGCATCAGCGACCTGCGCGACCGCGAGATTGCCACCCTCTCGGGCGGACAGAAGCAAAAGGTAGCCATCGCCGCCATTCTCGCTATGCGTCCGCGCGTCTTGGTTCTCGACGAGCCCACCGCGGCACTCGACCCTGCCAGCTCCACGCTGGTCTTCGAGACGCTGCGTGAGGCAAACCGCGCACTTGGAATCACCATCGTCGTCGTTGAGCAAAAGGTCGCCCTGCTCTCGGAGTACTGCAACCGCGTGCTCGTGCTCAACCATGGCGAAATCGCGCTGCAGGGCGAACCACACGAGGTCTTCGCGCATACCGACGAGCTCCGTGCCATCGGCGTCGACTGCCCTCGCGTCACGCGTATCTTCAATAGCCTCGAGGCCGATGGCCTGGTAAGCGGTACCCCTTGCTTGGATGTCGATGAGGCCGAGCGCCTGATTTCGGGCATCGTCGACCCCGCACACGCGGCCAGCGAAGCCCAGGCGCCCGCCGGCTCACCGCACGCACCGTCGTTGCGCCCTCATGCCAAGGACGCCGAACCCGTACTCACCTTCGACCATGTTGAGTTTGCCTATCCCAATGGCGGCGCCGCCGTACACGACCTTAGCCTGACGCTCTATCCCGGCGAGCTCGTGGGCATCGTCGGCCAAAACGGTGCCGGCAAGACCACGCTCACCAAGCTGCTCACAGGCCTGCTCAAGCCCGCCTCGGGCAGCGTGCGCGTCACGGGACTGGATACCGCGGCCGTTCCCACGAGCCGCATCGCCCGCGAAGTCGCAACCCTCTTCCAAAACCCCGACCGCCAGATCTGCAAGGATACCGTACTCGACGAGGTCGCTTTTGGCCTGGAGCTTGCCGGCATCGACCGTGCCGAGGCTCTGCGTCGCGCTCGACTCGTTATCGACCGCTTTGGCCTGCCTGCCGATGAGGCACCTTTCTCGCTTTCGCGCGGCCAGCGACAAATGGTGGCGCTTGCCTCCGTCGTAGTGGTTGAGCCCAAGATCGTCGTGCTCGACGAGCCCACGAGCGGCCTTGATTACCGCGAGTGCATGACCGTCATGGAAACGGTGCGCACCATGGCCGAGCGCGGCTGCGCCGTTATCATGGTCTGCCACGATATGGAAGTCGTCTCGGATTTTGCCGAGCGCATTGTGGTAATGGCCGACGGTAGCATCCTCGACCGCGGCCGCACGCACGAGCTATTCTCGAACATCGATCTCATGCAGCGTGCCTATGTTGAGCCGCCCCAGGTTATTGAACTCTCGCGCCGTCTGGCATCTTCCGTCTCGCCCGCTTTTGCACAGGTGAGCGAGGTCAGCGATGTCGTTCGCATTACCAAGGAGATGGTCCGCCGTGGTTAACGTCATCGACTACATGCCAGGCGATACGCTGCTGCATCGCCTGAACCCCGTCGTCAAATTGGGCCTCGCCGCCGCCATCATCGTCGGCATCTTCTTGTCCGACACCTACGTGGCGCTGCTGGGCTTTTTGGTGCTCACCCTTGCGCTGGGTGCCTATGCCGGCGTCGTCGACCGTCTGTTCTCGCTGCTCAAGTTGCTGATTCCGCTCGCGCTTATCATGCTGGTGCTCCAGCTTGCCTTTATGCGCGATGGCAACGTTGTGTGGGGCTTTATCACCGACACGGGCCTCATCACAGGATCGAAGGCCTGTCTGCGCCTGCTGGGTGTGGCGTTACCGCTCATCCTCATGCTCATGGTGACCAAGCTCAACGACCTTGCCAACGCCTGCGTCGAGGTGCTGCACGTACCGTATCGCTATGCCTTCACCTTTACCACGGCGCTGCGCTTTGTGCCGGTGTTTGGTCAGGAGATGAACGCCATCATGGAAGCGCAGACCGCGCGCGGCGTCGAGTACGACACCAAGAACCCTATCAAGAAGCTTAAGCTCATGCTGCCACTGTGTGTGCCGCTGCTCATCTCGAGCGTGGGCAAGACCGATGCCACGGCCTTGGCGGCAGAACAGCGCGGCTTCTATCTGCGCACGCGCGCCAGCTCGTACAAGCGCTACCCCATCAAGGGCCTGGACATCGCCGTACTCATCGTCAGCATCGCCCTCATCGCCATCGGCTTCCTGTTCTAGTTCGCCACCGACAGCAACCGCCCAACGCAAAAGGCCTCGGCTCGCACCAAACGAGCCGAGGCCTTTATTGTTTCACCAGATAAAACCTACCAAAATTAACCTGTCCCTTTTTGACGGGTCGGAAGCTAGAGGCGGTAGGGGACGCCGCTGCGGATGATGGATTCGCGCACCAGGACATCCATGGCATCGAGGGTGATCTCGGGCATCTCTCGATACTTCTGCAGCACCGATAGCTCGGTGCAGGCCAGAATGACACGGTCGCAGCCGCTACGGGCGAACTCCCACATCACGCGGTCGAACTTATCCATATCGGGCTCACGTCCGGCTTTCACATCATCGTAGATAAGCGACATCACATCGTTCTGACGTTTCTCGCTGGGATAGACAACCTCAACACCCGCAGCCTCGCATTCGCAGCCGTAGACGCCCGCGCCCACGGTTCCGTCGGTGCCCATAATGCCAATCTTGTGCACTGGCTCGGCCGGCATACTCAGGTTGGGGTCGAACTCGCACTCCCCCATCACCGCACCCGCAAGGGCATAGCGCACCGACTCACGCGGCATGTGAATAATCGGCACCTTCGTAAACGACTGGATCTGGTCGTAGAAGTAGTGCGACGTGTTGCAGGGAATGGCAATGTGCGCACAGCCCAGCGACTCGAGTGCCTGGGCACACTCTTTCATGGTCGCCAGCAGCTTGGCATGCTCGCCGGTCTTAATGGCAAGCGTGCGGTCGGGCATGGTCGACTTGGAGAGCACCACCATGTCGATATGTTCCTGATCGCAGGCAGCAGCCGTATGGCGCACCACCTGGTCGTAGTAATACGACGTGGCCTCGGCGCCCATGCCGCCGATAACTCCCAGCTTTTCCATCGCCGCCTCCTTGGTGACGCTTGCGCAATTGCGCGTATCATACCCGCGCCCGCCCGATGTAAACCGGACGGGCGCCGCACTCATCTACTTGTAATACGTCTTGAACAGCTTAAAGTGGCGCAGCTTGGTGTGCCACATGCGCAGCCAGCGGTTAAAGACAAAGTCGCCCTTCATAAACGAAGGGTCGGCGCCCTTGCCTTCCTTGTCCAGGCGATGCGCCTTAGCGCGCAGCTCGGGATCCTTGACGTACTTGTCGACGACGCCCATGGGAACGACCATCCACAGCGCCTCGTCCTGCGCCGTCACAAACTCCGGCTCAAACGGGCGGTTGAACACATACTCGTCCACCACATACTTGGCAACGTTAAAGCCGCTGTTAGTGACGTAGTAGTTGCTGCGACCTTGGCGCGTGTTGAAATCGAAGAACTTAAACGAGCCGTCGCGCTCGTCGTACTTAACGTCAAAGTTGGAATAGCCCACAAAGTGAAGGTCCTCGAGCAACTTGCGCACGCCGCCCATGAGCTCGTCATTGGGCTCGGTGATGATACAGGCGTGGTTGCCGACACCGTGAGGCTGATGCTCCTCGAGCAGCACGTGACCCAGGCACATCATGCGCACCTTGCCGTTGCGGTCGGAATAACTGGTGAGTACGCGCATGTACTCGTCATTGCCGGGCACGCGATCCTGCAAGATCAGGTCGTCGGTGTAGCCGCTGGCATACGAGTCGCGAATGACCTGTTCCAGCTCGGCACGGTCGGCAATCTCATAGGCCTTTTTCTGGCCCTCGAACTCGTGCTGCCACCACATGATGCCGTCAGAAGGCTTCAGAATCATCGGGTAGGGAAAATCGATCTGGTCGAGCACTTCGGCAGGCGCCTCGCCTTGGGCGTTCAGCATCGCCATGGTGAAGGTAAAGGTATGCGGATAGGGCACGCCATGCTTCTCGCACAGCTCGTAGAAGATCTCCTTCTTCTGACACTGTTCAAGCATGCTATAGGGAGCGTAAGGCGCGACGATGTTATCCGCCAACTCATGGGCATCCTTGGCCTGAGCCACGAGGGCAACATAGTTATCGCCACAGCCCACAAGGACAATCGTCTTATCGGCATGCGCTTGGGCAATGCCGTTGACGGTCCTGAGCATCACGGGCATGGTATCGATATCCACGTTGGGCGTGTAGTCGATAATCTGGCTGCGGTACGCGGGACCCGTCTGATACTTGCCAAAGACCAGACTCTTGACCTGGTACTCCTCGTAGAAGGCGCGCGCCACCGAATAGGCGTTGATGTCGCCACCGAGCAGCACGGGAATGAACTCGCGCTCTGTAAACTGCAATGCCATGGAAACTTCCTATCATGAACTGCCCACACAACGGGCGGTCTTTGCGCAACTGATTTATTCTAGCGTGCCAAGCCGCCGGCGCCCAAAGCTCCACCGTATCTATGGCAATCGACGTGATCGTCCAGCATAAAGCCGCACTCACCGCGATGGGGCCTTGTAGCCGCAAACCCCCTGTTGAGATAGCTTTCACGACCGAAAGCCCGTCCGCAAACAGGCCCCCGTAACGTTAAAGTTGAACTCTATGGTTTCTCAACAATTCATCATAACTGCAGGTCAAAGCCAAAGCCTCAAGTTCAACTTGACCCTTTGGAACCTTTAAGGTTCAAGTTGAGGTCGAAAGCAGTAGTAGAATACCGTTCGAACCATAACCTACGATTGATTGCAGAGGGACTGGATGCAGCATTCGAATCATCGCGCCGCAGCGCTCATTGCGTCGAAGCCGGCTCGTATCATCACGAGCGCCGCACTCGCCGTTGCGCTGACGGCCACGCCGATGCTCTCCCCCGTTGCGGCGTATGCCGCCTCGCAGGCAACGCAGGACCAGCTTTCCGCAGCCCAGCAGAAGATCGAAGCCGCCACGAGCGCCTACAACGACGCCCGCACCAAACTCGATGACCTGCAAAAGCAGATTGACTCCAATGAGGCAAGCATCGAGGAAATCGAGGCTAAGCTTCCCGAGCAGCAGGCCAAGGCAAGCTCCGCCATGCGCGATCTGTACAAGTATCAGAAGGGCACCAACCCCATCGTGAGCTTCCTGGTCAACGCGCAGAGCCTGGGTGAGTTCATCACGACCTGCAAATACACCAACCAGATCACGAGCTCGAGCGTCGACGAGATCGAACAGCTCAATAACATGCAAACCGAACTCGAGCAGAACAAGGCTGAGCTCCAGCAGGCCAAGTCTCAGCTTGAGGCAGAGCAGAAAAACGCCGAGAATGCGTTGGCTCAGGCCCAGCAGCTCCGCAGCGAGGCACAGGCAAAAGCCGAGCAGGAAAATGCCGCCGAGCTTGCCAAGCTTGAGGCCGATAAGGCCGCTGCCGCCGAGAAGCTCTCGGGCGAGGGCGTAAGCGGCAGCAATTCCAGCAGCCAGGCCACCAACACCAACACCACCATCGGCACCACGGTGAACAACGCCAATACCGGTAGCTCCGATTACGATTCGTTCATTAATGAGTGGACGAGCCGCATCGACAATTATCTCGCCGGCTCCCCCATGGCAGGCCAGGGCTATAACTTTGCCGTCGCCGCTTGGAATACCGGTGTCGACCCCCGTTGGTCCCCCGCCATCGCCTGCATCGAGAGCACCAAGGGTGCTTATTGCGCCAATTCTTACAACGCCTGGGGCTGGAGTGCCCGTGGCGGCGGTTGGCGCAGCTTTGGCAGCTGGAGCGAGGGCATCTCCGCTCACGTTGCCTATCTGGGCGCCAACTACGGCTCCACCCTTACCCCAGCAGCGGCCAAAAAGTACTGCCCGCCCACGTGGCAGGACTGGTACAACAAAGTCGCCGCTCAGATGAACCGCATCTAGGTGCAACTGCAAAGGGCCCCAATGGGGCCCTTTTCTTTTAGGTAGCGGAGGTATCGACGACGCCGGTCGCATTGGCAACCGCGACTATGACGATCATGCATAGGAGCAGCATACCCAATGCCTTGAGCCAAAGTTTCGCGAGTTTCTTGCCGCGATAGCTGTCGAGCAGTGTGAATCGCCGACGAAGACGGCGCTTATCGAGCAGCGCAAAATGCATAAGCACCATAAGGCCATCGACAAAGAAAAAATACTCGATTATGAGAAGCCACGTCGGGTAGCCTTGGTTTGCTCCCGTGGGGTGAAAGACGGCAAAGTGACTTCCGGCAAAGAGCACAAGTAGCGAGAAGCAGACAAGCGTATTCCAAATGCGCCCCAGAGACTCCGGAACGCGAGAGAGCAGACCGCATGCAGCGGAGGCGGCAGGCCTAGGAAGCCCTGCGGGGTTCTGGAGCCCTTGGAGCGTCAACACCGTCTCCGAGGCCGGAGTACGGACAGGCGCAGGTGTAGGAGGCCGCACGGGGCGGCTCAGATCGTATGCCGAGCGCGTCGCCCGTCCCAACGCTTCCGCACTCGCAAAACGCTTGGCCGGGTCGAGCGCCATCGACATGCAGACGGCATCGGCAAGTGGAGTGGGAATGCCACGCGCCTCGCATTGCTCGTGCATGTCGAGCCCTGGTTTAGGGTCGACTCCCGTCAAGCAGAAGAACAACAGGGCGCCAAGTGCGTAGACGTCGCTGCGTACACTCGTCTGCCCAAACCCATACTGCTCGGGTGGCGCATAGGGTCGCGTGCCGAACTTAACGGTGTCTGCATCGGCGCCATCGCGCCACACGCGCGCGATCCCCAAGTCGATAATCACCAGCGACGAAAACGTCAGGCCCTCATCGAGCGTACAGTTCGCACCCGTCACGATGACATTCGACGGCTTGAGGTCGCGATGGATCACCGGCGCCGACGTCTCCCCCGCCATTGCAAAACCGGCGTGGAGCTCGCCCACGGCATCGCATAGGGCAGGATACAATTCACGCGCATAATCGGGGGTGGCTCCCAGACGGTCCACCAGCACCCCGAGCGTCTCCCCTTCGATGTATTCCATAACCACGTTGAGCTCGTCGCCCACACGACGACAATCGACGATTCTGGGCAGGTGCTCAAAACGCCTGCCTGCCCGCTGGGCGGCAAACAGACGCTCGTATGCCCCGCCGATTTGAGCCGAAGCATCGATGCGTTTACGGACAAAGGGGCCGAGCGAACCACCGCCGGTTCCTTCAAAGTACACGAGCTCGGTTGTTTCAACGGACGAGCGCTTAAGTACACGCTCCACGCGATAGCTGTCGTCGCGATCGAGCGACGCCAGATGTTCGGCAAGCGCTGCGGTCAGCTCGTCATCGGAATATGTTGTGGTCTGAGTATCCATAGCCTCCATCATAGCGCAGGGCGCAGACACCCCATGGCATCCGCGCCCCGTTCGTTTGCATCGTTGTTCGGCAGCTCCGCCGGCTCAGATATCAGCCGCTAACTCACCGTCTCCTCGCCAAAGCGATACAGCTCCTCGTTGACCTTTTGGAGGCTGCACCCGCGATCGATGCAAAAGATGATAATCGCATCACGGCGATCCTTGCAGTTGAGGACGCTTACCCCGGCAGCCGTCAGTGCACGGTTGGCCTCTTTGAGCGTCAGCGCCATCGCAAAGGCAATCTGCAGCACCTTATTGCGACTCGGGTGACGCGCACCGGTAAAGATCTGATAGCCAAAGGTCTCATTGAGATCGGCCATACGAACCACGCGCGAGCGCTCCAAGCCCTTTTCCTGCAGCAGCTGCTTCAGGTAGTCCGAAAGCGACGGGGCAGCAAAGTCGTGCTCCCTGATATAGCCATCGATGTTCGGCGCATCGAGAAGCTCATTGAGCAGCTCCTCGGTCAGCTTTTTATCGGGCATACGACTTCACCTCCCCCAGTGCATGCAACATGCTAGAAACCGCTTACGTCCGAACGCTCCCAGCTAGCAACCTGGTCGGGAGACACCGTACCCAGCGCCTCGAACTTCCAGGAGCCGCCCGCCTTCAGATGATTGGTGTTTGCAAGAGCCGTTCCAACCTGGTTGCCATCGGCATCATACAGAACATACTCAATCTGAATGTAGCTCTTTTCCTTGTCCGTGTTATTGGTAAGCGTGCCCGTGATCTTATAGGCAAACTGACTGGAGGTGTCTTCAGCCTCGTCAGCAATGGTATACGGTTCTTGCGATTCTTTTTGCTCCTCAGCCTGCTGTGTCGCCTCGGCAGGTTTTGCCGAATCGCTCGCAGACGAATCGGTTGAATTGCCATCCATGGAGCCCACGGCACCGACGATAACCAGCACCACGATGACGCCTAGGACAATCTTGCCGATCGGCTTCTTTCCCTCTTTTGCCATTATTCATCCTTCCTACGATCCGGCTACCGTGCCGGCACACAGCACATCGTAGAAAGGATTGAACTTGAATTCATTAGCTGAGGGCTAAGGTTGCGGTAAACGGCCAATGCAGCTATCCAGACGCCGAGCAAACGCACTTTGCGTGACCGTCTGCTGGCAGCGCATCAACCCACCGTGACGGATTTCCCGGTAAAGGCACTGATCATCATTAGGACAAAGAACACCAGGTAGCTGATGCTCAATAGGTACGCAATGATCAGGAAGACGACCCAGCCGACATTGGTCTTACCGTCGGCGCGGCGCTGCTCGCGAGAACGGCACAGCCAGACCGTCACGCCGATGGCGGTGATAAACAGTACGAGTGCCGCCGCAGCCAGCCCAGCAAACACAAACATCACGCCAATGCTCACAGCGATGACCGGAAGCAGCAGCAAACCGCATCCGCATCCACCCGGACTATATACGGCAGACTGTCGGCGTCGTTCCATCGTCACTCCAAGCCAAGCAATCGTTTGTAGACATCGAGGCCTTTGAGTAGGATTTCCTCGTCAAAGAGCATGGTATCAGTATGCAGAGCGCTCGCGGCATAGGCGGGACAGCCATCCGAATCGCTCGGGTTTTCTTGACCCTCCGGCACGCCCGTGCCCAGCAAGAAGAACACGCCCGGCAGATGACGCTGATAGAACGCAAAGTCCTCGGCGATCAGCAGCGGCTCATCCACAAGTTGCAGCTCGGACAAGGCGGGCGCAATGCAGGCAAACAGCTCGGGGTCGTTATCGACTGGCGGATAGCCCTCGGCAAAGTCGAGATCGTACGTGCAGCCCGTTGCAGTGCATGCCTCATCAAGCACGCGGCGCACACCCTCGCGTGCACGGTCGAACATGCCGTCCGTAAACACACGCAAGCTGCCGGCCACATGGGCCTCCCCCGCCACCGCGTTGCAGACGGTACCGGCCTGCAGCAGGCCAAACTTGCCGATACAGGGCTCGTCGGTGCCCAGTTCGTCCATCAGCTCGCGCTCGGTAACCAAAAACTTCGCTGCCGCCAACGCGGCATCGTGTGACTCCTCAACCGGCACACCATAAGTCTTAGCAATATGGATACTCGTACCGTGAATATGGATATGCGTCTCGCTCGAACGCGCCAGCAGCGGACCAGAACAACTCGCCAGCGTGCCGGCAGACAGATCGGGCCACACATGGAAGCCAAAAATGCGGTCGGCCCCATAGCGCTCGAACACACCACTCTCGCATACCGTCTTGGCACCACCGGTCGTTTCCTCGGCCGGCTGGAACACAAAAAGCACGTTGCGTTTAAGTGAACCCGGCTGCTCGCGAATCGTGCGGTCGACATACGTCGCGGCGGCGAGCGCCATGGCCATGTGTCCGTCGTGCCCGCAAGCGTGCATCTTGCCGGGATGAGACGAGGCGAAGGCCGCGCCCGTCGCCTCGGCAATGGGAAGCGCATCCATGTCGGCGCGAATCGCCGTGGCATGCGCGGCGCCAACGCCAGCGTCAAAGAACGCACAGACACAGCTGGGGCACGGATGGGTCAGCTCGCAGTCGAGCGGCGCCAACACGCCCTCGATATAGGCGATAGTCTGCGGAAGATCGAAGTCGAGCTCCGGAATCCTGTGCAAGTCGCGCCGATAGCGACGGAGTTCTTGGAGCTCGGTCATATTGATTCCTTCCATGGGTGCGCAACGGTTGCCATCTATTGTGCCGCAAGATTGCCGCACCCTTATATCCAGCATATCCTTGCATTTTTTAAACGTTATATACGAATACTCTTGTTTGGTAAAGTGCAACGTGGTAGGGTCTTTACCACTTGATAGAGGCGCGGGCACGAAGAACCGCGGGCGAGCCGGCAGGCTTTGACCCCGCGGGGAGGCGAAACCCGCCGAACTGGGTTTTTCGGGCACGAACAACCTGGTGGGCCTGCGGGAAACACCCGCAGGACTGTCTGCAGCAATGCGGGAGCGCTATCCGGACATTGGGTCCACGCTATGCGGATTCGATGCGCAGGTAGCGCCGTCTGGATAGCGAGGTTTACGGGACATGTCACTGACTCCCAACGAGGCATATGCGGCAAAGCAGCCGTTTGTGGACAAGGAGACGCTCGAGCATATCGTCGAGCAGTTCCCCACGCCGTTTCATCTATATGACGAGGCGGGCATCCGCCGCAACATGCAAGAAGTGCGCGACGCCTTTGCCTGGAACCCGGGCTTTAAGGAATACTTTGCCGTCAAGGCCAACCCCAACCCAGCGCTCATCTCCATTCTCAACGAATACGGCTGCGGCTGCGATTGCTCGAGCTATACCGAGCTCATGATCGCCCGCTCGCTGGGCATCACGGGACACGACATCATGTTCTCGTCCAACGACACGCCGGCAGCGGACTTTGAGCTCGCCGACAAGCTGGGCGCCATCGTCAACTTTGATGACATCAGCCACATTGAGTTCTTTGAGCGCGTTGCAGGCCCCATCCCCAAGACGGTCAGCTGCCGCTTTAATCCGGGCGGCTTGTTCCAGCTCTCCAACGGCATCATGGATAACCCCGGCGACTCCAAATACGGCATGACCACAGAGCAACTCTTCGAGGCCTTCCGCATGCTCAAGGCCAAGGGCGCCGAAAACTTTGGCATCCACGCATTCCTTGCCAGCAACACCGTCACCAACGACTACTACCCCAAGCTCGCGCGCATCCTCTTTAAGCTTGCCGTGCGCCTGGAGCGCGAGACCGGCGCACATGTCGCCTTCATCAATCTGTCCGGCGGCGTCGGTATCCCCTATCTGCCCGAGCAGCAGGCCAACGACATTCACGCCATCGGCGAAGGCGTACACGCGGCATACGACGAGATCCTGGTTCCTGCCGGCATGGGCGATGTGGCCATCTGCACCGAGATGGGCCGCTTTATGATGGGGCCCTACGGCTGCCTGGTCACCAAGGCCATCCACGAAAAGCAGATCTACAAGGACTATATCGGTGTCGACGCAAGCGCCGTCGACCTGATCCGCCCTGCCATGTATGGTGCCTACCACCACATCACGGTGATGGGCCAGCCGGGTGGCGCCGACAAGACCACAGCGCCCGTTACGGACACCTACGACATCACGGGTAATCTGTGCGAGAACAACGACAAGTTCGCCATCGATCGCGAGCTGCCGCATATCGACATGGGCGATGTGCTCGTGATCCACGATACCGGCGCGCACGGCTACTCCATGGGCTACAACTACAACGGACGCCTGCGCTCCGCCGAGGTATTGCTGCGCCCCGACGGATCGGCCGACCTCATCCGCCGCGCCGAGCGCCCGGGCGACTACTTTGCCACACTCGACGTGCTGCCGTGCGGCCGC
>CAJMOP010000027.1 GCA_905215115.1 uncultured bacterium | reverse complement strand
ACGATCTCGCCGTCGCGCACCACTACGGCTCCGATGGGCACCTCGCCCACCGCAGCAGCGGCGCGAGCCTCCGCCAGCGCCTCGCGCATGAACTTCTCGTCGATTTCGGTGATCGTCATCGTTCGCCTTCCCTGTTGCAAATTCAAAACGATGCTATCATTACGACTCACGGAGAGATGGCAGAGCGGTTGAATGCGGCGGTCTTGAAAACCGTTGAGCGCGAGAGCGTTCCGGGGGTTCGAATCCCCCTCTCTCCGCCACTTTTAGTGATGCACCGGTGTCATGGTCCGCTCAAACAGCGCATCGACCACGTCGGCCATCTCGGGTCGACGCTCAAGATCGTGGCCCGATTCCCACCATATCGTGAAAAGTCGAATAATACCGCCGGCGACAAACTCAGACGTCGTCTCGAGTGACACGGGGGCCAGGGCATCCTCGGCAAGCACGTTCATCACACGCTCGCGGATGGAGCGGGCAATGCGGTCGCAAATAACGTTGGTCAGCATTCCCGACATGCTGCTCGCCAAAATGTTGTCCATGAGCTGCTCATGGGCCAGAATCAGGTCCATGGCATCGTCCAAAATCGCGTGCCGAAGCGCGCGCACGTCCTCGGCAGACACTGTGCCGGCCTCATCGGGCTGTTTTTGCGGCAAGCCGGACATGAGCTCATCGATATAAAAGGCAAAGTAGTCGTTCTTGTCGCGAAAGTGCTTGTAGAACGTCGTGCGGCGAATCATGGCGCGGTCGCACAGCATGGCAACCGTCAGGTCCTCAAAACGATGCTCCTCGAGAAGCTCGGTGAAAGCATCGAACAGGGCACGGTAGGTTTTCTTAATGCGAAGGTCCACTGGTATCGCCATCCTCAGGGCAAAGACAACACTCGTCAATCTGTCGCATATCTTACACCTGTACCTCGCGCGCTTTGCCCCGGTGCCGACCCCGCCGAAAACATAACGCTTACCGGAAAGTTCGGTACGGCAAAACGTTGCGGGTATACTAGTAGCGTTATACCAACGGCAGCTGGCGCATGCCGCCGCGGCCATTCGAAACGGAGACATCATGATTACCGTCATCATCGGCATCGTTGTTGTCATTGTGATTGTCTGCGCCATCGCCGGCATCTACAACAACATGGTCACCAAGCGTAACCGCATCGATAACGCTTGGCAGAACATCGATACGCAGCTGCAGCGCCGCAACGACCTGATCCCCAACCTGGTCGAGACCGTCAAGGGCTACGCCAAGCACGAGCAGGAGACGCTCTCCGCCGTGATCAGCGCGCGTAACACCGCCGTCAAGGCCACCACGCCCGAGGCCAAAATGGAAGCCGACAACGTGCTGACCGGTGCGCTGCGCCAGCTCTTCGCCGTAGCCGAGGCCTACCCCGACCTTAAGGCGAACACCAACTTTACGCAGCTGCAGGCATCGCTCGAGGATACTGAGAACAAGATTAGCTATGCACGCCAGAGCTACAACGATTGCGTGCTCAGCTACAATAACGCCATTCAGACGTTCCCGGCTGTCATCTTTGCCGGCATCTTCCAGTTTAAGGAGCGCCAGGGCTTCGAGGCCGCCGAAGCAGCCCGCCAGGCCCCGACCGTCAAGTTCTAAACAACAAGGCCGAGTCTTAAGCCAGTTCATCAACCCTTTGGGGCCCAAGGCACAAACCTTGGGCCCTTTTCGTATCCACGCACAACGCGCGGCCAAAAGGCCGCGCGCCATCTTTAATTCAGATCTATATTGCCCGTAACGGCAGCGCCGAGGTAACGCAGGCCCGAGGGCAACCTTCCTTTCCGGCGCACTCCGCAGGACGAAAGAACCTCCGCCGCACGAAGTGCGCAGCGGAGGTTCTTTCATGTCCGAGGACGCGCCGGAAAGGTAGGTTGCCCTCGGGCCGAACAGCTATGGCAGCTTACGCCACGGTATAGACCCAGTTGTGCTTATCCTCGACAGCACCGGACTGGATACCAGTCAGGGTCTCGCGGAGCTTCTTCATCACGGGGCCAATCTCGGTGTAACCAGCCGGGAAGGTCACGGTCTCGTCGGCGCCGTAAACCTTGTTGTCGATCTCGCCCACCGGGGAGATGACGGCAGCGGTGCCGCACAGACCGCACTCGACGAAGGTGCCGGCCTTAACCTCGGCCCACTCGACGGGGCGCTGGTCGACGGTTATGCCCAGGTCCTGAGCAACCTGAACGAGCGAACGGCGGGTGATGGAGGGCAGGATGGAGTCGGTGTGCGACTGAGGAACGACGAGCGTGCCGTCCTCCTTCACGAACAGGACGTTAGCGCCACCGGTCTCCTCGACATAGGTGCGGGACTCGGAGTCGAGATACAGGTTCTCGGCATAACCCTCGCGGTGAGCCTCCATCGTGGGCTTCAGGGACATGGCGTAGTTGAGGCCGGCCTTGATGTTGCCGGTGCCGTGCGGTGCGGCGCGGTCGTACTCGGAAACGCGCAGCTTGACGGGCTTAAGGCCGCCCTTAAAGTACGGACCGACCGGGGTCACGAGAATGCGGAACGTGTACTCAGGAGCGGGAGCCACGCCGATTACGTCACCGGAGCCGATCATAAACGGACGCACATACAGGGTTGCGCCAGAGCCGAAGGGCGGAACCCATGCGGCATTGGCAGAGACGACCTGCTTGACGGCCTCGACAAACTTGTCCTTGGGGAACGGGGGCATCTCGAGGCGCTGCGCAGAGTTGTACATACGCTCAGCGTTCATGTCGGGACGGAAACAGACGATGCTGCCGTCCTCGGCGGTGTAGGCCTTCAGGCCCTCAAAGACCTCCTGGCAGTAATGGAAGATGCCACCGCACTCGGAGACATGCAGGGTGTGGTCGGTGGTCAGGCCGCCCTCGTCCCACTCGCCATCCTTCCAATGAGCCTCGTAGCTGTAATCGGTCTTCATGTAGCCAAAGCCGAGGCTACCCCAATCGATATCCTTCTTCTCGACAGTCATATGTCGCTCCTTACATACACAGTTGCATACTCGCGAACCCGCACGCAAGGACCGGGGCCGACCGCGTCGCAACGTCACACGCCCGGAGCGTAGAGCCGGACGGGACACGCGGACGACATCAAAGCCGATGACACGTCGATTCGCATGCACGAGATTGTACTCCGCACACGCATCGGATAAAACGTTTTTCTTTAACTAACTAAAGTATTTTCATTTGACCGAAGCTAGAGAGGCCCGCCACCGTAATCGGTGACGGGCCTCAACGGCACGGTTTGCGCGCTAGCTCGGACTAGGCGTTCTTTTTGCCCAGCTTTGCCTTAACCAGGCCGACCACGGTCGGGATAATCGACACGGCGACGATGCCGATAATCAGCAGCTCAAAGTGCTCCTGCACAAAGGGGATGCCGCCAAAGAAGTAGCCCAGCAGCGTAAAGACCGTCGACCAGGTAATGCCACCCAGCACGTTAAAGATGACAAAGTTGCGCCAGTGCATGCCGCCCATGCCGGCGATAAAAGGCACAAAGGTGCGAATAAACGGGAAGAAGCGACCGAGGAAGATGGCCAGATGGCCCCACTTATCCAGGAAATCCTCGGACTTTTTGATGCGCTCGGGCGTCATGGCCTTTACCTTGCCCGAGGCGATGATCTTGCGGCCAAAGAAGTGGCCGATCATAAAGTTGCACTGATCGCCCAGGATGGCTGCGGCCCATGCGACGGCCAGCAGGGCCACGATGTTAAAGCCGCCGTTGTGGGCAAAGAAGCCCGAGGCAAACAGCAGCGAATCGCCGGGAAGGAACGGGAAGAACACCACGCCCGTCTCGATAAAGATAATTAGGAACACGCAGCCGTAGGCCATGAGCGGGCCAGCGGCGATCCAGCTGGCGATCGCAGTGCGCGGATCCTTAAGCAGCTCGGCGATAAAATTAATGAAACCCATGAAGTTAAACCTCTCAGTTGTGGGCGCGGACACGTCCAAGTTGACCAGTATACGGTTGCGGCGCCCCCTCGTGCGCAACCCCACAAAAGCATGACTCCATTACCAGCAAGTTTGCATAACTGACACTTGTCGCCCAAAGCAAAGCAAGATCGCCCTTCTTAATCCCTAGCGAATCGCTATACTTTATTGAATCGCATTGTCACGGCGCTGAGGGAGGGCGGCCAGTGAGCTTTATCAATACCATTCGCGAGGACATCAAGACCGTCCAAGCGCAGGACCCCGCCGCGCAAAACGGTCTGGTCATTTTTCTTTCGTACCCCGGCCTGCACGCCAAGTGGAACCACGTGCCCGAGCACTGGCTGTGGGAGCACGGCCATCGCTCGCTCGCCCGGGTGCTCTCGCAAATCACCCGCCACATCACCGGCGTCGAGATTCATCCCGCTGCACAGATCGGCAAACATTTCTTTATCGACCACGCCATGGGCGTTGTCATCGGCGAGACCACCATTGTGGGCGACAACTGCGTGCTCTACCAAGGCGTCACACTCGGCGGTACCGGCAACGAGACCGGCAAACGCCATCCCACCCTGGGCAACAATGTCACGGTGGGCACGGGCGCCAAGGTGCTTGGCAACATCCACATTGGCGACAACGTCAAGATCGGCGGCAACTCGGTCGTCGTCAAGGACGTGCCCGACAACTGCACCGTCGTGGGCGTGCCCGGGCGCATCATCAAGCGCAACGGCTGCCGCGTGTTCGAGGAGAGCTTCGACGCCAAGCAGCATCGCGAGTACATGCCCGACGATGCCGCCGAGCAGAGCGCCCTCAACCGCCAGGGCATCAACGAAAACGCCCGTCGCGTCAAGGAACTCGAGCGAGAGGTGGCCGAGCTCAAAGCCCTCGTCGCCAAGCTCGTGGACGAGCGCTAGGGCCGTGGGCAGCCGCCACAGCATGAACGCCAGCACAAAAGGCGCGCCAGGGAATCCGCCCCCGGCGCGCCTTCTTTTCGATGCGACATGCGGGACTGCCCCTTTGTCACCTTATGCGAACTGGCTTAGGTAGAGGTCGGCGTAAGCGCCCTCGGCAGCCAGCAGCTCCTTGTGCGTACCCTGCTCGATGATATTGCCGTGATCCATGACCAGGATGAGGTCGGCATCGACGATCGTCGACAGACGGTGCGCGATCACAAAGCTCGTGCGCCCGCGCATGAGCGCGTCCATGGCGCGGCCGATGGCAAGCTCGGTGCGCGTGTCCACGCTCGATGTCGCCTCGTCCAGGATGAGGATCGCCGGGTTGTTGAGCAGCACGCGCGCGATGGTCAGCAGCTGACGTTGGCCCTGGCTGATGCTCTCGGCATCGTTAGCCACCCGTGTGTCGTAGCCCTGCGGCATAGTGCGCACAAAGAAGTCGACCTGAGCGGCACGTGCGGCCGCGACAATCTCCTCGCGCGTCGCCTCGGGACAGCCATAGGCGATGTTCTCGGCAATGGTGCCATCGAACAGCCAGGCGTCCTGCAACACCATGCCAAACTGCTGGCGCAGCTCGCCGCGGTCCATGCGGCTCGTGTCCACACCGTCGAGGGTAATGCGGCCGCCGTCGATCTCGTAGAAGCGCATGAGCAGATTGATGAGCGTGGTCTTACCCGCACCCGTGGTTCCCACCACGGCGATCTTCTGACCCGGCTCGGCGGCAAACGACACGTCGCGCATGAGCGGCTTGTCGGGCGCATAGCCAAAGCGCACGTGCTCAAAAGCGACGCGGCCCTCCACCTTGCCCGGCAGCTTGGCAGCCTCGCCCGGCTGCGGATCGGCCTCCATCTCGGGCTCATCGAGCAGGTCGAACACGCGCTCTGCGCTCGCCAGCGCGCTCTGCAGCGAGTTAAAGGTAAACGACAACTGCGTCATGGGTTCGGACGCCTCGTAGATAAACTGGAAGAACGCCTGGAACACGCCGACGGTCATATGCCCGGCAACCAGCATGCTGCAGCCCACCAGCGCAATCACGATCTGCGCCAAACGGCCGATAAAGCGCACCGCAGGGCCGACGGCGTTAATCATAAAGTCGGCCTTGGTGCTCACGCGCGCCAGCTCCTTCGAAGCCTCGCGTACCTCGGCAGAGCTCTGGCGCTCGCGGTTAAACGCACGGATCACCAGACGGCCCGAGTAGCCTTCCTCGACCGCGCTCGTAATCTTGGACACCCACTCCTGGCGCTCGCCCGTCACATCGTGCGTGCGGCGCGACACGACCTTCGTCACCAGCAGCGAAAGCGCCGTAAAGAACAAAAAGATGAGCGTGAGCGGCACGCTAAACACGAACATCACGCTCACGGCGCCCACCACGGTACCGATCGACACCAGCAACTGCAGCAGTCCGCGCTGCATGCTCTCAGACATCTTGTCCAGGTCGTTGGTCGCGCGGCTGACGACCTCACCGGGGCGATGCGCATCAAAGTAAGCGAGCGGCAGACGGCTGAGCTTTTGCGCGATGCGGTTGCGCAGGCGCAGGTTGAGGCGCTCAGCAACACTCGACATCAAAAAACTCTGGAGCGCATAGAACGAGGCAGCGGCCGTCCAGATCATAAAGTAGACGAAGATGGTCTTGCCGCAGTTCTCCCAAGTGATGTTGAAGGTGGTTCCGTTGGCAAACGCCACCTGAATGTGGCCCCACAGCTCATCGATCACGCGGGCGCTGTATGCCGGCGCGGCGGTGTTAAAGATGACGTAGAACACGATGCTCGCGAACACGATATAGAAACGCCAATGATCGCCGGCAGCCTCGCTCCACAGGCGGCGCACCGTCGCCCAGGTATCCCGAGGCGTCTCGTCCTCGTCCTCGTCGTCAACGTCGCGCATGCGCTCCGCCTCGGCACGGGCGCGCTCATCCTCGGCTCGTTCGTTTTCCTCGTACAGCGCCTGGCGACGAGCCTCGCGCTTGGCGGCGTCATCCAGCTCGGTCGACGCGGCAGCCGTTTCCTCGACCAGTCCCGCGGCAGCGGCGTCATCAACGCCGCCCTGCTTCTTGAGCTCCCCGGTCATGCTACTCACCTCCCTTCATTTGCGATTCCGCGATGGCGCGGTACACCTCGCAGGTTTCCATAAGCTCGCCATGCGTGCCCAAGCCCACGACCTCGCCGTCCTTGAGCACAACGATCTGGTCGGCATGCAAAATCGTCGAGATGCGCTGCGCGATGATGAGCACCGCGGCGTCGCGCGTCTCGTCCTGCAGCGCATGGCGCAGGGCCGCATCGGTCTTAAAGTCCAGGGCCGAAAAACTATCGTCGAAGATATACAGGTCGGCGCGCTTCATGAGCGCGCGAGCAATGGCCAGGCGCTGGCGCTGGCCGCCCGAAAAGTTCGTACCGCCCTGGGCAACCGGAGTGTCGAGCCCCTGCGGTTGGTCGAGTACAAAGGTGCTCTGGGCAACCTCAAGCGCGTGAAGCATGTCGCCCTCGGTCGCGCCTTCGTTACCAAAGCGAAGGTTGCTCGCCACCGTGCCCGAGAACAGCCACGCCTTCTGCGGCACGTAAGCGATATGCCCGCGAATCTCACCTTGCGAAAGGTCGCGCAGGTCAACGCCGTTCAGGCGAATGGCGCCCTTCGTGGCATCGTGGAAACGCAACAAGAGCTTGGCCACCGTCGACTTGCCCGAACCCGTCGAGCCGACGATTGCGGTCGTCTGACCGCGACGACAGGCAAAGCTCAGGTCGCACAGGGTGTCCTCGTCGGCATCGTCAAAGCGAAACGACATATGATCGAACACGGCAACAGCATCCGCATCGTCCTCGGAGGCAGTCGCCCCGTCACCCAGCGTACGCTGGCCATCGACGATGCTCGGCTCAATCTCCAACACCTGCTGCGCACGGTTCAGGCACGCGGCAGCACGCGGAAGCGTCAGCACCACCATCTGCGCCATCATCACAAAGAACAGGATCAGAATTGCATACTCCAGCACCGCCGAGATACTCGCAATCTGCATGGCGTGGGCACCTACGCGGTTGCCGCCCACCCACAGCACCGCCACCTCGGCGATGTTCATCAAAAAGAAGCTTGAGCTGTCGAGGCCCACAAACAGGTGGTTGACTTTGATGGCGTTGGCGGCGTATTCGCTAAACACCTCGTCCAGACGCCGTTCCTCGTGGCGCTCCTTGTTAAACGCACGGATGACGCGCACGCCCACAATATTCTCGCGCAGCACCACGTTCATGCGGTCGATAAAGCCCTGTAGGCGCATAAAAATCGGCGCCGCGTTGGCAACCGTAAAGACCGCCGCCACCAGCACAATCGCAACGACTACGCCCAGAAGCGTGCCCATGGCGGGATCGATAAACCAGGCGAAGATGATGCCCGCCACAGCCAAAAACGGCACGGGCAGCACCAGCTGAATCGTCTGCAGAATCGCCTGCTGAATCACGTTGATGTCGTTGAGCGAGCGCGTGATCATCGATCCGGTGCCAAAGCGCTCAAAATCGCTGGCCGCGAGCTCGAGCGATTTGTCGTACACGGCATTGCGGATATCGCAAGCCACGTTGGCGGCCAGGCGCGCCGAAAGATAGCAGCCCAGCACCGTGCCGCCGCTAGCCATGCTGGTCGCGATAAACATGTATAGGCCGTTGCGTAAAATGTAGTCGACATCGCCCGTGGTAATACCGGTGTTGACCATGTTCGCCAGCATCGTGGGAACCAACAGCGTACCGACGTTATCCACCAGCAGCACCAGCAGCGTCACTGCGACAAGCCCTCGATATGGCTTTAGAAACCTCATTAACAGTCGCACGACTCCCCCTCACCTTGATTCTCGGCTTGGCTCTCGGCAGCGATATGCTGCTTAAAGGCATCGCACTCATCGCCGAGCACCTGAGAGAATTTGCCGATCAAGCGCATAATCTCGCGCTGCTCACATGGCTCAAGCGCGCCAAAGGCTCGCTGCTCGGCCTTGAGTGCCGGCAGCGCATAACGCTCGGCAAATCGCCTGCCCTCTTCGGTCAGGCTCACAACCTTGTTCTTACGACTGCCTTCGGCAAACTCCAACGTTGCGAAGCCCCGCGCCGTCAAGGTTTTAATTGCCGAGTTGATGGTCTGCTTGCTGTAGAACCATTCGCTTGTCAGACGGCTTACGGCAATACTGCCGCCCGCCGTGCTGGTATCGACGAGCATCCAGTAAGCGCAGTCCGAAAGGCCGCAGGCGCGCGAGAACTCCGAATAGATATGGTCGAGTCCATTGAGCAATCGGTCGAAGTCGACCAACGCAACCGCACTATTCATCTATCCCACCATTCGATTGTCCGATTTTTGACCAATTTTGTGTCTCTAGATTAGTCCGAGTTTTGACTATCGTCAACAGGCTCTCCGCAAACGCGTGCACTTTTATGGCCTATCGGCAGAAAAAGACCGCCGGCGCGGGGGCGGCGCCAGCGGTCACGTGAAAATCGGGTTTTATTGCCTGTTAGGCAGCGACGGCCTCGTAGACCGTAGCGCCCGCAAAGCTGTCATGCAGGCTCTTGCCGCAAATCCAAGGCAGCTCAACAACCTCGCAGACCGTGTTGACCAGCTCGGAGCAGTCAGTAAAGTGGCCCTTATCGTTGAGGGCCTCGCAATCCTGAACACGCCAGTAGCCATCGGTGTGCGTGATGTAGTACTCGTGATCGTTGATCGACACGAAAGCGCGCGTCTTGGAACGCAGCAGCTTCAGAAATCCTTCGAAGTCGGTCTCGACGACATCTCCAGCCTGGAACATGATAGTTACCTCCTGGCCCGGCGCCACCACGGCGCATTGATAAACGTTGGCACTCCTTTAGTAAAACCTTTATCAGAGGTTATACGTTCGTCATTTAGGCAAGTGGTAAAAAACCGCAGGGTAGACGGGATAAAACGTTTAACCATCCCATTTGTTTGTCACATTCTGAAGGTACTTTTATGCAAACCTACTTTCCCAATTGGAATCTATCCTTTTGGCCGGGCAATTGACCGTCTATCGTTTGAGCCCGACGGGTATGAACGGGGCATCTGCAACGCCACTACAAGGAGGCACCATGGAGACTATCGAAGCGCTCATTCACCGCCGCAGCTGCCGCAAATACAGCGATCGTCCCGTCGAGGCCGAAAAGCTTGCACGTATTATCGAAGCCGGCCAATATGCACCGAGCGGCATGGGCCGCCAGCCGGTGACGTTTGTCGCCGTCACCGATCCCGCGACCGTCGAGCGTCTCTCGCAGCTTAACGCCCAAGTCATGGGTAGCAACGGCGACCCCTTCTACGGAGCCAAAACGGTTGTGGTGGTACTGGTCGACCGCAACGTGCCCACGCATCTGGAAGACGGCTCGCTCGCCATGGGCAACTTGCTCAACGCCGCCTATGCACTGGGTGTCGATTCATGCTGGATTCACCGCGCGCATGAGGTCTTTGACTCGCCCGAGGGCCTGGAGCTGCTGGCCAGCTGGAGCCTGCCCGCCGACGGCAGCCTGCGCGGTGTCGGTCACTGCATTCTGGGCTATGCCGAGGACACGCTACCCGAGCCCAAACCCCGCCGCGACAACGTCGTCTACGTAAGGTAACCCAAGAGCGTCATAGGGGTAGCTAATTTGGGACGAGGCTATTTTAGCCACCCCACTCGCAACTTATCTTGCCGATGGAGTTGTCGTCGTTTCGTTCGTGTGGGTCGTTTCGGCGCCGTCGCCCTGTTCGCCCTCGTCCTTTTGAGCGTCGGCGATGGTGGAGGCTGCCGCGACCATGCCGCGCTGGGGCGCGACGCCCGTCTGGGTCTGAGCGCCCTCGACAACTTCTGTGCCTGCGTGCGCGAGCTCGGGCGATTTAAACACCGCGTCCAAGTTGGCGCCACCGCCGGCGTAGCCAAGCGCAGCGAGTGCGATGACGATCACTGCAACGACGACCGCGATCGGCACATAACGATGCCAACCAGCAGGATTGAGCCCACTGCGGCGAGCCGCCCCGCGGCTGATGTAGCCGAGCGTGCCGTCGTGCTTGAGCTTTGAGCCCACCACGCGTTTGCGGCCCCACAGCGAGGACTCTGCCTGCATTGCCAAGCGAGCACCTGTCGAAGGATAGCCGTATTTAGTGCGCTTGAACGAGCCGTCAAACCCCGAGGCGTGTTTGCCCCACGTCACCGATGTTGTGCGTCGGTTAACCGGCGCGGCACTCCGCCTTCTGCGGCTCGGTTTTGTAGTCTCAGCCATACGCCCCCGCACGCCGTAACCAAATCGAAACAATAACGCTTTGGACTGTAGCACACGCGTCGCGCGCGGTCACGGGCGCCTCGCTCAACGGTCATCGTCCTTCAGCAAGCGCCACAGCGTTGTTCGGCTTACGCCCAGCACCTCCGCCGCACGGGTCCGGTTGCCGTGGAGATGATCTACAACCAGATGCGCGATATCTCGCTCGGTATCGGCCAGCGGTCGCAGGATATACAGGTCGCTTTCGAGTGTCGGGGCGCCAAAGGTTGCGGTCTTAATCACGTCCTCTTGGGCGAGCACTTCCTCCGCCACAGTGCGGTCCACCGTGCCCGCCCCCACCAATATATACAGTCGTTCCGAGACCTCGCGGAGCTGCAGATAATTGCGCGGCCAGCGGTAAACATCGAGCGTCTTTGCCGCCGCGGCAGACAACGTGGGCGCTGCCGTCCCAAATGCATCAGCGAGATATTCCAAATAGCGCGCAACCTTCGTCGACGCGGCTCCCTGCTCGGCGATTGCCGGCGCCACGCTCACCGCACAGGCGAAGCGCTCAGTCACAAAGGCAGCTTGATCACTTTCGCTGCCGCCCGGCATGTCATTCGCCGTCAGCACCACATGGCAGCGCGTCGCCAACGCGGTGTCGGCCATCGTGGAAACGAGCTCGCGGAGACGCTGGGGGCCAACCGTGTTCCAGCCCTCAATGCAAAGTGTCAGCCCCGTTTGGAACAACGGCGATTCGGCGCTTTTGAGCACGTGGCGCCAACCGCGATCGGTAAGCTCATCGAGCGCAACGGCAACAAAGGGTTGATCGGCAAAAGGACCGTCCAGATAGAGGCGCTTGGCGATCTCGACCTGACCCGCTCCCAGCTCGCCCTCGAGCATAAGGGGCACGCCGCGCGCGTAACTCTCGGCGACCGGCGCAGCTACCGAGGCCGCCCCCTCAACGATGCCGTACGCGCTCGATTCGTAGCGGGCCTCAACTTCGTCGGCGTTGAGCCACTCGATGCCCGCATGTGCCGCGGCGCCGCGTACCTCGCGGACCACGACGACCCAAAGGCCCCCGCCTTCTTTGTCGGTGGGGCGAACGGTCAGGCTCAGGCGCGTACCCGCACGCCCCATAACCAGACGCGCGCCGTCTCCTATACGGTCGAGGCGCTCAGCGACAAAAGCCGCCACATCCCGCTCAAGCGCCGCGTCATTCATGGTCGAAATCGCGACGTCCCCACGCGCATCGATTGCCAATGCCGAGGCCCCGGCAGCAGCCAGGGCCTCGGTCAAGATGTTCAGCTTGGCATCGCTATCCATGATTTGCCCCTGTCCGCGGCGACGTGCAACCGCCGACGGTCGCACGACCGAGTGTTTCAAAATTGAACGATATTGCTCACCAAACACTATAGGGCAGAAAGCGCCGTCCTGCGAGTATAGGTGTTGCCCCGCATCGCCATCCTGGCGGGGCGATAAGAGCTCTTCGGGACTTATAAACCTGCGGACAAGCCATACCCGCAAGAGCTCCTATCGCTCCACCGCAGGCATGCGCTCACCAGCAACCAGCACGCAAATAAGCTACTCCTCTACCAGATTCCCAGCACGTGCTGCATTCCCAAACTCATGCACGCAATGCCAATCCAGCAGCAAAAGCCCAGCGCGATGGGCTTGCCGCCCTTTTTGACCAGCTCGACGATATCGGTATTAAAGCCAATAGCCGCCATGGCCATCACGATAAAGAACTTCGACAGCTCCTTGATGGGCGCCGTGATGGACACGGGAAGCTGAAGCACCGTGGTGATTACGCTCGCCAGCACAAAGAACAGCACAAACATGGGAAACGCGCGTTTAAGCGAGAACGTGCTTTTGGCGTCGCCGCCGGCCTTGCGCGCCAGATGCATCTGCCAGCATGCGAGGACCAACGTGATGGGAATAATGGCCAGTGTCCTGGTGAGCTTGACCACCGTGGCGCTCTCGAGCACATTGGCGCCGGGATGCATGCTGTCCCAAGCGCTCGCCGCAGCCGTTACGGACGAGGTGTCGTTGATGGCGGTGCCGGCAAACAGGCCAAAGCCCTCGTTGGTCAGCCCGAGCATACCGCCGAGCGTTGGAAACACGAGCGCCGCGATAACGTTAAACAGGAAGATGACCGAAATAGCCTGGGCAATCTCGCGATCGTCGGCATCGATGACGGGCGCGGTCGCGGCGATGGCAGAACCGCCGCAAATCGACGAACCCACACCCACAAGCGTCGCGATCTTGCTCGGCACGTTCATAACGCGGCAGAGCACAAAGGCGATGACAAGCGAGGTCGAGATCGTCGCCACGATAATCGGCAACGACTGGGCGCCCTTGGACAGAATCTGGGAGAGGTTCATGCCAAAGCCAAGCAGGATAACCGCGTACTGCAAGACTTTTTTAGACGTATAGGTGACACCGGCGGCGAGCTGTTCGCGATGATTCTTGGGAAAGACGATTGCCAGAACCATGCCGAAGAGGATGGCGAATACCGGCCCACCGACCACCTCAATCTGTTTGCCGAGCAGCGTTGCGGGGATAGCGATGATCAGGCAGAACAAGACGCCCTTCCAGCGCTCGCGTACGATATTCGCCAGTTGCATATGGGATTCCTTCTTTCTCTTTCACGTTTGCGACGGCTTATGATACGGCAACATTGAGCGCAGCCTTGCGTAAACAAAGACTAAGATGCCGCAATAGTTCTTGGGCAACAGCCGAATTACCCACCGCGGAAAGCTGATTCGCGGCATAATTAACAACTGACATATGAGTTTGATAGAACAGTTGCGAGGCGCTATGGAAGAATCGATGCACGTCGGCGAGCAGGAAACGAGCCTACAGGACCAGTCCTACCACACCATTCGACGCAAAATCGTCTACCTGGACTACAAGCCGGGCGAAAAGCTGGGCGTCAAGCAACTTTGCGACGACCTGGATATGGGTCGCACGCCCGTGCGCGAGGCTTTGGTTCGCTTGGCGCAGGAAGGCCTGGTGCGCACCGTGCCCCAGAGCGGCACCTACGTCTCACCCATCAACCTCACCCTTGCCGAGAGTGCCTGTTACATCCGCGAGCATCTGGAAAAGCAGGTGATTGTGGAGTGCTGTGCGCGCGCCACGTCGACCGGCATCGAGCAGCTCGACCGCGCCATCGTGCTGCAGGAAAAGGCCATGGCCGAAGAGGATCGCATCGGCTTCTTTTTGAGCGACAACCTCATGCATCACATGATTTTTAGCATCGCATGTCGCAGCACCGTGTGGTCGTGGCTCGAAGAGACCAATGCCGACCTGGAGCGCTTCCGCTGGCTGCGCGCCGCCACGCAGGTTCTCGACAATCAGGACATCGTGAACGAGCACAAGCAGATTCGCCGCGCTATCGCCGGTCGCGACCCCATCGAAGCGAGCTTTTTGGTCAGCAAGCACCTGCATATGATGTTCCGCAACCAAACCGAAGTTCTGGACCAGTTCCCCGAGTACTTCGAGACCAGCAAGCTCCGCTAACCTGCCAAAAAGGGACAGGTTTATTTTGGCAGGTTTTATCTGGGCAAATGCAGAAAAGGCCCGGCTCCGTCTTGATCAGGAGCCGGGCCTTGGTCGTTAGGACGGCGGAATATTAGTTATTCCACGGTCACGCTCTTGGCGAGGTTTCGAGGCTGGTCGACGTCGCAGCCGCGCAGGATGGCGACCTCGCGGGCGAGCAGCTGCAGCGGGACGCTCGCCGTGATGGGGCTGAACACGTCGCGGACTGTTGGCACGCGGATAATACAGTCGGCGATCTTGTTGATCTCCTCGTCGCCCTCGGTGGCAACGACGATGACCTTGGCGCCGCGTGCCTTGCACTCCATAAGGTTCGACACGGTCTTGTCGTAGGTGGCGCTCTTGGTGGCCACGGCGATGACGGGGAAGCCCGGGTCGATCAGGGCGATGGGGCCGTGCTTCATCTCGCCGGCGGCGTAGGCCTCGGCGTGCAGGTAGCTGACCTCTTTGAGCTTAAGCGCGCCCTCGTAGGAAATAGCGGCACCCATGCCGCGACCCACGAACAGTGCGGACTGCGCGTCCTTGCACAGCAGGGCGGCCTCATGCACGGCCTCGGTCTGGGTATCCAAAATCCACTGGATCTGCTCGGCCGTATCGGAAAGCTCGCGGAACAGCATGCGCGCCTGCTTGGTGGTCAGGCGGTACTTGACCTGCGCTAGCAGCAGAGCCAAAAGCGTAAGGCTCACGACCTGGCCGATGAAGCTCTTGGTCGAGGCGACCGCGATCTCCTTGTTGGCCTTAGTGTAGATGACGCCGTCGCTCTCACGCGCCACGGGGCTGCCCACCACGTTGGTGATGCCGAAGACCTTGGCACCCTTGATGCGCGCGTCGCGAATGGCGGCAAGGGTATCGGCCGTCTCGCCCGACTGGGACACGGCAACGACAAGCGTCGTCGGCGTAATGATGGGATTGCGATAGCGGAACTCGCTGGCCGCCTCAACCTCGGTGGGGATGCGAGCCCAGCCCTCGATGAGATTCTTGGCAATGAGACCGGCGTGATAGCTGGTGCCGCAAGCGATCACGTAGACGCGGTCGATGTCGTTGAGTTCCTCGAGCGAAAGGCCCAGTTCGTCGATGTCAAGCTCGCCGGCCGGCGTCATACGACCGACCAGCGTGTCGCGCACGACGCGCGGCTGCTCGTGGATTTCCTTGAGCATAAAGTCGGGATAACCGCCCTTTTCTGCCATGTCCAGGTCCCAGTCGATGTGGGTGACCTTGGGCTCGATAACGTTGCCAGCCTCGTCGGTGTACTCGACGCCTGCGGGCGTGAGCTTGGCAAACTGACCGTCCTCGAGCACCACGACATCGCGGGTGGCGTCGATGAGCGCGATGACATCGGAGGCGACATAGGCGCCGGTCTCGCCCGCGCCGACCACGATCGGGGAATCCTTGCGGGCCACGGCGATCACGCCGGGCTCGTCAGCGCACACGGCGGCCAGACCATAGGCACCGACCACGTGGGTGCACGCCTCGCGCACAGAGGCCATCAGGTCGTGCGTCTCGGCATAAGCCTCTTCGATCAGATGCGCGAAGACCTCGGTATCGGTCTCGCTCTTAAAGTGATGGCCGCGGCCCTCCAGCTCTTCGCGCAGCTCGGCGAAGTTCTCGATGATGCCGTTGTGGACGATGGCGATACGACCGTCGCAGCTGGTGTGGGGGTGAGCGTTAACGACGGAGGGCCTGCCGTGGGTGGCCCAACGGGTGTGGCCGATACCGCAGGTAGCGTCGCTGTCAATGTTGGAAAGCTCGCTCTCCAAGCCCGCGACCTTGCCCACGCGGCGGATGACGTCGAGGTGCGCCGCGGCGCCCTCGCCCACCTCGAGCGCGACGCCCGAGGAGTCATAGCCGCGATACTCCATGCGCTTGAGGCCCGTGACCAGGATGTTCTTTGCAATATCAGAGCCGGTGTAGCCGACGATTCCGCACATAGGATAAATCCCTTCGTTCGCGTGACTGCAAGACGTCCACGCACAAGGGGCGCTGAGACGCATAACGTTCGAGTATTGTACTCACGCAGGCGCAAGCTGATATACCAGATGTGGTATCTCAACTTAGATACCACCCGATACACACATGCCCAGCCGGTCCAAACCGCCACAATGGGGACAGGCACCTTTGTGGTGGTCGCGCTGGCAACGGCGTTTCCCCAGATAAAACCTGCCAAAATAAACCTGTCACTTTTTGGTTGGTTTAGGATGCTACAATCTGGCTTGTACTTGAAACGCATCAAAGGGGCCGCTATGGCAAAGGTTAAAATCAGCGACGTCGCGCGCGAGGCCGGGGTTTCGCTTGGCACGGTTTCCAACGCGCTCAACCATCCCGAGAAGTTGCGCCCCGAGACCCTCAGGCTCATCAACGAGACCATCAATCGCCTGGGCTACCTGCCCAACCAAAGCGCTCGTCAGCTCGCGGGCGGCGCCACCAAGTCCTTTGGCCTGGTGCTCCCCCGTCTCGACCACGGCTTTTCGCTCCAAATCGCCAGCGGCGCCCACAACGAGGCCCGCAAGCACGGCTACGATCTGCTCATCGCCAATGCCGATAACGACGATATTCTCGAGGATCATTACCTGCGCTATTTTATGGGCACGCAGATGTCCGGCGTCATGGTTCAGCCCATGGCGTCCCCCGACTGGCACCCCGCCATGGCCAAGATGCCCGTGCCGATCGTCCATCTGGACATCCATTGCTCCGAGCCCGGTTACTACGTGGCCGCCGACAACGAGGCGCAGGGGCGCATTATCGCCGAGCTCGCCATCGCCCGCGGCGCACGTCATATCACCGTTGTGGGCAGAGCGGCATTTATGCAGCTCACCCTGCGCGTACTTGGCATTCACAAGGCACTTGCCCTGCATTCTGATATCAAAATTGAGGTCATCGATGCCGGGGAGTGGAATACCGCAGCCGACGGCTACAGCATCGGTACCCAGATTGCCGAACGCCCTGCTGACGAGCGCCCCGATTTTGTCATCGGCCTGACCGACGTATTGGCCTCGGGCGTTATCTCGGCGCTGACCGACAAAGGCATTTCCGTCCCCGGCCAGGTCCGCGTGGCCGGCTGCGACGGCAACCCGCTCGCTTGGAGCGGATCGGTCCCGCTCACCACGGTAGCACCCCCAGGCTACGAGATTGGCCGCAAGGGCGTTCAGCTGCTCATGGAGCAGATCGAGGATAAGCCTGCCGCCAAGACCAAACGAGTCCGCATCGGCTCCGCCGCGCGCACCGTCACCACGGCCACGGCCGCCGAGGACATTAACCGTCAGGAGCTCGTGCGCCCCTTCTTGCTCGAACGTGTGAGCACCCAAAAGGCCGAGCAGCACCCGACGGGCCCATCCGCGGCCCCAATAACCGACATCAACCTGGGCGCCTACCTGTAACAAAAAACGCCGCAACGGGAACAGTCCCGCTGCGGCGTTTTGCTGGCCCCATGTTCCCTCCCCGTTTAGCCGGACCTGCGGCTACGGATATTTATGGAATGTAATCCATTTTTCATTAACTTTTTTGTTAAAATAGATTCAATTCCATATTTTTAGATATTTCCTATAAGTATTGATTTTGCTCCAGTTTTTTCTCGCCAAGAAAGGGGTTTCATGAATCTGATTGATCGCAAACAGTACCTCGACTGGCTCATTTCGTGGAAAGACTCGCACGTCATCAAGGTCGTTTCGGGCGTGCGAAGGTCCGGCAAATCAAAGCTATTCGAAATCTACCGTAGCTACCTGCGCGATCATGGAATCACAGGCGACCAGGTTATATCCCTCAACTTTGAAGACCTGGAGTTCGAGTCGCTTACGTCGTATAGAACACTCTACGACTACATTTCCGCCAGACTCGTCCCCGATAAGATGAACTACGTTTTTCTGGACGAGATACAGCACGTCGAGCATTTCGAAAAAGCCGTCGACAGTCTTTTTATCAAGGACAATGTCGACCTCTACATAACCGGTTCCAACGCTTATCTGCTCTCGAGCGAGCTGGCAACTTTGCTCTCCGGCCGCTACGTAGAGCTCAAGATACTGCCCCTATCCTTTAAAGAGTTTTGCTCGGCAAAAACCAATGACGGAAAGGCTCCCGCGCAGTTGTTTGACGAGTACATCACCCGGGGCTCTTTTCCCTTTATCGCCGAGACGGGTATTCAGGGACCCCAGGCGCGCGATTATCTTATGAGCCTCTACGATACCATCGTCATACGCGACGTTATCGAACGCCTGAAGGTCTCGGACGTCCCGACCCTGCGCGATATCACCAAGTTCCTACTCCATAGCATTGGAAACCGGATCTCGATTAAAAAAATCTCCGACACGCTCTCGTCCAACGGCAACAAAACCGACCAGAAAACCGTAGCCAAGTACCTCAAAGGCTTAACAGACAGCCTTGTGTTGTACTTTGCTCCGCGCTATAACGTGCGCGGTCGGCAGCTTCTTTCAACAAACGGCAAATACTACGCCGTTGACCTTGGACTTAGAGGCGCTCTCGTCAAAACCCAAAGCAGCGATATCGGTCATATCCTCGAAAATGTTGTTTATCTCGAGCTCCTACGCCGTGGATACGACGTCTACGTGGGCGATATCGACGGCGGGGAAATCGATTTTGTTGCCCTAAAGTCAGACGAGACAGCCTATTTTCAGGTTTCAGCCACAGCGCTCGACGAAACTACCCTCAATCGAGAGTTGGCCCCCTTTAAGAAAGTCCGAGACAACTACCCCAAGACGCTTCTTACGCTCGACACGCTGTTTGCGGACGCGAACTACGAAGGAGTCCGCAAGCGCAACGTGATCGACTGGCTCCTGGAATAACTTGTAGCGTCATAACCCTCCGCCAGCTCCTTACCAAGGCCGCAGCCCCAGTCGCTTAAAGCACAATGTCCCTCTTATCGGCCAAAACAGCAATCTTGGCGTGATAAGAGGGGCTGACTGCGTCAGCGCCTCCACGCAGGCGCCGTTACCGTCACCGTCCTGCGGGATCGGGCGCGGGGCATGGCGACTCGCGTGCAAACGCTAGCGCACGGCCTTGACCGCGGCCGGCAGATCGAACAGCGTATCGAGCACAGCCTCGCAGCCATCCACCACGTCCTGTGGCAGCGGCACGATGTCGGGAACGGCGAAGACGTGGCAGCCGGCCGTGATGCCCGAGACGCAGCCGTTGCGGGAATCCTCGACCACGGCGCACTCCTCGGGAGCAAAGCCCGCGCGCTCGCAGGCGAGCAGGTACATCTCAGGGTCGGGCTTGCCGTGTACGACGTCCTCGCCGCAGGTCACCGTCTCAAACTTATCAAAGAGGCCGACCATCTTAAGGTTGCGCTCGGCCGTAACGTGGCGCGACGACGTCGCAAGACCCACGTGATAGCCCGCAGCCAGCAGCTCGTCGAGGCACTCGGCGGCACCGGCCTTAAGCTCCAGATCGGTCTTGACCATCTCGTCGCGAATCTCCCTATGGCGACGATAGATTGCCTCAGCGGTTTCGCGGCTGCCGTAATGCCCATCAAGGATCTCCATGACATCGGGCAACGTGCGGCCGATAAACTGATGGATCAGCGCATCGTCAATCGCGAATCCCAGCTCGGCCGCGCCCGCCTTCCACGCCTTGATACCCAAACGCTCGGTGTCGACCAGCGTTCCGTCCATGTCAAAAATAACGGCCTTGATCATATCGGTCCCCCATCTCTTCGCGCTGCTGTACTCCCGCAACTTTACCGCACCTGTAAACTTGTATATAACGTATATAGCATATTGCACTTTCGTTACATAGATAGAAGTCTTATGACAAGCGACTCGGTAGGATTATAGTTTTCGACCGAGTACTCAACGGCAAGGATCGACTTATGCTTTCAGACACCACCGCACCCGCAGAGGGGCTTCAGGACAAACTCGCAGCGCTCGAGCAGCTGCTTTTAGCATACGGACGCGTCGCCATCGGCTTTTCCGGTGGCGTCGACAGCAGCTTTTTGGCCGCGGTCTGCGCCCGCATCATGCCCGCCAGCACGCTTCTCGTTCACCTCACCACGCCGCTCATCGGCACGCCCGAGCAGGCTTCGTTTGAGCGGGCGGTTGACGGGCAGGCCGATGAGGGGCCGCACTTCAAGCTTCCCGTACTCAACCTCTCGGTCGATCAGCTGCAGCTCCCCCAGATAGCCTGCAACGACGCCGACCGCTGCTACCACTGCAAGCGCGCCGGCTTTACCGCCATCGTCAACCACGCCAAGTCGCTGGGCTTTCCCACCGTCATCGACGGCAGCAACGCAAGCGACCGCGGCGACTACCGCCCCGGCATGCGCGCCGCCCAGGAGCTCGGCGTGCGCTCGCCGCTTATGGAGGTCGGCTTTACCAAGGACGAGG
>CAJMOP010000026.1 GCA_905215115.1 uncultured bacterium | reverse complement strand
GCATCCACATGGAGGAGGACGCCGCCAAGATGGTCCACGTGGGCGGTGCCGAGGGCCGCATTACCGCCGCGGCCGAGTCGCTCGTCGACTACAACCGCTGCGGCACGCCGCTCATCGAGCTCGTCACCGAGCCCGACCTGCGCACGCCCGAGGAGGCTCGCCTGTTTATGGAGAAGCTCCGTCGCATCTTTGTGACGCTGGGCATTTCGGACTGCTCTATGGAGAAGGGTTCCATGCGCTGCGACGGCAACGTATCGCTGCGCCGCCGCGGCGAGACCAAGCTGGGCACCAAGACCGAGCTCAAGAACCTCAACTCGTTTAAGAGCCTGCACGACGGCCTTGCCTACGAGATTTGCCGCCAGGCCGAGGTACTCGAGGAGGGCGGCATCATCTACCAAGAGACCCGCCACTGGGAGCCCAGCCGCAAGCGCACCGTGGTCATGCGTGTGAAGGAGACGGCTGACGACTATCGTCTGTTCCCCGATCCCGATCTGGCGCCGTTCGACCTGGACGACGAGTTTATCGACCGTTGCCGCGGCGAGATCCCCGAGTTGCCCGATGCCAAGCGTGCCCGCTTTGAGGCCGACTTTGGCATTAAGGCGGCCGATGCCGAGCAAATCGCCGGCGACCCCGAGTTTGCCGAGTTTTTTGAGGCCGCCGCTGCCGGTATGGCTGGCAAGGAGGCCCAGACGGTCGCGAACCTGCTGGTGAACGAGATGATCGCCTATCTTAAGAGTGCGGGCGTCTCGCTGACAGAGTCCGGTATCGCGCCGGCTCAAGTGGCGGCTCTTGCCAAGCTGCTGGCGACCGATGCCATCAGCTCCAACCAGGCTCACGAGGTCTTTGAGGCCATGGCCCAGACCGGCGATGACCCCAACAAGATCGTCGACGAGCGTGGTATGCGTCAGGTGAGCGATGCCGGCGCGCTGCAGCCGATCGTGGACGAAGTGCTGGCAAACTGTGCCGAGCAGGCGCAGCAATATCGTGACGGCAACCAGAAGGTTATCGGCTTTTTGGTGGGCCAGTGCATGAAGGCGAGCCGCGGCAAGGGCAACCCGAAGCTCTTCAACGAGTTGCTGAGAACGTCGCTCTCGTAAACGGGAACCGAGGGGCCGGGCGCAGGGCCTTGCCTCTCAATTTCGGACAGTCCTGACTCACGACGGAGGCGCCACTGGCGCCTCCTGTTCGTGCGGAACTCATTGAGAGGCAAGGCCCTGCGCCCGGCCCCTCGGTTCCGTAACGACTCGGCCGTTCGGGTCAGGCGGGGCTGAATGGAATAGAGTGAATGGGCGCGCCGTTGGCGCGCCCATTGTTTTGGAGGGAACTCATTTTGAGGAAGCACCCGCCCTGCCGGGGCCCCCGGGTTTCGTGGCGACTCGGCCTTTCGGGTCAGGTGGGCTGAATGGAATTTGGTGAATGGGTGCGCCGTCGGCGCACCCATTTTTGTAGATGTGACAAAGGGACTTTCCCTTTGTCACACTGGCCCTCTGCCGTCTCTTTATTGATGCTGGGAACGCCAGGCGGTGGGGGTGGTGCCGGTGTGTTGCTTGAAGGCTTGGGCGAAGGCGGCCTGCTGAGGGTAGCCTAGACGCTCTGCGACCTGCGCTATCGTGAGCGAGCTATCGGCCAAAAGGTCCTGTGCTCGCTCCATACGGCGTCTGCGAATGTAGGCGCCCAGGGACTCGCCAGTTTGGGCCTTAAAGGTGGCGCATAGCTTGGAGCGGCTTGTGTAGAGCCCCTCGGCCACCTCGTTGATACCCACACGCCTGCCTTTGTCGAGCGCGCGCTCAATCATCGCCGTTGCTTCTTCGGCAATGGTTATGCTGACGCGTGTGTCTGCCGCCTGCCGCGCCTGCTTGTGGGCCGCGCGCGAACAGGCGAGCTCCGCGACCATGGTCTCCACGATGCCCTGCATATAGACATGCCCGCCTACGGCGCGAGCGCGGTCCTCGTTGATTCGGCGTAGTGTGTGGCAGATGGCAGACGTCGCTTCCTCGTGCCATGGCTCGGCAAACGCCTCAAAGATTCCCGCGAACTCGGTGGGATAGCGGTGCTCCAGTTCGTCAAAATATCCAGGCAAAAAGAGCACCGAGCGCGAGTGATAAAGCTCCCCCGCAAACAGCGGGCTTAATTCCTCGCCACAGCTATCTTGGATAAAGCTGCAAACGGCATTGTTTGGCCACGGTCCATGCAATGGTTTAAGGTTCGCGGGCGTTATGCCAGCCTCGGGCATGCATGTAAGTGTGGGCGCGCTGACCTCGCTCACGCACGCGTACGGTTCGGGTGTGTACTCGGCCAAGAGCATGTTGTGTGTCGGGGTAATGAAATGCTCCATGACGATGCAGGTGGGGGAAAGGGGCATGATCCATGCGCGTCCGTGCGCCCGATCGTTTGCCACCTCGCCGGTAAAGACGGCGCCCTTGCCGGTAAGCTCCAGGCCAAACTGCTCAAACTGCGGTGCGTAGAGCTCGGTTATGTCGGTCGCTGCCCGCCGTATTTGCAAAAGCGTCCCTTTCCTTTACAGAAACGTCCACGCCTGGCTCGATTGTGAGCCTTGGCTAACACATCAATGATAAGTTCATTATGGTTAACTCTCAAGCCGTTAGAAGGGAATCTCATGGCAAAGGGGTCAAAAAGGGAAGGCGGCGGTATCGGCGAGCTGCTTGCATATGCCGGCGACCGCAAATTCCTAACGTATTTGGGCATGGCTCTCTCGGCGCTCTCGCAGCTGCTGAGCTTTGGCCCGTACGTGTGCATTTGGCTTGTCGCGCGCGATCTGATCGCCGTGGCACCTAACTGGAGCGAAGCCACGGACATCGCGATGTATGGCTGGTGGGCCGTGGGTTTTGGCCTGGCGAGCATTGTGGTCTATTTCGTGGGACTCATGTGCACGCACCTGTCTGCGTTTCGCTGCGCGTCCAATATTCGCAAGACTACGAGCGAGCACCTGCTTAAGCTGCCGCTTGGCTACTTTGACACACACGCCACCGGTGAGCTGCGCCGTATCGTAGACGGATGCGCCGCCTCCACCGAGACCCTGCTCGCGCACATGCTACCCGATATCGCCGGCGCCACCGCCATGGTCGTGGGCTTGCTCGTGCTGCTTTTCGCCCTCGATTGGCGCTTGGGCGCGGCATGCCTTATCTCGGTCGCCGTTTCGCTTGGCGCCATGGCCACCATGATGAGCGGCAAGGGCGCCGAGTTCATGAAGGCCTACATGGGCGCGCTGGTCAAGATGAACAAGACCGGCACCGAATACGTACGCGGCATTCCCGTGGTCAAGGTCTTCCAGCAGACGGTCTACTCCTTTAAGGCGTTTCACGATGCGATCGCCGAATACGCCGACATGGCGCAAAGCTATGCGGGCACGTTCTGCCGAGGCCCGCAGGTGCTCAACCTTACCGCGCTCAATGGCCTCGTGGCATTTCTTTTGCCCGTGGCGTTGCTGTTGGCGCCGGGCGAGACGGACTTCGCGCACTTTATGGTCAACTTCACGTTTTACGCGATCTTTTCGGCCGTGGTGCCGACGGCCATGACCAAGCTCATGTTTGTGGGCGAGGCGTCTCAGATGAGTGCCGATTCGCTGGCGCGCATCCGAAGCGTTATGGATTCCAAGCAGCTCTCCGTGCCTGCCCAGCCCAAGCACCCTATCGGCAGCGATGTGCGCTTTGAGGATGTAAGCTTTACCTACGAGGGTGCCGAGGCACCTGCCGTCAACCATGTGAGCTTTAGCGTTTCTGCAGGTAGCACCCTCGCGTTGGTGGGTCCCTCTGGCGGCGGTAAGTCAACCTGCGCAAGCCTGATCCCGCGTTTTTGGGATGTTTCCTCGGGTCGCGTGCTTGTGGGCGGCGTAGACGTTCGCGACATGGATCCGCACGAGCTCATGGACCAGGTCGCCTTTGTGTTTCAGACCAACCAACTGTTCCGGCAAACACTTGCCGATAACGTGCGCGCCTCCAAGCCTACGGCCACTGACGACGAAGTGCGTGCGGCCCTCTCCGCAGCTCAGTGCGACGACATTGTGGCCAAGCTCCCGCAGGGTATTAACACCATGCTCGGTGCTGGAGGGGCATATCTTTCGGGCGGCGAGGTACAGCGCGTGGCACTCGCCCGCGCGATCCTTAAAGACGCACCTATCGTGGTGCTCGATGAGGCCACAGCGTTTGCCGACCCCGAGAACGAGGCGCTCATCCAGCGTGCCTTTAGCAAACTGGCGGCGGGTCGCACAGTCATTATGATCGCGCACCGGCTTTCGACCGTGGTGGGGGCCGACAAGATCGTGGTGCTCAACCAAGGTAGCGTGCAGGAGACTGGCGCCCATGCCGAGCTGCTGTCCCAAAACGGTCTATACGCCAAGATGTGGGCCGAATACGAACAGGCCGCGAGCTGGAAGATCACTGCTGCCGCGGATGCCGCCGTCACGAAGGGAGGCGAGGCCTAAATGTTCGCCTCATTCCAAAAGAAGTATTTCCTATCCGATAAAGGCGTCGCCGGCGTAAAACGCGGCATTTTCTGGACCGCGCTCACCAATCTCATTGCCATGGCCGGCATGGTCTTATTGTTCCTGGTCATGGCCGGCTTTGTCGAGCATCTCGCCAGTGGGGCCGATCTGCCGAGTGCACTGCCTATCGTGAGCGGTCTCCTGGTCTTTTTCGTGATGCTCTTTGCCTCTAACTGGCAGCAGTATTACTACACCTACTGCATCTTTTACGAGGAATGCGGCAAGCAGCGCATGGGGATTGCCGAGCGCTTGCGCAAACTGCCGTTGTCGTTTTTCGGCCGTCGTGATCTGGCCGATCTAACCGAAACCATCATGGGCGACGTTCAGACTATGGAGCATGCCTACAGTCATGTGCTGGGAGAGCTTTGGGGTGCCATCATCGCAAGCGCCATTGTGTTCGTGGCGTCGCTGTTCTTTTGCTGGCAGCTGGCGATCGCGGCGTTTTGGAGCGTGCCCGTGGCCTTTGCCGTGCTGTATCTAACGCGCGGCCCCATGACCCCGGTGTTCGGCCATGTGCGTGCCGAGAAGGTCAAGGTTACCGAGGCGATCCAGGAGACGCTCGACTGCGTGCGCGAGATCCGCGCCACCAACCAGGAGGCTCATTATCTTGAAGGGCTCAACGCCGTGATCGATGCCGAGGAGCGCGAGACCACCAAAGGCGAGCTCGCCAATGGGCTTTTGGTCAACTCCGCCTTTGCCATCCTGCGCCTGGGGATTGCCACCACGTTGGTCACGGGCGCTGCGATGGTCGCCTCCGGCCAGGTCGACTTTTTGATGATGTTTGCCTTCCTGCTTATGGTGAGCCGCATCTATGCGCCCTTTGATCAGGCGCTGATGCTGATGTCCGAGCTGTTTGCCGCCGAGTCGTCGGCCAAGCGCATGCGTTCCATCATGGAAGAGCCTGTGGCGCGGGGCAGCGAGAAATTTGAGCCCGTGGGCCACGATGTGGTGTTCGATCATGTGGCATTTGGCTATGGTGCGGGCGAGGACGGCCGCGCCGGCGAGAAAGTTCTTACCGACGTGAGCTTTACCGCCGAGGAAGGCGAGGTCACGGCACTGGTCGGTCCTTCGGGCTCCGGTAAGTCCACGGTGAGCCGCCTGGCCGCGCGCTTTTGGGATGCCACCGCGGGCAAGGTTACCGTGGGCGGTGTGGATGTTGCGAGCGTGGATCCCGAGGTGCTGCTGCGCGACTACGCCATTGTGTTCCAAGACGTGCTGCTCTTTGACGACACGGTGATGGGAAACATCCGCCTCGGGCGTCGTGGCGCCACCGATGAGCAAGTGCTTGCGGCTGCGCGTGCCGCCAACTGCGACGAGTTTGTGAGCCGCATGCCGCAGGGCTACAACACCATGATCGGCGAGAACGGCTCCAAGCTGTCCGGCGGTGAGCGCCAGCGCATCTCTATCGCCCGTGCGCTGCTCAAAGACGCGCCTATCGTGCTGTTGGACGAGGCGACGGCGAGCTTGGATGTGGAGAACGAGACCGTGGTTCAGCAGGCGCTCTCCCGTCTGCTTGCAGGTAAGACGGTTATCGTTATTGCCCACCGTATGCGTACGGTGGAAAATGCCGACAAAATCGTTGTACTCAAGGATGGTGTGGTTGCCGAGCAGGGCACTCCGGCGCAGCTCAAGGCGGCAGGTGGAGAATTCGCCCGCATGGTGGCGCTGCAAAAGGAAGCAGCTACCTGGCAGTTGTAAGAAGGGGCAAAGGGACAGTCCCTTTGTCACATTGACAATCGGTTACTCCGCATCGTTAATTTTCAAAAGGTTAGCCATGGCTGACCTAGATAGTTAGATAAAATTGAGATATTTCAAAAGCGTGCTCGAGCAAACTTGTTTACTCGGGTGCTGAGGCACCATGCCGCGTCCAATGCGGCAAAAGGGAGAAGCAACATGAAGAAGTCGACGTTTAACACCCTGCTTGTCGGTGGCGGTTTTCTGCTCGGTACGGCCGGCATCAAGCTGCTCACCAGCGCTCCGGTAAAGAATGCTTGCGTGCAGGGTATCGCGTGCGGCATGCGCATCAAGAACGGCTACCAGGACATGGTCGAGCAGGCCAAGGCTAATGTCGACGACATGGTTGCCGAGGCTGCTTACATCACCCAGAGCGAGGCCGCTGCTGACGAGGCAGCCGAGTAACGCTCCCAGGCACAAACTATGAGATTCTCGATTATTAGCGAGATCCCCGGCAGGACCCGTCTTCAATTGGCGGGTCCTGTGCCAGAGAGCGATCTCGATGCACTTCTTAAGCTTGGCGGCGACATCGACGGCGTGCACAAGGTGCGCGTCTACGGCCGCATCGGCCAGATGGCGCTCGAATACGATGAGCCGCGCCGCGCGAGCGTGCTGGCCGCCGTCGGTGCGCTCGACGCTCAGGCCATTGCCGACGCAAAGACGGGTTACGTGATGCAGCTTGAGCCGCGCAAGCACAAACTCGTTATGGACCTAGCGACACTCGTCGGTGCCCATTACGCGCGTCGCTGGTTTTTGCCCACGCCCCTGCGTGCGGTGTTTGTCGTAGCCGGTTACATGACCTTTTTGCGCGCTGCCCTTCATGAGCTGGCGCAGCCGCGCCTGACCGTTCCCGTGCTCGACGCTTCGGCCATCGGCATTTCGTTCGTCAAACGTGATGTCGACACCGTAGGCCAGACGATGTTCCTGCTCAACGTGGGCGAGCTGCTCGAGGACTACACCCGCGCCATGAGCGAAAACGAGCTCATCAACTCGCTGCTCGATGTGCCCGATAAGGCGCAAAAGGTCGTCGGCGACATCGAGGTAAGCGTTGCTGCGACCGAGCTCGAGCCCGGCGATCTGGTCGCCGTGCGCACTGGCATGTCCATTTGCATCGACGGTGTCGTCGAGCAGGGGAGCGCTATGGTCAACCAGGCGACCCTGACCGGTGAGCCGCTGGCCGTTGAGCGCAGCGTGGGCGACGACGTGTTCGCCGGTACCGTCGTGGAAGACGGCAGCATCTTGGTGCGCGTGCGCGCCAACACGGCGCAGACCAAACTGCGCTCGATCGTCTCGCTCGTGCAGACGGCCGACTCGCTCAAATCCGAGGGCCAGTCGCATATGGAGGACCTCGCCAACAAGATCGTCCCGTGGAACTTCCTGCTCGCGGGCCTGGTTGCGCTCACCACGCGCAGCCTTATCAAGACCTCGGCGGCGCTGATGGTCGACTACTCGTGCGCACTCAAGCTCACGGGTTCCGTCGCCGTCATGACCGCCATGAGCGATGCCGCCAAGATGGGCGTCATGGTCAAGGGCGCGAAGTACTTTGAGTCGTTTGCCAAGGCTGACACCATCGTGTTTGATAAGACCGGCACGCTTACCGAGGCGCAGCCGCGCCTGGCTTGCGTGCTGACGACAGATGGCTGGAGCAAGGACGAGGTCCTGCGCCTTTCCGCTTGCTTGGAGGAGCATTTTCCGCATCCGGTGGCGCGTGCCGTGGTCAACGCCGCCCTCGAGCGCGGGCTCGAGCACCGCGAGCGCCATGCCGCGGTCGAGTACATCGTGGCGCACGGCATCGCTTCGTCCATCGAGGGGCGTCGCGTCATTATTGGTTCGGCGCACTTTGTATTTGAGGACGAGGGTGCGCAGCTCGAGTCCGACATCAAGGAGCAAATCGAGCTCCAGATGCAAGGCCTGTCGCCGCTGTATCTGGCGGTCGACGGCAAGGTCGTCGGCGTGCTCGGCATCGAGGATCCGCTCAAGCCCGGCGTCCGTGAGGCCATCGCCGACCTACATGCGCTGGGCGTCAAGCATGTCGTTATGCTCACGGGCGATTCGGAGCGCACGGCCGAGCGCATTGCGCGCGAGGCGGGTGTCGACGAGTTTAAGGCCGAGCTGCTGCCCGAGGACAAGTACGCCTATGTGGAGCGCATTAAGGGTGAGGGGCGCCACGTTGCCATGGTGGGCGACGGCGTCAACGATTCGCCGGCACTCGGTTTGGCCGACGTGGGGCTGGCAATGGGTGGCGGAAGCGACATCGCCAAGGAGGTCGCCGATATCATCCTGACCGACACGGATCTGGCCGCGATCGTGCGTTTGCGCCGCATGAGCCAGGGCCTCATTGATCGTCTGACGAGTTCCTATTCTAAGGTGATGCTTACCAACTCAGCACTCTTGGCACTGGGCATTACCGGCACGATTACCCCGCAAGCGTCGTCGCTGCTGCACAACGGCTCGACGATTGCCTACAGCCTGAGCAACGCGAAGGCTTACCTGCGTTAGCAGACGTGTTCGCCCACGTTATCTGGCCTGCGCCCAGACGGCATTGGTGTCGTCTGGGCGCAGGCCTTTTGCATTTGGATGCCAACGTATGGGTTGATTCGTTTTGCGTCGACCATGCCGAGTCGCTTGCCGCGCGTGCGTTTATTGGGCAGGCGACGGAGGCGGGGGCATTGCTGTTCTTTCCGGTGCATATCGCCAAGGACGTACTGTATGTTGTACAGCACGAACTGAAGCGCAGCGTTCTTGCCAGCGGGGGAGCGCTCGGCGAGGCTTCTGCCCGCGCGATTGGCGATGCGGCGCTGGCGTTTGTTCGGAACATGACCGAAAACGCCACGGCCGTGGGTGCAGATGCGTCGGACCTTTGGCTGGCCGACAAATACTTAGCGCTCCATCGCGATTACGAGGACAACTTGGTACTCGCCGCATGCAAACGCGCCCAGGTCGATTACTTGGTGACCAACGATCGAAAACTGCTCGAACATGCCGATCTTGCAGCAAAGACACCTCGTCAAATGATGCCGATTCTTGCCTTGGCCGAATGCGGCGGCGCGGCAATCGGTTGACGCGAACTGTTTGCGGGCCTCTTGGACGACGATGCGCCAAGGGGCCCGCGTCTGCTATTTACAAAAGCTCGGCCTTGATGGCGGGACTTTCTGCGAGCTGCTCGGCTGCCTTTTCGTCGGAGCTGTCGAGTGCTGCCAGACTGCGGTAGACCCACTCGTTGACCTGGGTGTTCTTGACGCCTGCGGTCTGCATAAGGGCGCCTACCTCGCGGATTGCTGCGAACAGATCGGCCTTGGGACCCGCGAGCTCGACCTCGATACCGTGGTAGGCGGCCACGCCGCGGTTCTCACTCACGTGGTCGATAAAGCCCTCGACGGTCTCAAGCTGCTGGGCGAGAGCTGCATCATCGTCAACGTCCAGCGCGACGAGTGCGTTCGATACCGTGAGGGCGGGATGTCCGCAGGGGACAAAGCCCTCGATGACATCCATAGCTTCGGTAATGGTTGAGCCCAGGCCTGCGAGGGCATCGACGAGTTGCTGCTTGGTATCCATAACGGTCCTTTCGACGGGTCAATTTTGCTTGGCGAAAATATACGTGACGCGATCGGTAACAAAAGTGCGAAGTGCGGCGCACATTGGGGTCTTCACAGCTCGTGCATAGAACAGCTGTCCGCTTTCAGAACGTGGTAAGATAACACTCCACAAGCGGGGCTCGCCCCGTATGTTCCTTGAAAAGTCGACGGTTATCGGGTGTTTGCAGGCCCGATACCATCCAGACTTTCCCGACATTCGGGGGCGACTGGTTTCGACACGATAGCTCTGAGAGAGGAAGCAAGCCGAGGTCTCCTCGCCTCGTTAAACAGGGGTACCGTCAAATTGAATTGACAACAACTCTTCTTTTGAGCCTATGGCTCTCGCTGCTTAATTTATAGCGGCGCGTCAACCCGGTGATTTCCCCGACACCGGCGCGACGTCATCTTAGGGGAATGCTCCTGCGCACGTAATCGGTATGGCGCGGGCTAAGACCGAACCGGTTAGGACGTCGCGAGCGTGTCGCTGCGCGCAAGGCGTCCGAGACTAAACCAGCGACTGAGCTTGGAGATGCCAATCAGGGGGCTTTCGTGGACCGGAGTTCGATTCTCCGCGCCTCCACCATAAGTAACAGGCAGGTAGATATTCGTATCTGCCTGTCTTTTTATTTCTAGTCCGTACCGCGGAGAATCGAACTCTGTGCAGGGCGCGGGCGTTAAGCAAACGCGAAGCGTTTGTAGCCCGCGGGCGAGGGCGGCGGCAGCCGGCCGAAGCCGGTGCAGCAAATACGCGGATTCTTCGCGCAAAGCTTCAGCCCAATATAGATGCGATGTTTATCGAATTTCAGCTGGCCTCGCCCAGCATCAACGGATCCCCCGTACCGCGGAGAATCGAACTCTATGCAGGGCGCGGGCGTAAAGAAAACGCCTCAGTGACGCAGAGTGGGACGCGTTTTCCCAATGACTGCCCAGGCGGAAACCGCATCCCGGAATCTAAGCTCGGAATGGGATACATTTTCCGGATGACGCCTCAAGTGGAAGCTGCGACCCGGAATCGAGCCGTAGAGTGGGACATGCTTTCCCCATGGCAACCCAGGCGGAAAGCGCATCCCGGAATCGCCCCTCAGAACGGGACGTGCTTTCCGCCAGCCGCCCCCTCAACTCCAAAACCCATGCGCCCTCCATTCCAAAACTGGGTAGAAGAAAGCCAAAACGCAATCGCAGGAGGTCAATATGACTGCAGAAGATAAGGCAAAGAACGCCGGCAAGGTCGCGCTCGTCTTGGAGGGTGGCAGTTTTCGTGGGCAGTTTACCGCCGGCGTGCTCGACGTTCTCATGGAGGCCGGTGTCGAAATTCCGGCGGTGTACGGCGTTTCGGCCGGTGCGCTCAACGGCGTCAACTACAAGTCGCACCAGATCGGTCGCGTCAATCGCATCAACCTGACCTTCTGCAATGACAACCGCTACATGGGTGCCGCATCCTTCGCATCCACGGGCTCCATCGTGGGTTACGACTTTATCTTCAACGATATCCAGGACCGCCTGGATCCCTTTGATAACGAGACGTTCGACGCCAGCCCTATCGAGATGTACGCCGTCGCGACGGACATGCTGTTTGGAACCGCTGCCTACCTGCCGGTCAAAAGCGCCGTGCTCGACCTCGATGCCGTGCGTGCCTCGACGTCGCTGCCGCTGGTGACGCCGCCGGTCGAGATCGACGGGCACAAATACGTCGACGGCGGCGTAGCCGATTCGGTCCCCATCGAGCACGTGCTGGAGGAGGCGGGCTTCGATCGCGCGGTTGTCATTGTCACGCAGGACCGCTCGTACGAGAAAAAGCCCTACGAGTTTATGCCTGCCGCGCGCGCCCGCTATGTCGACTACCCCTATCTGCTCGAGGCTATCGAGACGCGCCACGACCGCTATAACCTCCAGCGCATGCACCTGTGGAAGTATGAGCGCGAGGGCCGCGCGCTGGTCATTGCTCCGCAAAAGCCGGTCGAGGTCGGCCATGTCGAGCACGATCCGGCAAAGCTTTTGGACCTGTATATCCAGGGCCGTCAGGAGGCAAAGCGCTTGCTGGGAGATATCGAGGCGTTTGTCGAGCGTCAACGCTGCGACATCACGGCTCGTGGATGACATGTGCAGAAACTCTGGTCGGAGCCAAAATACCTGTTGACTCGTACGGCGAGCGGGGTAATATGGACGGGTTACTTGCAGAGCCCCGTGAATCTCTGTAACAACACGTACTGTACATGGAGGAGTCTAAGTGATTTCGAAATCGACTCACTACGCCAAGCAGGGCGAGGTCCAGCGCAACTGGGTTCTCGTCGACGCCGATGGTGCTGTCCTGGGCCGTCTTGCCACCCAGATCGCAATGATCCTGCGCGGTAAGAACAAGCCCCAGTTCACGCCCAACAGCGACTGCGGCGACTTCGTTGTCGTCATCAACGCCGATAAGGTCCAGCTTACCGGTAACAAGGCCGACACGAAGACCTATTATCGCCACAGCGGCTACAACGGCGGCCTCAAGGCTGAGAGCTTCCGCCAGGCTATGGAGAAGCACCCGGAGAAGGTCATCGAGCGCGCCGTTCGCGGTATGCTGCCCAAGACCACCCTCGGCCGTGCCCAGATGACCAAGCTTAAGGTCTACGCTGGTGCCGAGCATCCGCATGCTGCCCAGAACCCCACGAAGATTGAGCTGGAGGCTTAAAGATGGCTGAGAACACCGTTGTCTACCAGGGTACCGGCCGTCGTAAGAACGCCGTCGCCCGCGTCCGTCTCGTCCCCGGCACCGGCAAGGTGACCATCAACAAGCGTGACGCCGAGCAGTATTTCGGCCGTCATCAGCTCGTTGAGAACGCCCTTGCTCCCTTCAAGGTGACCGACACCGCCGGTCAGTTCGACGTTATCGCTCTGTGCGATGGCGGCGGCATCTCCGGTCAGTCCGGCGCTCTGCGTCTGGGCATCGCTCGCGCTCTTCTGAACGCTGGCGACTACCGTGCTGACCTCAAGAAGGCCGGTTTCCTTACGCGCGATGCTCGCGTGGTCGAGCGCAAGAAGTACGGCCTCAAGAAGGCCCGCCGCGCTCCCCAGTTCTCCAAGCGCTAAGGTTTTATCTCCTTTCGAGATACAATGTACAAGCGGGGCCTGCCGATTCCTCGGCGGGTCCCGCTTTTCTTTTTCGACTAGGGTGGGCGGTTGTATATCGCCTGCTAGGGAAGGAGCGATCCTGTGCCCCAGAACATCTTCGGTACCGACGGCGTCCGTGGCGTCGCCAATGCCGACCTCTCGTGCGACCTCGCGTTTCGCCTGGGCCGCGCGGCGACCAAGTTCCTTGGCCCGGACATCTGCATCGGCCGCGACACGCGTCTTTCGGGTACCATGCTCGAGAGTGCTCTGACCGCTGGCATTATGGCAGAGGGCGGCCGTCCGCATTGCTGCGGCGTTATCCCTACGCCGGCCGTGGCGCTGCTCACCGTCCAAAACGAGCTCGACGGCGGCATCGTCATCTCTGCTTCGCATAATCCGCCGGAGTTCAACGGCATCAAGTTCTTTAGCCGCAAGGGCATGAAGCTTCCCGATGCTGTCGAGGAAGAGATCAGCGCCTGGGTCATGTCCGAGGAGGCCATGGCTGCCGACACGCTGCCGACCGGCGCCGGTGTGGGTCACATCATCAAGATGAAAGACGCCCGCAAGGCCTATGTCGATCATGCCATCAGCACGCTCGACGGCCTTAAGCTCGATGGCCTGGTTGTTGCCGTCGACTGCGGCCACGGTGCTTCCTGCCAGACCACGCCCGCTGCGCTGCAGCGCCTGGGCGCCACGGTCCATGCCATCAACACCGATTACTGCGGCACCGACATTAACGTTGAGTGCGGCTCCACTCACCTTGAGCCCCTGCGCGAGCTCGTGCTGCGCACCCACGCCGATATCGGCCTGGCCCACGACGGCGACGCCGACCGCGTGCTGTTCGTCGACGGCGAGGGCAATGAGATCGACGGTGACTACATCCTGGCTATCTGCGGTTCTGACCTCGCCGCCCGCGGCAAGCTCGCCAACTCCGAGATCGTCTCGACCGTCATGTGCAACCTTGGCTTCTCCATCGCTATGAAGGAGCAGGGCTTCGAAATGGTTCAGACCGCCGTGGGTGACCGCTACGTTTTGGAGCGCATGCTCGCGGATGGCGCCGTCATCGGCGGCGAACAGTCCGGCCACATCATCTTCCTGGAGCACAACACCACCGGTGACGGCCTGGTGACGGCTCTGCAGCTGCTGGCCGTGCTCAAGCGCACCGGTCGTACCCTCACCGATCTTGCCGGCATCATGAAGAAGTACCCGCAGGTACTCGTCAACGTGCATTCCGACAACAAGGCCGGCCTGGACGATTGCCAGCCCATTTGGGACGCCGTCGCTGCCGCCGAGAAGGAGCTTGACGGCCGCGGCCGCATTCTGGTGCGCCCGAGCGGTACCGAGCCGCTGGTCCGTGTTATGGCCGAGGCGGAGACGCACGAGCTCACTCAGCGTGTTGTCGACGACATCGTCGAGGTTGTCAAGCGCGAACTTCCCTAATGGTCAAAAACGGGTGCCAAGTGGTAAACTGTTAAAGCTATTTTGATTGATTGGTATGTCCGAGGGGGAGCATGTTCACTAAAGTCCTAAGGTCTTTTGGTATGCGTGGACGAGTTCTTACGCTGGATGCTCCCATCTCGGGCGACGTCATTCCGTTGTCCGAGGTCAATGACCAGACATTTGCCACCGGCCTTTTGGGCCAGGGCGTGGCGATTCAGCCTACCGGCACGCGTGTGATTGCGCCGGCAGACGCCAAGGTCGAGGCCATTTTTCCCACGGGTCACGCCGTTGCGCTCAACACGGTCGATGGCCTAGACGTGCTCATCCACGTTGGCTTGGACACTGTTCAGCTTGAGGGCAAGCATTTTAGCGTGCATGCACAGGTGGGCGATGTCGTCCATAAGGGTGACGTGCTCATCGAGTTCGATCGCGAGGCAATTGCTGCCGAGGGCTACGATGTGACGGTTCCCATCTTGGTGTGCAACTCCGTTGAGTTCTCGAGTATCAAGGGCTCCGTTGGTGCGCATGTCGAAGAGATGGACCAGCTCATCGTTGCTCGCGAGCGCTAGTAAGTGCACGTGGCCATTAGCCTACAATTCAAACACGTTTATGGAGGGCGCCCTTGAAAGAGGGCGCCCTCCGTGGCAAGATGGGATTTGTCCGAAGCTAAACGGCTTTGGGTCACCGTGGACGGGCAGGGGCCTCGACGCGGCTAGACACGAGACACATACATTACGCGACCTCGCCCTGGTGGCCGCACACGTTGGTTGCGGCCGACGCGGGCCGCGGGCAAGTGCTTGTAAGGGGAGCCTTGCCTCTCTTGTACGAGAAAGGACGCGTAATGAAGATCATTAAAGCTAAAGACTACGAGGATATGAGCCGCAAGGCCGCCAATATCATCTCGGCGCAGGTTATCCTCAAGCCCGATTGCGTGCTGGGTCTTGCCACCGGCTCCACCCCGATCGGTGCCTACAAGCAGCTCGCTGCTTGGTACGAGAAGGGCGACGTCGACTTTGCCGAGGTCAGCACTTACAACCTGGACGAGTATCGCGGCCTTTCGCACGACGATCCCCAGAGCTATCACTACTTCATGCGTGAGAACTTCTTCGATCACATCAACATCGACCTGAACAACACGCATGTGCCCGACGGTTCCAACCCCGACGCCGCCGCTGCCTGCTCTGAGTACGACAAGATCGTCGCCGCCGCCGGTTACCCGGATCTGCAGCTGCTCGGCATTGGCAACAACGGCCACATTGGTTTCAACGAGCCCGATGACCACTTCTCCAAGGGCACGCACTGCGTCGACCTCACCGAGAGCACCATTCAGGCCAACAGCCGCCTGTTCGACAGCATCGACGATGTTCCCCGTCAGGCCTACACCATGGGTACCCAGACCATCATGTATGCCCGCATGATCCTAGTCGTCGCCAACGGCGAGGCCAAGGCTCAGGCCGTGCATGACATGTGCTATGGTCCGGTTACGCCCGCGTGCCCGGCTTCGATCCTGCAGCTGCACACCAACTGCGTTGTCGTTGCCGACGAGGCCGCCCTTTCGCTCTGCGAGTAGCGCGAATCCTGCATCTCGACATAGCCTTGCCTAAGGCCTCCGCTTTGCGGGGGCCTTTTTGTTATCCCTCTCCGCCCGCTTGACCAAAATCTTGCCGCAAGCTTGACGAATGCCGGATGCCCAACAGCTTGATTCATTCCATACCAGATTCTATGCAAAAATGCCACTAAAAGGTCGTAGACGGTAGCGGGTGCTAGGCGAGTTGAATGACATAGCTGAACCTTGTTCATTTGCGTTACACTGCCGCTTAGATGGGACAAGCTGACAAGCTCATTTACCTGCTTAAAGACCGATTAGTCGGGGGATTAATAACAATCGGCCCTCGCTGTACAAAAACTTGCCGCTTGCGTACCAAAAGACAACCTAGAACACAAGGTCGCTCTATTCATAGCGCGGCTTGTATGGTCTTGCGGTTACAGTGTCCATACGGTCGAGTTGAGGAGCGGGCATGGTAAACGATTTGGGCAGTATGGACGACCTCGAGCTGATGCCGCTGGGCGGTGGCTATATGGTGCGACGCGAACGCTTGATGAATGAGCTTCTCGCCAAGGGCCGAAAGGCCGGCATCGTGGTTCTTTATGCGCCCGACGGGTTTGGGAAGACCTCGGTGCTGCTGCAGTACACTCATGAGGTTAAATGCGACCCGACGCGAGGCCCCGTGCGGATTATCGAGGCCGATCGCGCCACTGGGCGCGAGGTGTTTATGCAGCTCGAGGTGGTTACCGAAGAACTCAAAGACAAACCGCACTCCCTTATCGCGATTGATAATGTGCCAAACCTCGATCAGCACGATACCGAAGACCTCATCGACAGGATTCGCGGCCTGCGCGCTATGGGGGTGGGGGTCTTTATCTCCTGCCGTCCTTCAAATCGTCAACTGATTCATGGGCTGGGCGATTCGGTTAAGATCAATGCGCAGATGCTCAAGGTGCATGCCTATGAGTATTCGGCGTGGGCATCGGCGTTTTCGATCAGCACATCGCTCGACTTTTATCAGCTCACGCAGGGCGTGCCCGAGCTCGTTTCGGCATTGCAGACGGGTCTGTATGGCCAAGGCGACGTAGCCGGTCTGCTCGAAAACGAGATTGTCAACGTATATGGCGCGGCACTTGTCGACTTGGCTTCGCTCGACAATAATGCACTGTTTTGCGTGGCATGTCTCATGATTTTGATGGGCGAGGGCAATATCGCAGAACTCGAGGCTTGCGGGGTGAGGCTATCGATGGTCGACCAGTCCTACTTCGTACGCGACTACCCGATCTTTGGCTTGGACCCCGCCGAGCGGAGTTTTACGTGTCTGGGCACGGAGGATAACGGACGCTTGCGCTTGCGTAAGTTGGTGGCCGAGGTTCGCCCCGAACTTGTTCCGAGGGCGGCCCGGATTTTGCTTAAGGCGGGCCGATGCGATGCGGCGATGGGCCTGGCGGACGCCTTTTTGGACCGTGATGCGGTCCTTGAACTTGCTGGGCAGTATGGGGTCGATCTGGCTCTGACGGGGCACGGGGCCGATATCTGCCGAGCAGCGCTGGGCACGATCGATGCCGAGGATCCGGCTCCAGAGCCAACGCCTGCCGAGGCGCTTGGCGTATATCTGGCAGCGGTCAGCGTGTCCAATACAAAGCTCGCTCGCTATATGGCATCGGTCATCGAGCGCGGGGGCGAACGGGCGGCCTGCGAAATAGACCCTGTTTCATGGAGGGTGGCCCAGACACTGACGGCTGTTTGCTATGGGGACAACGGGCTTGGGCTTCCTACGAACCTGACCGTGCCAGAAATCGAGACATCCCATACCGCACTCGATATGTTGTCCGCGCATATCGAGGTCAAGCGCTGCCTGACCGAGCGGGGAGATGACGGCGGCGTTCTACAGCAGCTCAAAACGAGCAAGGCCTACGACTGCGAGCTCGACATCGCGGGGATTGTTATACGGGCCGACAGCATGCTGGTGGAGCTTTTTGACGGGTCGTTTGCGGGAACCGACGAGCGCGACGACGAGATGACGGTGGTGCGGGAGGCGCTCGACGTACGTGGGCTTAAGGCGATGGCTATCTGGGTGCGCATGGTGTTGGCGGCACGGCGGCTCCTTTCCGGCTTGCCGGTAACCGACGACGCGGCATTCAACGAGCTCGATCGTTTTGCCGTGCGCATGCGCGACAACCAGATTCAGCTGTTTGGCCTGTTGCTAGAAGGCTGGCAGTCGCTGGCAGAGGGACGGCCGGTTAATGCAAAGTTCCGTGCGGTCCAAGTGCTCAAACTTGCCGAGGAGTCGATTGCGTACATGCGCGATAACGCATTGCTGTTGGAGCGCGCGGCGTATCTGCGTAACACCTCGATGGTTTCGGTGCGCGAGGAAGCGGAGTTGCTCGATATAAGCCAGACGCAGGTTGGTGGAGCGGAGGCCTGGATGGTGGCGCTGCATTTGGCCTGTGCGGGCCGAGACAGCGATCTTGCGGCCTGGATGTCCATGAATCGTGCGGGGATTCTAGAGCCATCGTATCGGCTCTTTGCGCGCCTTGCCATGCATTGTCTGGGCGAGCCGGCGACCAGGATTCGCAAGAAGCTTCCCGTGCGCGAGTTATCGCGGTATTCGCTGCGCGACGATCTGGAAGGGGAGGGCGAGCGCCTGTTCCAGGCCGGCGAGGTTGAAGCCGTTGATACCATCGACCATATCGAGATTCGCATGTTTGGTGCGTTTCGCGCCGAGCGCGATGGGTTTCCCATCACGGACAAAATGTGGCGGCGCAAGAAGGCGGCGACACTTGCCGAGCGGCTTGCGCTGGGCATGGATGCGCTCGTCGATCGTGAGACGCTGGCCATGGAGCTGTGGCCCCATGCCGAGTTCAATAGCGCCCGCAACAACCTGTACTCGACGATATCGCGCTTGCGGTCGGCTTTGGGACCGACGCCGGATGGCAAGTCGTGTGTGCTCATCCAAAATGAATGCATCGGACTCAACGGCGACTACGTCAAGACCGATGTACGGCTGTTTGACCAGATAAGCCGCGAGGTTTTGGGAAATCGCACGGGTGCGCGCGGGCCCCATTTAGTTGAACTGTGCCTTAAGATTGAGCAGCTTTATGCCGGACCGCTGTATGTTCCCAATGGCTGTAACCCCACCTACTTTTTGCGTATGCGACGCATTATGCAGTCAAAGTACATCGATTGCATGATTAAGGGAGCAAATGCCGCTCTAGAAGAAAACGATCTGCAGTCGGCGATTTGGCTGGCGGAGTCGGGGCTTCGGCAGGAAACAGCGCGTGAGGATATGGTGCGCTGCGCCATGCGCGTCTACAGTGCGGCGGGGCGGCGGCGCGATATCGTCGAGCTGTACAGCGGGCATATGCACCATCTAAGGGAGCAGGTCAATGGCGTGCCCGAGCCCGAGACGCGGCGTCTATACGAGCGCTTGGTGGAGGGGCGGCTCAATCGCGTGCTGGTCGAGCGATAAAAAACGGGCGCCCGAAGTACTTGGGCACCCGTAAGCTTGCTATGTGTTGACTCGCCGGATCATTGGCTCTTAGACGAGCTTGATCTTCTCGATGTCCTTGCGCGAGGACTCGCGATACAGCGAGAACTTGCGGCCGATGACCTGGACGACCTCGGCATGGCAACGCTCGGAGAGCTCTTCGGCGGCCTCGCGGGCGGAAAGACTGGAGCCATCGAGCACGGAGCACTTAACGAGCTCATGCTTCTCCAGGTAGGCGACCGTCTGCTCGACGGTGCCCTCGTTGACATCGGACTTACCGATGATGATGGCGGGGTTGAGGTGATGGGCCATGCTGCGAAGCTGCTTGACCTGGGCTCCTGTCAGTGCCATGGGTTCTCGCTTTCTATGTATGGGGCGCCCCGCGACGGGGCCTTAATCTACGTGAGCTGTCCCACGATAGCGCAGGAACGGCACGGTGTGGAGCGCGTTTGCCCAGTTCGCAAAGAATGCGGATGCCGAGGTAATGGGCAGCTCGGGCTGTGAACGGGCTACGAGCGGGATTCAGAGACCGGTTCCCATGCAATAAACGCCCAGCGAACCTTACGGACATGATCGAGCATATAGCGCCCCTGCGGCACGCCCTTGGATCCCGGCTCACCGGCATGGGGGTTCTCAATCATGTGCTGGGCGATGTAGTCGCGCAGACGGTCGATCTTATCCTCGTTGCCATGCTCGAGCATACGGGAAAAATCCGCCACGCCCGCTTCAAGGCTATCGAAGGTATCGCGACGAGGCGATTCAAAGTATGTAACCTGCGGCAACACACCCATCTGAATGAGGATGTTGAAGGCGTACACAAAGCCATTGCTGCAGGTAACCGAGGCGCCGATAGCGTTCATCAAGTGCAGATCATAGCGCGGGCTGGAGTTAGCGACCATCGTGACAGCACAACGCCGACGAGCCGTTCGATCAAGCTTGGCAAGCGCATCTTTTAGATTGGTCGTCGTAACCGACCGACTGGCAAAGGCAACATCCACCGCTTTCGCGACCGGTCCAACCAAATCCCAATCATCATCCCAAGCAAGCTCAAGCGGCGTAATGCGATCCTCGAGCCCATAGTACTCAATGCCAGCATCAAGCGTGCCCAACATGGCAGGGGAAAAGTCAGCAGCAATCACAGGATGCCCAGCCTGAGCAAGCGGAATAGCAATCGACCCAGCCCCGCACCCCATATCGAGTACCGACTCGCCGGGCTCAAGCGCCAGCAGCTTTATAAAATCCCGAGCATAAGGGGCAGTCTCCAACGGCCGAAAATGCCGAGCCCTTTTATCCCACTCAAAAGAATCGTCAGCCCGCCGCCGATCAGCTTGCAGACGCATCCACTCCAGATTCCAATCTGTGGAAAGCAGCTCAGAACGATTCTCCCCATCAGCCACGGGCCAACCTCCTAGCAACAAAAAAGCGACTCCTCCCAAAAGAAGAGCCGCAACCAGCATATATCAGAAAGAACCGATCCAACGCCAAACCGTCATACCAGCAAAGTGGAGCAGAAGCGAAGCGACTGCAACCGGGATAGAACTCAATCGAGGTCCCGTTGTGCGGGAGCCCCGGGGAGGGCAAATATATAAGGTCGATCGCGAGTTTCGCACGAGCCGGAGAGCACTTAATGTGCTCTCCGTGCGAGTCAGGACTGTCCGAGCAGGCGACCTTATATATTTGCCCTCCCCGGGGCTCCTCGCCCGAACCCCTCAGCTAGTTCTTCAGCGAGTTCAGCGGCGCCGGGAAACGTCCACCGCGATGGGCAAGCACGGTGCCGGCGTTGGGGTTCACCGGCATGATGGGTGCACGGCCGAACAGGCCGCCGTACTCGACGCAGTCACCCACGCCCTTGCCGATGGCGGGAATCACGCGGACGGCCGTGGTCTTGTTGTTGATGACGCCGATGGCCATCTCGTCGGCGATGATGCCGGCGATGGTCTCGACCGGGGTGTCGCCGGGGATGGCGATCATGTCCAGGCCCACCGAGCAGACCGCCGTCATTGCTTCGAGCTTATCGAGGCTTAAGGTGTGGGCGTTGACCGCGTCAATCATCCCGGCGTCCTCTGAGACCGGAATGAAGGCTCCCGACAAACCGCCGACGTGGCTGCAGGCCATGATCCCGCCCTTTTTAACGGCGTCGTTGAGCATGGCTAAGGCAGCGGTGGTCCCGTGGGTGCCGACTTGTTCCAAGCCAATTTCCTCTAGGATCTGGGCCACCGAGTCGCCAATCGCCG
>CAJMOP010000025.1 GCA_905215115.1 uncultured bacterium | reverse complement strand
CGCCGAGCTGCTGTGCCCGTTTGACCGAGCATCCCATGCGCACGGCACCCACGAGTTTGTCGATGGCCTCGGAGAATGGCCTGCGCAGGGCGCCCATGCGGGGCGACCCGCAGAGCTTTGCCGATAGTCCGCCCATCGCGAGCACGGTGGCTCCGCCCCAGAGTATGTTGCCCGTTTGGGCGTTCCTCTGTAGCCTTGCGAGCACGCCGCGCGCTGCCTCGGGATCCGTGCCGTCGGTTTCGACGATCGCATAGAGCCGCGTGCCGTGTTGTGCAATAGCGCTAAGTGCGGAGAGCCTGGTGGCATCGAGGGCCTCTGCGGTGTTCGACCCGCCTTGCCTGATCGCCAAGACAATGGCGTCAAACGTCCCGGTCGGGTGCCCTTCTGCTAGTTTCATCGACTCAAACGAGGGCAGTTTCGTGTCCGAGATTCTGGCGTAGGCGGTATATGCGTCCTTAAAGTCCTCAAGCAAAAAGACGAGTCCGGGATCGGCATCGAAAAATGTGAGCGCGATGCTCTCCGGCGTCGAGGGCGTCTCGGCATCGAGCTCCTCCTGGTTTTCGTGCGCGCGATCGGGCGACATGGTTCCTTCTTTCTGGTCGATGGCCTCTACAGTACAACGTTACAACAAGGTTTCGGCGCTCTCGCGGCGCTATCCTTATGCAATCAAGCACTTGAGAGGAGATCCATGCGTCTGCCCATGAACACATCGCTCGCCGGCCTCAAGCCCTCCGGCATCCGCCGGATCAATGCGCTCGCCGCTCAGCACCCGGGGTGCATCGCGCTCGCGCTTGGCGAGCCCGATTTTCCCACGCCCGATGTGATTAGCGCCGAGGTGACCGCCGCGCTGGACCGCGGTGACACGCACTATCCGCCCAACAACGGTCGCCCCGCCCTGCGTGATGCACTGTCCGAATATATGGATGACGCGGGCCTGGCGTTTTCCGCCGATGAGGTCATCCTGACCGACGGCGCGACCGAGGCACTGTCGGCAACATTTATGGCTATGCTCAACCCCGGCGACGAGGTCATCATCCCCACGCCGGCCTTTGGCCTGTACGAGAGCATCGTCGTGGCCAATCACGCCAAGGCTGTCTTTTTGGATACGGAGCCTGCGCAATTCCAGATTGACGAGGATGCGCTTCGCGCCTGTGTGACCCCGGCGACCAAGGCCATCGTCATCTGCTCGCCCAACAATCCTACGGGCTGCATCCTCAACACGGCGTCGCTCGACGCCGTGGCGCGCGTGGCAGAGCAGGCGGGCATCTACGTAGTCTGCGACGACGTATACAACCGTCTGGTCTATGTGGATGGCTACGAGCGCTTTGCCCAGCGCCACCCGGAGCTGCGCGACCAGACGGTGGTCATCGAGAGCTTCTCCAAGCCCTGGGCCATGACCGGCTGGCGCTTGGGCTGGCTCGCAGCGGCAGCCCCCGTCATCGCCGAGATCGCAAAGGCTCACCAATACTTAGTATCGAGTGCTGTCTCCTTCGAAATGGACGCCGCAGCCCGAGCCCTGACCGTCGACCCAACCCCCATGCTCAAAGTCTACCGAGCCCGCCGCGAACGCGTCCTCGCAGCCTTATACGCCATGGGCCTCGACGTAGTAGAGCCCGCAGGAGCCTTCTACACTTTCCCGAGCATCAAAAAGTTCGGCCTAACCAGCGAAGACTTCTGCATCAAAGCCATCAAAGAGGCCAACGTTGCCCTAGTTCCCGGAAACTGCTTCGGAACCGAAGGCCACGTCCGCCTCAGCTATTGCGTTTCCGATAAAGACCTGGACGAAGGCCTCCGCCGCCTGTCCACCTTCCTTTCAACCTTGTAGCCATCAGGGACGCAACATATCAGCCCACCGACCCAAGCATTATGAGTGGGGGCGTCAGCCAACGTAAAACCGGGCTGCCCCAAAGTCAACGCAGGCACGCGCCGTCGAAGGCCAGGCGCAAGGTTTTCGTAGATTCCGCACGAGCCGAAGAGCACTTAATGTGCTCTTCGTGCGAGCCAGGACTTGACCGAACGAAAACCTTGCGCCTGGCCTTCGGCGGAGCGTGCCGGATGGTGGAATTGTGTGCAGCCCGGATTTCCGTTGACCGACGCCGGGGTCCCCGCCATAATACTTTCGGTTCACGCACGAATCCGCTGCCAGAGACAGCCGGTGCAAACGGGCATCGCCCGCGAGCTTAATGGGATATCCCGCCAGCCGAGGTGGTCGAGTAGATATGTCTTCTCGCCCCCGTCGCTCATGCAGCGCGGGGGCTTTCTTTTTGGACATGCCCCCGTCACGTCCTTGTGGCGGACCGTGCCCGGAAAGAATTCGAGGAGGTGTAATTCATGCCCCAGCAGTACAAAATCGACAAGGTTGCAGAGATCGAGTCCCGTATCGCCGAGAACGCCGGTCTGTTCGTCGTCAACTACAACGGTCTGACGGTTAAGCAGGCTCAGGAGCTGCGTCATCAGCTTCGCGAGTGCGGCGCCGAGATGAAGGTCTACAAGAACAACCTGGTCAAGATCGCTCTCAAGAACCAGGAGCAGCCCGAGCTCGACGAGATCCTCGCCGGCCCCGTCGCTTATGTGTTCTACGAGTCCGAGCCGGTCGAGGCCGCTAAGGCCCTTAAGGACTTCTCTGCTAAGTCCAAGGGCGTCCTTGAGATCAAGGGCGGTATCTCCGACGGCAAGGCCGTTTCCGCTGATGATGTTAAGGCTATCGCCGAGCTGCCCACCAAGGATCAGCTTCTCGGCCAGATCGCCGGTCTCATCTCCGGTTTCGCTCGCGACATCGCTGTCTGCGTCAACGGCGTTTCCTCTGGTCTCGCTCGTTCGATCCAGCAGGTCTCCGAGCAGAAGGCAGCCTAGTCGCTGTTTTCACCCGCGGCGGCAACGCCGCACCCCTGGCGCATTCGCGCCGTGTTTTAACTGATCTCCGTGCACAGACACGGAAACCGAAAGGACTTAGAAATGGCTAAGCTTACCACCGATGAGATCATCGATGCTCTTAAGGAAATGACCCTTCTCGAGGCTTCCGAGCTCGTTAAGGCTATCGAGGACACCTTCGGCGTTTCCGCCGCTGCTCCTGCCGCTGTTGTCGCCGCTCCCGCTGCTGGCGCTGCTGAGGCCGAGGAGAAGACCGAGTTTGACGTCGTGCTCGAGGGCTTCGGCGACAACAAGATCCAGGTCATCAAGGCCGTCCGTGAGCTCACCAACCTTGGCCTGAAGGAGGCCAAGGAGGTCGTCGAGGGCGCTCCCAAGGCTGTTCTCGAGGGTGCCAAGAAGGAGGACGCCGAGGCTGCCAAGGAGAAGCTCGAGGCTGCTGGCGCTGCTGTCACCCTCAAGTAATCAGGCTTTCTCGCCAGATTTCTTTGCAGACGGGGTTCGCATTGCGAGCCCCGTCTTTTTTGTTTTTCGGTCCCTCGGCATCGGTTGCTCAAACTGCCATGTTCTGTGATTTGCGTCGTATCGGGTGCCCTGCCGTTGGGCAATAAAATTGCACCATTCGAGCAATAATTTGCGTTGACCTGCTGAAGAATTGTCTCTGCCTTGTAGCGACATATAGTTCCAGCGGTAAGATGCTTGGGTATCGCAATTTGGTCTGCGGCTGTGTGCCGCACGCATGGGGCGCTTTTGCGCCTGCGAAAGGATCTTTGAATAACATGAAGGCAATCATCCCCGCCGCCGGTCTTGGCACGCGTTTTCTGCCTGGCACCAAGTGCACGCCCAAAGAGATGCTGCCGGTGCTCGACAAGCCCGTCATTCAGTACGTCGTCGAGGAGGCACTCGACCCCGAGGAGGTCGACGACGCCATCATCGTTACTTCTCCCGGCAAGCCCGAGCTGCTGAACTACTTCCAGCCCGACCGTTCGCTCGAGAACCTGCTGCGCGAGCGCGGCAAGAACGCCTATGCCGATGCCGTCGCCCACGCTGGCGGTATGCCGGTCGACTTCCGTTATCAGTACGAGCCCAAGGGCCTCGGCCATGCTATTCGCTCTGCTGCCGACGCCGTGGCAGGGGAGAACTTCCTGGTTCTTCTGGGCGACTACGTTGTGCCTAACCGCGATATCTGCGACAAGATGCTCGCCGTTTCCAAGGAGCACGGTGGCGCTTCGGTTATCGCCGTCGCTGCTTGCTCGCCCGAGGAAGTCAGCCGCTACGGCGTTATCGCCGGCGAGCGCGTCGGTTCGCTCGAGGGCGCCGAGGACGTTGCCGATGCCGAGCCGGGCGCTGTCTGGCGTATCGGCGGTCTGGTTGAGAAGCCCGCTCCCGAGGCTGCTCCGTCCAACCTGTACATCGTCGGTCGCTACCTGCTGAGCCCGCTGGTCATGGACCTGCTGGCAGATCAGCAGGCCGGCAAGGGCGGCGAGATCCAGCTCACCGACGCCATGGCCCGTTCGCTCGACCGCGAGGCCATGTATGCGGTCGTCATCGACCCGCTGTCGGGCTACGACACCGGCACTCCCTCTGGCTGGATGGCCACCAACGCCCTCATGGCTGCAAGCGACCCCCGCTTTGCCGATGCCTTCTGGGACGCTATCGACGAGCGCGGCGGATTGATGCGCAAGTAAGCCTTCGGGCATCGACATTTACGGGCGCGGACTTCGGTTCGCGCCCGTTTTTTATAAGAGCTGCGATTGCCGGCTCTCTGTTCACAGAAAATATATGAACAGATGTTCGATACACATACATCTACCTGCGTGTTTTCTGTCGAAAAACTTTGCTACTCCAAAAACTCAATCGCGTCAAGGCTTTTCTTGCCCAACGGTCGGTACCTGATAAACTATTAGGTTGCGATAACTGGCGAAGCCATGCCTCGCCAACCCACCGAGCATTTCCGTGAAGGAGGAAAAACCTGGTGACCTACGCATACACTGCCACTGAGCGCAAGCGCGTCAGCTTCGGGAAAATCCCGGAGGCCATGGAGCTCCCCAACCTTATCTCTGTTCAAAGGGAATCCTTTGAGCGTTTTAAGGACGAGGGCCTTCGTGAGGCGTTCAAGGAATCCAGCCCCATCCAGAGCCAGAACCATGTTCTCGAGGTTACCTTCGGCGAGCATCAGTTCGGCGACCCCGCGCACACCGTCGAGGAGTGCCGCGAGAAGGATATGACCTATCAGGCTCCGCTTCTGACCGACGTCCGTCTCACCAACAAGGAGACCGGCGAGATCAAGGAGCAGCTCGTCTTTATGGGCGACTTCCCCATGATGACTGATCAGGGCACCTTCATCATCAACGGTACCGAGCGTATCGTCGTCTCCCAGCTCGTCCGCTCCCCGGGCGTGTACTACAGCTCCGAGATGGATTCGGGCAAGCAGATCTACAAGGCCCAGATTATCCCGTCCCGCGGTGCCTGGCTTGAGTTTGAGGTCGACAAGCGCGACCAGCTCATGGTCTCCATCGACCGTAAGCGTAAGCAGAGCGCCACGATGTTCCTGCGCGCCCTTGGCATCGCCGTCACCAACGACGACATCATCGAGCTGCTCGGCAACTCCGATGTGATCAAGCGCACCCTGGAGCGCGACACCGCCCTTACCCGCGAGGACGCCCTCATCGAGATCTACCGTCGCCTGCGTCCGGGCGAGCCTCCCACCGTGGATGCTTCCCGCAGCCTGCTCGAGGGCCTGCTCTTTAACCCGCAGCGCTACGATCTGGCCCGCGTCGGTCGCTACAAGGTCAACAAGAAGCTCAACCTCACCACCGAGGAAGAGGTCACGGTGCTCACCGACGAGGATATCGTCGCTACGCTGCGCTACCTGCTGTCCCTCGCTGCCGGCGAGCAGGGCTTCAAGGTCGACGACATCGACCACTTTGGCAACCGCCGCATCCGTACCGTCGGCGAGCTCGTCGCCAACCAGTTCCGTATCGGCATGAGCCGTATGGAGCGCGTCGTCCGTGAGCGCATGAGCTCTCAGGACATCGACGAGATCACCCCGCAGTCGCTCATCAACATCCGCCCGATCGTGGCCTCCATCAAGGAGTTCTTCGGTTCCTCGCAGCTCTCGCAGTTCATGGACCAGGCGAACCCCCTGACCGGTTTGACCCACAAGCGCCGTCTGTCCGCACTCGGCCCTGGTGGTCTTGCCGGCCACAAGTCCGGCTCCAGCCGCCGCACCAACGTGCCGACGGCCGTCCGCGACGTTCACAACTCGCACTACAGCCGCATGTGCCCGATCGAGACCCCCGAAGGCCCCAACATCGGCCTGATCGGCTCGCTCGCCCTCTACGCCCGCGTCAACGAGTACGGCTTCATCGAGGCCCCGTTCCGTCGCGTCGAGAACGGCGTTGCCACCGACCAGATCGACTGGATGACCGCTGACGAGGAAGAGAAGCACGTCATCGCGCCGGCCAACACGCCGCTCGATCCCAAGACCAACGAGTTCATCACGACCGATGCCGAGGGCAAGATCGTCCGTCCGCACACCGTGATCGCCCGTACCCGCGACTTCGACGGCTCCTTCGGCGCTCCCGCCGATGTGCCTGTCGAGGACGTCGACTACATGGACGTCTCGCCGCGTCAGATGCTCTCCGTCGCAGCCACGCTGATCCCGTTCCTCGAGCACGACGACGCTAAGCGTACGCTGATGGGCGCCAACATGCAGCGTCAGGCCGTGCCGCTGGTTCACCCCGCCGCTCCCTATGTCGGTACCGGCATGGAGCGTCGCGCCGCTCTGGACTCCGGCGAGGTCACCCTGGCCAAGAACGCCGGCGAGGTCATCTTTGCCGACGCCGCCAAGATCATCGTCAAGCATGCCGGCGGCATGGACGAGTATCACCTGGCCAAGTACCAGCGCTCCAACCAGTCCACCTGCATCAACCACCGTCCGCTCGTGCGCGTCGGCGACACCGTTGAGCAGGGCGAGCCTCTGGCCGACGGTCCTTCGACCGATCACGGCGAGCTCGCACTGGGCCAGAACCTCACCGTGGCATACATGCCGTGGGAAGGCTTCAACTACGAGGACGGTATCGTCGTGTCCGAGCGCCTGGTGGCCGAGGACCTGCTGACGACCATCAACATCACCCGTCACGAGATCGACGCCCGCGACACCAAGCTCGGCCCCGAGGAGATCACCCGCGAGATCCCGAACCTCTCCGAGGACATGCTTGCCAACCTCGACGAGGACGGCATCATCCGCATCGGCGCCGAGGTCGGCCCTGGCGACATCCTGGTCGGCAAGGTTACCCCCAAGGGCGAGAGCGCTCTGACCGCCGAGGAGCGCCTGCTGCGCGCCATCTTCGGTGCCAAGGCTCACGACGTTCGCGACACCTCCCTTAAGATGCCTCACGGCGCTTACGGCCGCGTCATCGACGTCGTCCGCTTTAGCCGCGAGAACGGCGACGACCTGGCCCCCGGCGTCAACGAGCAGGTGCGCGTCTACGTCGCCCAGCGTCGTAAGATCCAGCAGGGCGATAAGATCGCCGGCCGCCACGGCAACAAGGGTGTTATTTGTAACGTTCTGCCGGTCGAGGACATGCCCTACATGGCTGACGGTACCCCGATCGACGTTATCCTCAACCCGCTGGGCGTTCCTTCGCGTATGAACGTCGGCCAGCTGCTCGAGTGCCACCTTGGCTGGGCTGCTGCGTGTGGTTGGGATACCGAGCAGGCCGACTCCGACAAGTACGTCCCCGGTCCGTTCTTTACCGCCACGCCCGTCTTCGACGGCGCCAAGGAGGACGAGATCGCCGAGGTCATCCGTCGTGCCAACAAGAACATGCTCAACAAGGCCACCGCTGCTTTTGGCGATCACATGCGTCCCGAGTTTGTCACCCAGCTTGACGAGCGCGGCAAGACCCGCCTGTTCGACGGCCGCACCGGCGAGGAGTTCCGCGAGCCCATTACCGTGGGTACGTCCTACATCCTCAAGCTCGGCCACATGGTCGATGACAAGATCCACGCTCGTTCGACTGGCCCTTACAGCTTGGTTACCCAGCAGCCTCTGGGCGGCAAGGCCCAGTTCGGCGGCCAGCGCTTCGGCGAGATGGAAGTTTGGGCACTGTACGCATACGGTGCTTCCAACGTCCTGCAGGAGATCCTGACCGTCAAGTCCGACGATACCGTGGGCCGCGTCAAGACCTACGAGTCCATCGTCAAGGGCGAGAACGTCCCGGTCCCGGGTATCCCCGAGTCCTTCAAGGTTCTCGTCAAGGAGATTCGCTCCCTCGCACTGGACATCGAGCCCATGCACGATGCCGACGAGGACGCCTCCGCCCCCGTGACCGCCGAGGAGACCTCCGCTCTCGATGACCTGGCTGCGCTCGCCGGCGTTGACGCCGACGTCGAGGCTGAGGATGCCGAGACCGCCGAGGCGCCCGAGGCTGTCGCCGCCACGACCACTGATAAGGAGTAGTTGACTGTGGCAGATTTCGAAGCTACTGATTTTGACTCGGTAAAGATCTCCCTTGCCTCCGCCGACCAGATCCGTTCCTGGTCGCACGGTGAGGTCAAGAAGCCGGAGACCATCAATTACCGTACCCTCAAGCCCGAGAAGGACGGCCTGTTCTGCGAGAAGATCTTCGGTCCCGCCAAGGACTGGGAGTGCTCCTGCGGCAAGTACAAGGGCATCCGCTTTAAGGGCATCGTCTGCGAGCGCTGCGGCGTCGAGGTCACCTCGGCCAAGGTGCGTCGCGACCGCATGGGCCACATCGAGCTCGCCGCTCCCGTGTCCCACATCTGGTACTTCAAGAGCCCCACGAGCTTCCCGATGAGCCGTATGCTCGACATCAAGTCCAAGGACCTCGAGAAGGTTCTGTACTTTGCCAGCTACATCATCACCGAGGTTGACTACGAGGCTCGCGAGGCCGACGCCGACGACCTGCGCGAGGAGCTCGCCGCCGATCTGGAAGAGATCGATGCCGAGTGCGCCCGCCAGATCGAGTCCCTCAAGGAGCAGGGCGACCCCGAGAACTTTGACGAGTTCTCCGACGAGGAGCCGCTGACCCCCGAGGAGATCGCCTCTGGCATCGTCGACATCGAGGAAGAGTGCAAGGACGAGAAGCAGCTCCGCACGGACGCCTTCAACGCCTTCATGAAGCTCACCGAGCGCGACCTCATCTCCGATGAGCCGCTGTTCCGCGAGATGACCCGCTACTACTCCATGTACTTCAAGGGTGGCATGGGTGCCGAGGCCGTCCGCGACCTGCTCGCTGCCATCGACCTCCCCTCCGAGGCCGAGAAGCTCAAGGCCATCATCGCCGACGAGGACTCCCAGAAGCAGAAGCGCGAGAAGGCCGTCAAGCGCCTCGAGGTCGTTGACGCCTTCCTGAAGGGTGGCAACAGCCCCGCGAACATGATCCTGGACGTCATCCCGGTCATTCCGCCCGATCTGCGCCCGATGGTCCAGCTCGACGGCGGCCGCTTCGCCGCGTCCGACCTCAACGACCTGTACCGTCGCGTGATCAACCGTAACAACCGACTCAAGCGCCTGCTCGACCTGGACGCCCCTGCGATCATCGTGAACAACGAGAAGCGCATGCTCCAGGAGTCCGTGGACGCCCTGTTCGACAACGGCCGTCGTGGTCGCCCGGTCTCTGGCCGTGGCGGTCGCCCGCTCAAGTCGCTCGCCGAGGCCCTCAAGGGCAAGCAGGGTCGTTTCCGTCAGAACCTGCTGGGTAAGCGTGTCGACTACTCCGGCCGTTCGGTAATCGTTACCGACCCCAAGCTGCTGCTGCACCAGTGCGGTCTGCCCAAGACCATGGCGCTGGAGCTCTTCAAGCCCTTCGTCATGAAGCGCCTGGTCGAGCTCGGCAAGGTCGAGAACATCAAGGGCGCCAAGCGCGCTATCGACCGTGGTGCCACCTTTGTGTGGGACATCCTCGAAGAGGTCATCGACGGCCGCGTCGTGCTGCTCAACCGTGCACCGACCCTGCACCGTCTGTCCATCCAGGCCTTTGAGCCGGTTCTGGTCGAGGGCAAGGCTATCCACCTGCACCCGCTGGTCTGCTCGCCCTTCAACGCCGACTTCGACGGCGACCAGATGTCTGTCCACGTGCCGCTGTCCAGCCAGGCTCAGGCCGAGGCTCGCGTGCTCATGCTCTCTGCGAACAACCTGCGCTCGCCGGCATCCGGCAAGCCGGTCAACATCCCCTCGCAGGACATGATCATCGGTGTGTACTACCTGACCCAGGTCCGCGACGGTCTGCCGGGCGAGAACCACGTGTTCTCGAGCTTCGACGACGCGCTGCACGCCTATGACTGCCGCTCCGAGGTCGACATGCAGGCCAAGATCCAGGTCCGCGTGTCCGCCGAGAACGCCAATGTCATCAACGAGGACGGCACCCGTATCTTCCGCGTCAAGAACGGCAAGAACGAGTTTGTCGACTACGACGTCACCGGCAACAAGACCGCGCGCTTCGAGACCTCTATCGGCCGCATCATCTTCAACCGCCAGTGCCTGCCCGAAGACTACGAGTTCATGAACTACAAGATGGTCAAGGGCGACGTGGCCAAGCTGGTTGCGGACTGCTGCGATCGTTACCCCGAGGCCAAGGTCGGCCCGATCCTCGACGCCATCAAGTACTCCGGCTTCCACTACGCTACCCGCGCCGGCCTCACCATCTCGGTGTGGGACGCTCTCATCCCTGCCGAGAAGCAGGAGCTGCTCGACCGCGCTCAGGCCAACGTCGACCAGATCAACGAGTACTTCGAGGAGGGCTTCATCAACGAGACGGAGCGCCACATCGAAGTCGTTAACGAGTGGACCGCTTGTACCGACAAGGTCGCAGCGCTCATGCTCGACTTGTTCGACGAGGAGAACCCGCTCTACATGATGGCCGACTCCGGCGCCCGTGGTTCTAAGACCCAGCTGCGTCAGCTCGGCGGCATGCGTGGCCTGATGGCAGACATGTCCGGCGAGACGATCGACCTTCCCATTAAGGCGAACTTCCGCGAGGGCCTGCTGCCGCTCGAGTACTTCATTTCGACCTACGGCGCCCGTAAGGGCCTGGTCGATACCGCATCCCACACCTCGGACTCTGGTTACCTGACCCGTCGTCTGGTCGACGTGGCCCAAGACGTCATCGTCCGTGAGGAGGACTGCGGTACGCACGAGGGCGTCACCTACAACCTCATCATCCCCGGCACCACCGACCTCAACACCGACCTCGTCGGCCGTTGCTTCATTGAGGACGTCGTGGCCCCCGACGGCACCGTGCTCTTTGAGCAGGACGGCTACATCGAGAAGGTCGCCGACATCCAGAAGATGGTCGATGCGGGCCTTAAGAAGGTCAAGCTTCGCGCACTGCTCACCTGCCGCTCCAAGTACGGCGTGTGCCAGAAGTGCTACGGCTGGGATCTTTCCACCCGTCGTCCGGTCGCCATCGGTACCGCGGTCGGCATTATTGCCGCCCAGTCCATCGGCGAGCCCGGTACGCAGCTTACGATGCGTACCATTCACTCCGGCGGCGTCGCTGGCGTCGACGATATTACGCAGGGTCTGCCTACGGTCAGCCGTATGTTCGATATCGTCGGCAACGTCAACGAGAAGATCCTGGGTCGCGAGGCCGAGCTGGCTCCGTACTCCGGCCACCTCTCGATTAAGCCCGAGAAGTCCGAGTACGTGCTGACGCTCACCGACTCCGAGGATCACACCCGTGTCCTCGACGAGCGTCGCGTCCCCGCTTCGGTGCGCTTCATGCCCGAGATCGAGGACGGCTGCGAGGTTCGCGCCGGCGACCAGATCACCAAGGGCTTCGTTAACTTCCGCAACCTGCGCAAGCTGACCGACATCGAGTCGACGATGCACACCTTCGTCGAGAGCGTCAAGGACGTCTACACCAGCCAAGGCGTCGACCTGAACGACAAGCACATCGAGGTGCTCGCACGTCAGATGCTGCGTCGCGTTCAGATCACCAACCCCGGCGACTCCAAGTACCTACTTGGTCAGTACGTCGACCGCTACGAGTTTGCCGACGAGGTCGAGCGCGTTGCCCGTCTGGGCGGTCAGGCTCCCGTGGCCGAGCCCGTCATCCTGGGTACGCTCAAGGTCGCGTCCAACATCGACTCCTGGCTGTCGAGCGCTTCGTTCATCCGTACCGCTGGCGTCCTTACCGAGGCTGCCATCGAGGGCAAGGTCGACCACCTGCTCGACCTTAAGTCCAACGTCATCGTCGGTAAGAAGATCCCGGCTGGTACCGGCCTCAAGCCGTACGCCAACGCCAAGCTGACGTATCGCACGGCCGACGGCTACGTGGACATCGACGGCCCGGCTTCGCCCAACGCCAAGTCGCTGCCCGAGTGGGCTCCTGTGGAGCTCAAGGACCTGGACGAGCAGCTCCCGCAGCAGCTCGACTGGGCCGGCTACGACGAGTTCGGTGGTGCTGACGGTTCGTTCACCCGCAACGGCCACACCATCTCCGCCGAGAAGGCTCGTCTGTACCTGTTCGACGATCTGGGCGTGTCGCAGCGCTGGACCAACAAGTTCAGCGAGGTTGGCATCGAGACGGTCGGCGACCTGGTTGGCAAGTCCGAGGAGGATCTGCTGCGCATCGATGGCATCGGCGCCAAGGCGATCGAGGAGCTCCGTGACGGCCTGGAGGCCCACGATCTGCTCTACATCCTCGAGAACAACGACGACGTTGCCGACGAGGAAGACCTCTCGCAGCTGCTGCAGATGGTCTTTAGCCCCGACGGTCCGGACGATATCCTGCTGGGTACCTCCGCTCCGACGCATCACGCCGACGCCGACGAGGAGCTCCTGGGCGCCCCGATCGACGACAAGAAGGCTCCCGCCAACGGCGCGATCAACGAGGACATGGCTTCCCTCGACGAGCTGCTCAACCAGCTCGTGGACACCGACGACGCCGAAGAGGCCAAGGACAACGACGAGGAGTAATTAGTTCCGCCGTTCTAACGAACGGCGGCGACCTCCGTCGCTGCGCGGCCCCCAGAGCTACAATCTGTCATTCAAAAGGCAGGGCATGACCAAAAGGTCAATGCCCTGCCTTTTTCATGCCACCTTGTACGCTCTGGGGGCCGCTCGCTTGCGTATGCTCAACTTGTTGCGTTCCGTTGATCACTTGCAAAAAAGGACAGGTTTATTTTGGTAGTTTTTCCTGCTTGAATTTGAAACATTCCGTTTGGTCAAAGCGTATCTATGGTGAGGGCCCCATCAAGAACCATCAGTGTCACCGGGAGGTGATTATGGAAGAACAAGCTTTTAGACAGGCGGTCGAGGATCACCGAGATGTCGTGTTCCGAATCGCCTTGACGTATCTGCGTGATCGCGCTGACGCCGACGATGTCGCTCAAGACGTCTTTCTAAAGTTACTCAAAAGCGATACGCATTTTGAAAGCTGGGAGCATCTTCGTCGATGGCTCATCCGGGTCACGATCAATGAATGCAAATCTCTCTTTCGAAAGCCGTGGAGGCGCGTGGAGGATATTGAAAGTCTGACCGATTCGCTTTTGACGGCGCAGGACGAGACCAAGGCCGTCCTATTAGACGTCATGCGGCTTCCGGAACGATTCCGTATCTCCATCGTGCTCTATTACTATCTGGGCTTCTCGACTTCAGAAATTGCCGAGTTACTGCATGTGCCAGCCGCGACCGTTCGAACGCGTTTAGCTCGCGGCAGATCGAAGCTCAAGTTCATCCTAGAGGAGGGCGACCGTGAAATCCAACCAGATCAAGCAGGCCTTCGAGTCCGTCCAAGCCGATAGCGATCTTGCTGACCGTGTTCTTTATGCCGCTGCTGGCGAGCCGCTTCGCCGAAAGGGTCACGCGAAGCCTCTGTATGTTGCCGTAATCGGATGTCTTGCCGGAGTGCTGGCGACCGGAGGGGTCGCCTACGCTGTTGTCAATTCCAGTTATTTTGCCTCTGCCTGGGGAAACCATGGCAACGGAGAGTCCGTTACCTGGACAAATGGCGGCTCGTCGGGGACGAAATATACCTACACCAGAGAGTTTGGTGATGGTATCGCGCCCCAAAGCCTGGAGGGTGCAGTCCAGAAGGTCAATCTGTCCGTCGAGGGCAACGGCTATACGCTCGACATTCATGAGATGGCAATCGACGAGAACGGTTGCGGTGCTGTGACGTTTTCATTGTCCAATCCGAATGGCGTTAACTACTACAAGCCGGCGGCAGAGCTTGGCGAACTTGTTCTCTATGGTGAAGAAGAAGGGGGCGTCAGTACACCCAGCATGAACTTCGGCGAGGAATGGGCTGATACACGCTGCACCATTGATAAAGACACATCAAGCGACACGGTCATTAACGGCACGATGTACTTTGCATCTTGGAATCGCGATCGAGATTTACGACATGCGGTCACCTGGAATATCAGTTGGACGGAGGGCAAAGGTGAGGATGCGAAGGTGATCGAGGTATCGACGCCAGAGTTTAACGTCGGAGCGCACGTCGATACAAAGGAGCTCCGCTCCGACGACTCGCCTCTCGAGATCAGCCCGTTTTCCATCCAGACGCACATCGATGATCTGGGCTATGAAGCAGTTGATCATAAACTGACCGTCAGCTACAAGGATGGATCGGAGCAGATTATCGAAGATGACGACGCAGGGGCGTACAATTTCTATGTTTCGATGGCACGCAATAGCGGAGAGAACATTTGGGTGCCAACGAAGTTGATTGATGTCGACCAAGTGGTTTCAGTAACGCTCGAAGGCACACGCTGCACTTCAACAGGGGGCGCCGAAACGTCGGAACCCTTTACCATCGTCTATTCGTAAGATTTGGGGCCGCTTTCTACTAGGGGAAGCGGCCTTCTTTGCGGTAAATGGGCGGTTAGACCGCACGATATTCGCCTGCATTCCTGAAGTATGCGGCAAAATCTTGATGGGTCGACCACACCGTATATGCTCAAGCGCTCTACCTGCGGGTTTATTATCGCAAAACCCCGGTGCGCTCGGCGGGTCCAGAATTTGCCGCATACTTCCGAAAGCGCCGCCGATTTCCATGCGACAGGTGAGAGCAGATCACCGTTGGAGCGCGACGTTTCCCCAGATAAAACCGACCAAAATAAACCTGTCCCTTTTTGGCGGGTAACGTTGCCCCGACGAGCACGTCGGATTTCCGGCCCGGGCGGCCCGCCGTTTAAGTTTGTCGCGAGTTCCGCACGCAAAGGAAAGCACTTAATGTGCTTTCCGTCTTGCGCAGGACTGTAGAGCGGCAAACTTAAACGGCGGGCCGCCCGGACCGGGAATCCGCCCCCGCGCACAGAAGGAGATTCCTTTTGTGTAGGCTTTGCGGAAATGTGCTCATTTTGGGATACGCCCGGCGGCGTGGTCTGTTGACGGCACAGCTAACGCCACGTATCCTATCGAACTGCGTGTTTCGTAGGGGGATGCTGACCCCTCGATTCAAGCCGTTGCACTTTACAGAAAGCTGGAATCATTCGAGAAGGAGTACGCTTTGCCTACTATTAACCAGCTGGTTCGCCAGGGCCGTCGTTCCGTGCCCAAGAAGTCCAAGAACGCTGCTCTGCAGCACAACTCCCAGAAGCGCGGCGTGTGCACCCGCGTCTTCACCACGAGCCCCAAGAAGCCGAACTCGGCTCTTCGTAAGGTTGCCCGTGTTCGCCTTGTCAACGGCATCGAAGTTACTGCTTACATCCCGGGTGAGGGCCACAACCTGCAGGAGCACTCCATCGTGCTCGTCCGCGGCGGTCGTGTCCGTGACCTCCCTGGTGTCCGTTATCACGTCATCCGTGGCGCCTACGACGCTGCTCCGGTCCAGAACCGTATGCAGGCCCGTTCCAAGTACGGTGCTAAGCGCCCCAAGGCTAAATAAGCCAGATAACGTTTTGATACTTTCGCCGTGTGCCGCCTAAGCGCCGCACGGTAGACACTTAAGGAGATTTCACATGCCGCGTCGTGCAGCAGCTAATCGTCGTGAGGTTCAGCCTGACGCCGTTTACAACAACCGCCTGGTGACTCAGCTCATCAACAAGGTCCTTCTTGACGGCAAGAAGGCCACCGCTGAGCGCATCGTTTACACCGCTTTCGAGATTGTTGCCGAGAAGTCCGAGGGCGGCGACGCTCTCGCTACCTTCAAGAAGGCTATGGACAACGTCAAGCCCACGCTCGAGGTTAAGCCCAAGCGTGTCGGTGGCGCTACCTATCAGGTCCCGATGGAGGTCAACTCCCGTCGTTCCACCGCTCTGGGTATCCGCTGGATCGTCAACTTCTCCCGCGCTCGCAAGGAGAAGACCATGGCCGAGCGTCTCGCCAACGAGATCCTCGACGCTTCCAACGGCCTGGGCGCTTCCGTCAAGAAGCGTGAGGACGTCTTCAAGATGGCCGAGGCCAACCGCGCGTTCTCTCACTATCGTTGGTAAGTTAAGGTAAGGAACTAACATGGCTAAGCCTAAGTACAAGCTTTCCGATACCCGTAACATCGGCATCATGGCTCACATCGATGCCGGTAAGACCACCACGACCGAGCGTATTCTTTACTACACCGGTAAGACCCACAAAATCGGTGAGGTCCATGAGGGCGCTGCCACCATGGACTGGATGGTTCAGGAGCAGGAGCGCGGCGTAACCATTACCTCCGCTGCTACCACGTGCTTCTGGAACAAGGACGGTAAGGACTACCGCATCCAGATCATCGACACCCCGGGCCACGTTGACTTCACCGCCGAGGTCGAGCGCTGCCTGCGCGTCCTCGATGGCGCTGTCGCCGTCTTCGACGCCGTTGCCGGCGTTCAGCCCCAGTCTGAGACCGTTTGGCGTCAGGCTTCTACCTTCAACGTCCCCCGCATCGCCTTCATCAACAAGTATGACCGCGTGGGCGCTGACTTCTTCAACGCTATCGAGACCATGAAGGATCGTCTCGACGCTAACGCCGTGGCCGCTCAGGTCCCGATGGGCGCCGAGGACAACTTCTGGGGCGTCATCGACCTGGTCACCATGACTGCATGGGACTTCAAGGCCGACGAGAAGGGCATGACCTACCCCGAGCCGATGGACGAGATCCCGGCTGAGTTTGCCGACATCGCTGCCACCAAGCGCGAGGAGCTCCTCGACGCTGCTGCCAGCTTTGACGACGAGCTCATGGAGAAGATCCTCATGGAGGAGGACTTCACCGTCGAGGAGCTCAAGGCTGCTCTGCGCAAGGGTGTTCTGGCCAACGAGCTTAACCTCGTCTTCGTGGGCTCCGCCTACAAGAACAAGGGCGTCCAGGAGCTGCTCGACGCTGTCGTCGACTACCTGCCCAGCCCGCTCGACGTTGAGGCCGTCACCGGTACCGATCCGGACACCGGCGAGGAGATCCAGCGTCATCCTTCCTTCGACGAGCCCTTCTCCGGCCTGGTCTTCAAGATCATGACCGACCCGTTTGTCGGTAAGCTCACCTACGTCCGCGTTTACTCCGGCCGCGCTGAGTCCGGCTCCTACGTGGTCAACGCTTCCAACGGTCAGCGCGAGCGCCTCGGCCGCATTCTCGAGATGAACGCCGCCGAGCGTATCGACCGTGACGACGCTGCCGCCGGCGACATCGTCGCTTGCGTCGGCTTCAAGAACTCCACCACCGGTGACACCCTGTGCGCCGAGGGCAAGGAGATCGTCCTCGAGAAGATCGAGTTCGCTAAGCCCGTTATCGACGTTGCCATTGAGCCCAAGACCAAGGCCGAGCAGGACAAGATGTCCCTGGCTCTGACCAAGCTCGCCGAGGAGGACCCGACCTTCCAGGTGTCCACCAACCACGAGACCGGCCAGACCATCATCGCCGGCATGGGCGAGCTGCACCTCGAGATCATCGTCGACCGTCTGCTCCGTGAGTTCAAGGTTGACGCTAACGTTGGTAAGCCCCAGGTTGCCTACCGCGAGACCGCTGGTCACGACGTCGAGAAGGCTGAGGGCAAGTTCGTCCGTCAGTCCGGTGGTCGCGGTCAGTACGGCCACGCCGTCATCAAGCTCGAGAAGATGGAGGAGGGCTTCGGCTACGAGTTCGTCAACGCTATCGTCGGCGGCGTCGTGCCCAAGGAGTACATCCCGTCCATCGACAAGGGCATCCAGGAGGCCCTGAACACCGGTGTTATCGCCGGCTTCCCGGTCCTCGACGTCAAGGTCACCCTGTTCGACGGTTCTTACCACGAGGTCGACTCCTCCGAGGCCGCCTTCAAGATCGCCGGTTCCATGGCTATCAAGGACGCCCTCAAGAAGTCCGATCCGCAGCTGCTCGAGCCGATCATGGCTGTCGAGGTCGAGACCCCCGAGCAGTACATGGGCGACGTTATGGGCAACCTCTCCGGTCGCCGCGGCAAGATCGAGGGCATGGAGGATCGCAAGAACAGCAAGCTCATCCGTGCCAAGGTGCCGCTGGGCGAGATGTTCGGTTACGCTACCGACCTTCGCTCCCAGACCCAGGGCCGTGCATCCTACACGATGCAGTTCGACTCTTATGAGCCCGCGCCCAAGTCCATCGTGGACGAGGTCATGAGCAAGAACGCCTAAGTTCGAGCTCCCTGTTACGTAATCCGCGAGATCATCTCTCGCACTCTTTGGAGGTTTAAGTTGGCTACCCAGAAGATCCGCATTCGCCTCAAGGGCTATGATCACGAGGTCGTCGATCAGTCCGCGAAGCTCATCGTCGAGACCGCTCAGAAGACCGGCGCTCGCGTTTCCGGTCCTGTCCCCCTGCCCACCGAGCGCAACCTGTACACGGTTATCCGCTCGCCGCACGTGAACAAGGACTCCCGTGAGCAGTTCGAGATGCGCACCCACAAGCGCCTCATCGACATCCTCGACCCCACCTCGGGCACCGTTGATTCGCTTATGCGTCTCGACCTCCCCGCTGGCGTCGACATCGACATCAAGCTCTAAGCGATATCGCTCATAGCTTACAGAGCCCCGCTGCCATTACGGTAGCGGGGCTCTTTTGTTTTGAATGATGGTTTGGACTGCCGGGTAATGCTGCCGAGTAGGTGGCTGCGGCGCTCTATTCGCTCAATGGGCGCAATGACGCCTCCTCAAAATGGAAGGATCGCAGGCCGTCTTCCGTTTCGATACACGCGCGACCAAAGGCATCGACCGTTTGAAAGATGCCACGCGCCAGCTCGTCACCGGCAGGGGAACGGGCGATAACGTGCTCCCCAATCCAATTGAGATGAGCGACATAATCATCGTGGACGGGCGCGATCGGTCCGGCGTCTTCTTCCATGGCGTTGAGCAGATCTGCCCATGTGCCTACGGCGTGCACGACCGCGTGATGGACCTCCTTGAGTAGCACATCGACGGTGGGAACATTCTCGTTGAGGTCTGAGAGGCCGATTGCCGGCAGGCCGCCATCGGGAACCTCTTGGGGCGTGTAGTTTACGTTGACGCCAATGCCGCAGACGGCAAAGGGCATGCCCATGTTGTCACGAGCCGCCTCGACCAAGATGCCGCCGAGTTTGCGCCCTCGCGCGACGAGGTCGTTGGGCCATTTGAGGCCAATTTCGTTTGCAAGACCCTGTTTTTCGAGCGCCTCGAGCACCGCTAGGCCGCTGACGGCGGCAAGACCAGAGTACTTCGCAGGATTAACGCATGGACGCAGGACAATCGAAAGCAATAGGTTGCCGGCGGTTGAATCCCACTTGTGGCCGCGCCGGCCGCGTCCTGCCGTCTGAGCCTGGGCGGCAAGTCCCGTGCCGTGCGGCGCTCCCTGTTTTCCTGCTTCGAGCAGGTCATCGTTGGTCGATCCGGTTACGTCGACTATCGTTAATTTGGCATCCATTATGGCTGCCACCTCCTTAATGAATAAGTGAATAACGCAATGGTCTCGAGAGATAGACACAATGTGAAGCCTTTGTCGCATTTGGACAATTTAATGTTAACACGTCAACAACGACAAAATTGCGCTATCCTCTCTTGGTCGATGTAAACACGTCAACAACTCAAAGGAGGTTAGTGATGGGTTTCACGATTCTTGGAACAGGCTCGGCGCTTCCCAAGCGCAGTGTTTCCAATGACGAGCTGTCCGAGTTCCTCGATACCTCGGATGAGTGGATTTTTACCCGCACAGGTATCAAGAGCCGCCACGTCTGCACCACCGAGTCACTTGACGACCTTGCCGTAGCGGCGAGCGAGCGGGCGCTCCGGGTGTCCGGAATCGACGCGAGCCAGCTGGATCTGATCGTCTGCTCGACGACGACAGGTGATCACCTTGTTCCCGCTGAGGCGTGTGCCGTTGCTGAGCGACTAGGCGCGACGTGCCCTGCCTTCGATGTCTCGGCGGCTTGTGCCGGCTTCGTATTTGCGCTCGATGTCGCCGAGGGCTATATCGCCCGCGGTCGCGCCGAGCACGTGCTGGTCGTTGCCGCCGAGCAGATGACGCGCGCGCTCGATTGGACCGACCGTGCCACGTGCGTGCTCTTTGGCGATGGGGCAGGCGCCGCAGTGATTGGGGCTGGGGGAGACAACCCCCTTGCCGTTGAGCTTTCGACGGCGCCCGACGTCGAGACGTTGCGCGTTCCCGGTCTGGTCGGTACCTCGCCGTTTAAGGCCTCCGCAGATAGCGAGAGCGTGCTGTCCATGAATGGCCGCCGCGTGTTCAAGTTCGGCGTCAACGCCATCTGCGACACGGTCCATAAGCTTGCGAGCGATGCGGGCATTTCGGTCGAAGACATCGATCATTTTGTATTCCATCAGGCTAACGAACGAATCCTGAGTCAGGCGGTCAAGCGCCTCGGCGTGCCAGACGAGCTCATGGTTCGAACGCTGCGGGAGACCGGCAACATTTCGAGCGCCTGCATTCCCTTTGCGCTTGACCGACTGGCACGCACCGACGCACTGAATGTGGGCGACACCATCGCCCTCGTTGGATTTGGCGCCGGCCTGGATATAGGTGGCTATCTGCTTCGTTGGAAGTAGTCGCACATAGGAAATAAAACCGCCCCTAGGGCACAAACAAAGGAGAACTACCATGGCAGATCAGAAGACCTTCGAGCGCGTTTGCGACGTTATCCGCGAGACGGCTGGCCTTGACGACGTCGAGATGAGGCCCGAGTCAACGCTCGAGGAGATTGGTCTCGACAGCCTTGGCACTGTCGAAATCCTCGTCGCCGTCGAGGACGAGTTTGGCATTGAGCTCGATACCGAGGAGAATCCCAAGACGGTCGGCGAGTTCGTCGATACGGTCGAGGCGGCATTGGAGAAGTAGTGATGCTCAAGTCTCCTCTCTGCGATCTGCTCGGCATCGAAAAACCCGTGTTCCAGGGTGGCATGGCCTGGATTGCCGACGCCTCGCTGGCATCTGCCGTGTCCGAGGCAGGCGGCTTAGGGATTATCGCGGCCATGAATGCCGACGCAAACTGGCTGCGCGATCAGATTCACGAGCTGCGCGCCAAGACGGATAAGCCCTTTGGCGTCAACGTTATGCTCATGAGCCCGTTTGTCGACGAGGTCGCACAAGTGGTGATTGATGAGCAGGTGCCCGTTGTGGTGACCGGCGCCGGCAATCCCACCAAGTACATGAAGGCCTGGGGCGATGCGGGCATCAAGGTTATTCCCGTCGTGGCTTCGGTGGCGCTGGCGCGTCTCGTGGCGCGTCGCGGAGCCACTGCCGTGGTTGCCGAGGGTACCGAATCAGGCGGCCATATTGGCGAGACCTCGACGATGGCACTGGTGCCGCAGGTTGTCGATGCGGTCGATATTCCCGTGGTTGCGGCTGGCGGCATCGCCGATGGCCGCGGTGTAGCGGCCGCCTTTATGCTCGGCGCTGCCGGAGTCCAGGTGGGAACACGCTTTCTGGTCGCAAACGAGTGCACCGTATCCGAACAGTACAAAGAGTTGGTGCTCAAGGCAGGCGACACGTCGACGCGTGCGACCGGTCGCTCGACGGGACATCCGGTTCGCGCCCTCAAGAGTCCCTTCACCAACGCGTATGCCAAGAACGAGGCGGCTGGCGCAAGCCCCGAGGAGCTCGGGGCCATGGGCACGGGCGCGCTTCGTAAAGCCGCAAAGGACGGTAATTACGAAGAGGGTTCGTATTTGTGCGGACAGATTGCCGGAATGGTCAACGAACGCCAGAGCGCGCGTGAAATCGTTGACGATCTGGTCGATGGCGCCGTGCGCGTCCTGAAGGGTGCGTCCGCATGGGTAGCGTAGCGTTTCTGTTTGCCGGCCAGGGTGCCCAACACCCCGCGATGGGCGTCGACCTAATCGAGGCATCGCCGGCGGCCGCCGAGGTGTTCGCCATTGCCGACGAGGTGCGCCCGGGGACCAGCGAGCAGTGCCGGAGCGCCTCCAGGGAGGAGCTCTCGCAGACCGAGAACACGCAGCCGTGCGTGTTCGTTCACGACCTGGCAGCGGCTATCGCCCTG
>CAJMOP010000024.1 GCA_905215115.1 uncultured bacterium | reverse complement strand
GGCGCCGACGTGAGCGCCTTTGACAGCGACGGCGCCGTCATGGCCAAGCCTGCGCCCCCCGCCCCGCTCTGGCACCTAGTGGCCGCGCATCAAAACCACCCCTAAAAGGGGTGGTTTGCTCTTAGGGTATAGCCCTTGGATTTCCGTTATGCGTTTAGAGGCGCCGGCCCTCACGGGTTTCGGGCCGCGCTGCGCACGGCGCACAGGCTAAGGCCTTTAATGGGGCAAAACGGGGCCGCAGGATTGCGACCCCGTCCGAAAGCTAGTCCAGGTCCTCGCCGTTGCTGGCAATAACCTTTTTGTACCAGAAGAAGCTATCCTTGCGGCTACGTGCGAGCGAGCCCTTGCACTCGTCGTCGGCGTCCACGTAGATGAAACCGTAACGCTTCTTCATCTCGCCGGTACCGGCCGAGACGATATCGATGCAGCCCCACGGCGTGTAGCCCATCAGGTCGACGCCGTCGATCTCGACAGCCTCCTTCATGGCCTTGATATGGGCACGCAGGTAGTCGATGCGATACGGGTCGTGAATCGAGCCGTCCTCTTCGACCTTGTCATACGTGCCCAGACCGTTCTCCACGATCATCAGCGGAATCTGATAGCGGTCGTAGAAGAGGTTGAGCGAGTAGCGCAGACCGTACGGGTCGATGCTCCAGCCCCAGGGGGTCTGCTCAACATAGGGGTTGGTATAGCCCGTCACGACGCTGCCGCAGTCGAGCGCCATGGCGTTGGTCTTCTTACCGCACACCATGGTGAAGTAATAGCTGTACGAGAGGAAGTCTACCGTGCCGGCGCGCAGGATTTCCTTGTCGCCCAGCTCCTCGGGCAGGACGATCCCGCGGCGCTCGAACTCCTTGAGTTTGTAGGCGGGATAGTAGCCACGACACATCACGTCCGGGTAGAACAGGTTGGTGCGCATGAACTCCTCGTTGGCCTTGACGTCGGCCGGATCACAGCTATTGGGATAGCTGAACATGCCACCGTACATCATGCCAACCTTGTTCTCCGGGTCAATCTCGTGCGCCAGCTGCACCGCCTGGGCGCTCGCCAGAAACTGGTGGTAGGCGGCCGTCATGCGGACCTGCTCGCTCGCATCGGGGGCAATGCCGCCGGCCATCCACGGGCTCATCGACATGCAGTTAATCTCGTTGAAGGTGAGCCAGTACTTAACCTTGCCCCTGTAGCGCGTAAAGACGGTCTTGACGTAGTTGAGGTAGAAATTGATGACCTTGCGGTTCTCCCACGAGCCGTACTTCTGCAGGCCGAGCGGCGTCTCGTAGTGGGAGAGCGTCACCAAGGGCTCGATACCGTACTTATGGCACTCGTCAAAGACAGCGTCATAGTGGGCAAGACCGGCCTCGTTAGGCTCATCATCGTCGCCGTTGGGGAAGATGCGCGCCCAATTGATGGACATGCGATAGGTCTTGAAGCCCATCTCGCCAAAGAGGGCTATATCCTCCTTGAAGTGACCATAGTGGTCGATGGCCACATGGCTCGGGTAGTTCTCGCCAGGCAGGCAGCCGTCGGTGATGCGGCGCGGCGTATCCTTGTCGCCCGCGGTCATAACGTCGGCGGTACTGAGGCCCTTGCCGTCGGTGAGGTAGGCACCCTCGCACTGGTTAGCAGCGGTAGCGCCACCCCACAGGAAGTTCTCAGGGAAAGACATGCTTATCTCCTATCTAAAAATTGGACAACTGATTGGAACAATCGACGATTACGCCTCGGCATCCTCGGGCTTGTAGAGGATGTAGGTGGCGATAAAGGTCACGATGGCACCAACAACAAGACCGGCAGCCATCCAGGCCATGCTGGCAAACGGGTTGTCGCCACCCAGGTATGCGGGAAGGGCAAAGAGACCTCCGGAACCAATCATGGAGTAGAGGTAGGCATGGCCAAAGCCGGCAACGAGGGCACCAAAGAAGGAGCCGATCATAGCGCCGTACATAGGCGTCTTGAGCTTAAGGTTGACGCCGAACATACCGGGCTCGGTCACACCGCCCACGATAGCCGTGACGGCGCAAGCGGAGGCGACGGAACGCAGATTCTCGTCGTGCTTGGTCTTGAAGGCTACGGCAGCGCACGCGGCACCCTGGTCGATATTGGCAACGACGTTGGCCGTGCAGATGATGGGGTCGTAGCCGACGGTAGCCATGGCGTTAACAAGATAGGGCGCAAGGGCGGTGTGCATGCCAGTCATAACAATCCACGGGAAGATCGCAGAGAGCACGGCGATGCCAAAGAAACCGGTAGTGTTGTAGAGCCACATGATAGCCTCGGAGAGGTACGTACCCACAAAGGCGCCAACGGGACCGAGCACGCAGAGAGCGAGCGGCAGTATAACGAGCAGCGTAAAGAACGGCTCGGTGATAGAACGGATCGAATCGGGCGAGTGCTTGGCAAAGAACTTCTCGACATAGGACATGACCCAAACGGTGAGAAGCGCCGGCACCACGGAGCTCGAATACGTCGTGGCATAGACAGGGATACCGTAGACGCTGAGCGCCGTGCCGTCCGTTACCGCGGAGATAAAGGACGGGTGAATAAAGATGGCGCCCATCATCATGCCGAGCGCCATGTTGGCGCCGAACTTCTTAGCCGCAAACGCGCCCACAAAGACAGGCAGGAAGTAGAAGCCCGCGTCGCCGACGAACGTCAACACCTGGATGGTGGTGTTATCAGCGGTAAGAAGGCCGAACTGCGTGAGCAGCAGCACAGCGATCTTGATAAAGCCGGCACCGATAAACACAGGGATGATCGGCGTGATCGAGCCCGAGATGGCATCAAAGACGGCGTTGATGCTGAACTTCTTCTTGTGGGCGTCGCCCATGTCCTCGTCAACGGACCCATTGCCCTCAAGGCCGGTCTCCTTGACGATCAGGTTGTAGGCGTCGGACACGGACTGTCCGATGATGATCTGGTATTGGTCGCCTACCCACTGGCAACCCATTACGCCTCGGATCTTCTCGATGTCCGAGCCCTTGACCAAGCTCTTGTCCTTGACGTTGAAGCGAAGCCTCGTCACGCAATGCGTGAAGAAGACGATGTTGTCCTTGCCGCCAACGTATTCGACTACCTTGCTGGCGAGCTCGGCATAGCGTTCTGCTTTAGCCATTGTCGTACCCTTTTCGGTTGCTGGGAGCAGCAGCGTGCCACGTTGTACGCGCTACCTTCCCGTACCTTTGATGCGGAGCCTACTCACATGGACCACCAGATACAGGCGCTCGTCGTTGCTCACGACGGCCCCATCCCATTCGCCCTCGATATGCTGGGAGATCTTTGCGACGCACGCAGCCTCGCGCGGATACTGCTCCTCGATGCCGCGGAAGCCGTTTACACAGCTGCTGTCGAGAACCTCGCCGGAGTGAAGGCGCTCAAAGAGATAGCGCATGTGCGTGGCGTAGCGCGAGAAGGCAAACGAACTGCGGTCGATGTCGATGCCGAAGTCATCCTCGATGATCTCGGTAACATCCTCGAGCATGTTATCGTCTTGGCGCTCGCGTTCCTTCTCGGCCTCGGTCGCCGCACCCAGACGCGCATTGATAATATTGAGGGCGATGCCTGTCGCCTCGCTGTTGGGCAAAGCGACGCAAAACTGCTTCTGCACGCGGCGGGCGATATGCTTGCCCAGGCGGTACTCCGCCGGGTACATCTGCTCCACGTCATAGGCGAGCGGCATACGCACCTGCATGTTCTTCTTTGCGCGGTCGATAGCAAACGAGAGGTGGTCGGCCAGGGTAAAAGCGAGATTGGCGCTCAGCTCGTAGGGCAGCTCATTGCGAACGTAGTCCGCGCAGGAGATGGAGAACTCCATCACATCCTGCGGCAGATCGTTGATCGCGCTGAAGCACCGCTCGTCAACGTTGTAGAACGTGCGCTCGACCTCGGCAAGCGTAAGCTCGCGCGGCAGCTGGCCAAAGCCGATGCCTTTGCCCATGGCGAGGAGCTCGTTGCCGGCGTTGTCCCGGCACACGGCCACGTTGTTGTTGATGCGGCGGACTGCCTTCATGCCGTTCCCTTTCCAGCCTTTCCCGGTGCATCTTTTAGAACGCGCTTCATACGATCGCTAGAAACAAAAACTCTCTGAAGCTTAACAAACAATCGCAAGGCGCAAAGCCTGCGAACGCTTGGTCGTGCCTCAGAGAGTAACATTCCAAAAAAGATGCGGTTGTGAGTAGAACAGGTCATGCCCCAAGTGGGTAACATTCCGTGTTCCAGTCTGCACGACCGATGCCACCAGAGCAACAATTCCAATGCGAACGGTAGAAAATCCCCGGTGAACGGCATTTCCTCCCTGCCCCACCCTACCCGCGTTTTAGCCGAAACTGGAGTTTCGGTCGTTTAGAATGCAACAGCCCGCTCTAGCCGACCGAAATTCCAGTTTCGGTTAAATATCGTGATGAGGTTGGGGGCGCCAGGTGACGGCAGTGGCCCAGAAGGCGATGAGGCGATCAAGGCTCCAAGCCGCGTTAGCGGGACTCGTTGAGGGCATGACCTGCGCCTTGATGCCTGTCAGAGACTCAAGGTAGCGGTGGTAGAGACGTCCCGCGGTGCCGCCGTTGCAGACGACCGCCTCGATCGGAGCCACGGCGGTAATACGCCCGATATCGATCGGCACAACGTTGCGAATGCTCGCGTCACTCGAGCCCTTAATGTCACAACTCTCGATCACATCCCACAGGGCCACGCCGCCGTTCAGCAGCATGGATCGCTTGGCGGCAATCGAGGCGTCGAGCGTCGCAGGCTCGCTGCCTGCCAAAGGGTCGCCCTCGTTGGGCGGCACGGGCACACCGAGACACGCGGCCATCACGCGCCAAAAGCGATTCTGAGGGTTGCCGTAATAAAAGGCATTGGCGCGCGAAAGCACCGAGGGAAACGACCCGAGCACCAAAACGCGCGAGTGCTGGTCGAACACGGGCTCAAACCCATGCTCAATATGTTGATAGCCCACGTCGGACGCAGCCATGGCCTAGGCCCTCAACAGATAGCGCACCTCGTAGGGTGCAAGCTCAAGGGCACCCGCTAGCTCGACTGTAGGCGCGCCGTCGGCAAGTAGGTCGGCAAAAGAGCCGTTGAGCTCACCGGCTCCAAAGGTATAGGGCTCGTTCACGGCATTGACCGCCACGAGCACCGTCGCGTCGTCGCAGGCGCGCTCGAACAGCAGCTGCTTGTTCTGGATCACCACGTTGCGGTACGCGCCGTAGTTGAGAGCGCGTGCCGCCGCACCGTCTGTCGAGCGCAGGTGCGCGAGCTGCGTGATGAACGCCGTCAGCTCGTTGGGCGCAGGCTCATCGAGCGCAGGTCGCAGCGCCCAGTCGCCATCGGGGCCGCCCTTTTCGCCGGCAATTCCCCACTCGCTGCCATAGTAGACACACGGAATGCCCGGCATGCCAAAGAGCATGCCATAGGCGGGACGCAGGCACGACTTGTCGGTGAGGATGCTCGCCAGGCGCGGCACGTCGTGGTTGTCGACAAACGACAGCAGGTGTTTGCCGCGGTAGATGCACCACGGATCGCCGCCAAACTGGCGATGCAGCGAATGGGCAATCTCGAACATGTTGACCGAGTTAAAGCTGGAGTACAGGCCCTTGTAGCACTCGTAGTTGGTGCAGGAGTCAAGCATCTCGTCGTTGACGATCTGGTTGTAGTCGCCGTGGAGCGTCTCGCCGATCAGCACAAAATCGGGCTTGAGCTCGCGGGTAAAGGTATGCAGACGACGCATGAAGTCGCGGTCGAGCATATAGGCAACGTCCAGGCGCAGGCCGTCGACGCCAAACACGTCAGCCCAACGGCGCACGGACTCGAGCAGGTAATCGACCACAGCGGGATTTTGCAGGTTGAGCTTCACAAGTTCAAAATGGCCTTCCCAACCCTCGTACCAAAAGCCGTCGCCATAGCAGGAGTCGCCGTCAAAGCTAATGTGGAACCAGTCCTTGTACGGCGAGTCCCACTTACGCTCCTGCACATCACGGAAGGCCCAGAAGCCGCGGCCGACGTGGTTGAAGACCGCATCGAGCACCACACGGATGCCATGGGCGTGCAGCGTCTCGCATACGGCGGCAAAATCGGCATCCCCGCCCAGGCGGCGGTCGATATGGCGCAGGCTGCGCGTATCGTAGCCGTGGCTATCAGACTCGAGCGGCGGGTTAATCAGCACAGCGCCAATACCGAGTTTTTGCAGGTAGTCGGCCCATTGGGTGATCTTCATGATGGGCGCATCGGGGTTGGGCGCAGCGTTGGCAGCCTGGGCGAGCTCATCCTCGGCAACGGGCGCGGCGTTTTCGCGCGGAGCTCCGCAAAAGCCCAGCGGATAGATCTGATAGAACGTCGTCTCGTATGCCCACATAGCAACCTCCCGGCAAGCTCAACACAACGACATCCATTGTATGCCCAGCAGGGTAGCTATTTTGGGACGGGGCTCTTTTAGCTACCCCAGCCCCTTTCTAAGTTGCGGTGAAATACGGACTGTTTGCCGGGTTTATTGGGCTCAGCAGTCCGTATTTCACCGCAACTGATGAGGAGACGTGATTAGGCGACAGGCTTTGCGCGGCGTATGGCCGGGAATAGCACCGTGATGGCGAGGATGACGCCCACGACGGTAATCGCCCCGCCCGCAAAGCCAATCCAAGCGATACCGGGACCCGAAACCACGGCGCCGCCGATCGCGGTGCCCGTGCCGATGCCGAGGTTAAACAGGCCCGAGAAGATCGACATGGCGACGGCCGACGAATCCGCCGGCGTGTACTTGATGAGCTCGGCCTGAAACGCCACGTTAAAGGCCGTGGAGCAGCAGCCCCATAGCGCGCAAACAGCGAGAACGGCGACGAGTGACGGTGCAACCGGACCCATGAGTAGCAGAGCCACAGGCACGCCGGAGAGTGTGATAGCCAAGAACGGAAAGCGATGTCCATCGAACAGTCGGCCGAACAGCCAGCTTCCGAGCAGACCGGAGCAGCCAAACGCCGTCAGCGTCATGGTGATGGCGCTTGCGTCGACATGGGCGACCTGCGCCAGGAAGGGCTCGATATAGCTGTAACCCGCGTAGTAGCCGGTCGCCATAAAGACCGTGACCGCGTAGAGCGCGATGAGGAACGGGTTCTTGAGCAGCTCGGGCAGCTGTTTGACGGTAAAGCGCTCGCCCGCCGGCATGACCGGGAACACCGCTGCCTGGTACACCACCGCGGCGGCAGAGAAGGCACCGACCACGGCGAATGTCATGCGCCAGCCCACGGCCAGCCCGATGGCGCGGCCGATCGGCAGGCCAAAAATCTGCGCGATGGACGAGCCCGTGGCGATTATGCTAATGGCGAGCGCCCCATGGCGGGTGTCGACCAGGCGCGAAGCCATGATCGAGGCGACCGACCAGAACACGGCATGCGCGCAGGCGACCACCAGACGCGCGCAAACCAAAATAGGATAGGTGGGCGCCACGGCGGACAAGAACTGGCCGAGCGAAAACACGGCCAAAACGCCCAGCAGCATCCGCTTGAACTCAAAGCGCGAGGCAAACACCATGAGTGGCAGCGACAGCAGCATGACACCCCAGGCGTAGACCGAAATCATGATGCCTGCCTGGGCCTCGGTGAGCGAGAACGATGCGGCAATATCAGTCAGAAGGCCAATGGGCATGAACTCTGATGTGTTGAACACGAACGAACAGCAGGCGAGCCCGATAAGCGGGAGCCACTGCTTGAGCGAGATGCCATCTTGTCTTGCCTGAGTCATGTAGGAAACCTCTCCGATTGTCTTGGGCGGTGGGCGATTATATAGCAACGGCCCCGCATCCGTCAGTACAGATGCAGGGCCGCAATCAACTCAATACACAGAGGTTGTGCCGTCAATAAATAGCTAAGCCAACCCCAGCAATATGCCCGCCGAATGCACGACAAACGCCACGATCCAGGCGACCGTCACCTGAAACGCGAATACAGCCACGGCATAGCGCGCGCCCAGCTCACTCTTGACGGCGCCGATTGCCGCTACGCAGGGCGGGTACAGCAGCGTAAAGACCAGGAACACGTAAGCGGTAAACGGCGAAAACATGGTCGACAGTGCCGCGGGCGACGTTGCACCCAAAAGCACGGTGAGGGTCGAGATGACGCTCTCCTTGGCGATAAGTCCGGTGACGAGCGCCGTGGATGCACGCCAATCGCCAAACCCAAGCGGTGCCAGCGCCGGCGCGATAATGCTACCCAGACCGGCAAGTAGACTCTGCGACTGATCGGCGACCACATTAAAGCGAATGTCGAACGTCTGAAGGAACCAGATGACCACGGTAGCGGCAAAGATAATGGTAAAGGCCTTGGTAATAAAGTCCTTGGCCTTATCCCATGCCAGCATCACCGTCGTCTTGACGCTCGGCAGGCGGTAATTGGGAAGCTCCATGATAAACGGCACCGGGTCGCCCTTAAATGCCGTGCGGTTGAGCACCAGGGCGGCAATGCAGCCGACCACGATACCAATCAGATAGAGCGAGACCATGGCGGGAACTGTCGCCTGCGGGAAGAATGCTCCGCACAGCAGACCGTAGACCGGCAACTTGGCCGAACAGCTCATAAACGGCGTGAGCATGACCGTCATCTTGCGGTCGTGCTCGGATGGAAGCGTACGGGTCGACATGATAGCCGGCACGGTGCAGCCAAAACCGACGAGCATGGGGACGAAGCTGCGGCCCGACAGGCCAAAGCGACGCAGTACCTTATCCATGACAAAGGCAACGCGTGCCATGTAGCCCGAGTCTTCCAGAATGGAGAGGAACAAAAAGAGCACGACGATAATCGGCAGGAAGGTCAGCACGCTGCCCACGCCTGTAAGCACGCCGTCGACAGCCAGCGAGCGCACCACGTCGTTGGTGCCGAACGCCTTGAGACCCGCATCGGCCGAGGCGATGATGGCAGCGATGCCGTCCTCCATGAGTCCCTGCAACGCCGCGCCGATCACGCCAAACGTCAGCCAAAAGACGAGGCCCATGATCACCAGGAACGCCGGAATGGCCGTGTAGCGACCCGTCAGGATGCGGTCGATCTTGACGGAGCGCACGTGCTCGCGGCTCTCATGCGGCTTGACGACGCAGCGCCCGCACACGTCGCCGATAAAGCTAAAGCGCATATCGGCCAGCGCGGACAGGCGGTCGGTGCCGGCTTCGCCCTCCATCTGGGTAATGATGTGCTCGATAGCGTCGAGCTCATTGCGATCCAATTGAAGCGCCTCGGTCACCAGCTCGTCGCCTTCAACCAGCTTGGTCGCCGCAAAACGCACCGGAATGTGCGCCGTCACGGCATGGTCCTCGATCAGGTTGGCAATGCCGTGGATGCAGCGATGCAGTGCACCGCCGTCCGAGCCATCGGGCGCACAGAAGTCCAGGCGACCGGGGCGCTCGCGGAACCGTGCCACGTGCAAGGCATGATCCACCAGCTCGCCGATACCCTCGTTGCGGGCAGCGCTAATGGGGACAACAGGCACGCCCAACAGGCTCTCGAGCAGGTTGACGTCCACGGCGCCGCCGTTGGCCGTCACCTCGTCCATCATGTTGAGCGCGATGACCATGGGGCGGTCGAGCTCCATAAGCTGCAGCGTCAGGTACAGGTTGCGTTCGATATTAGTAGCGTCGATGATGTCGATGATGGCGTCGGGGTTTTCGTCCAGGATAAATTGGCGACTGACGATCTCTTCGCCCGTGTACGGAGACAGCGAATAGATGCCGGGCAGGTCGGTAACGCTTGCCTCGGGATGGTTACGGATGGTGCCGTCCTTGCGGTCGACCGTCACGCCGGGAAAGTTACCGACGTGCTGGTTGGAGCCCGTAAGCTGGTTGAACAGCGTGGTCTTACCGCAGTTTTGGTTGCCGGCGAGGGCAAAATGCAGCGGTGCGCCCTCGGGCACGGCCGTTTTTGCCGCACGGGGCGAATACGTCCCCTCGCCAAGTGCCGGGTGCTCCGTCATGCCGATTGCGGCGTTAGTGCGCGGACCCGTGTCTGTGTCGTGAACACCCACGAGCTCGATGCGAGCAGCATCGTCCTTGCGCAGCGTCAACTCGTAGCCACGCAGGCGAATCTCGAGCGGGTCGCCCATAGGAGCGTACTTCATCATGGTGACTTCGGTGCCCGGCGTTAGGCCCATGTCCAAAATATGCTGTCGGAGTGCCTGATCGTCCGATGCCACCGATGCGACAACGGCGTCCTTTCCAATCTCGAGTGTATCGAGCTTCACGCGCTCATCCTTTCGTTAGACGCGGTTAACCGTTTACCGGGGCTAACCAACTCGTAACGACAAATGATAGCGCTCTGAACTATTATATAAAGTCAAATACCGATGTTTACCTGCGCAAACTTTATGCGGTGCGCCCCGAAAGCTCTTTGCGCATACCGCTCAGCGAGATCGAAATGGAACCCGACCGCGCGGTAGCAGTGAGTCGATCACCCTCAACCGACCCCGTGCATGTAAAGGGCGCCTTGCCCATCAAGACGTGGGAGATAGTACCCGAGAGCTCAAAGAAATCGCACTCAGCGCGGGCACCCGAGAGAGCGATATTGAGACCCCTGACGTTTAGTACTGCCCTGAGCGCGCCGTTCACCCCATGTGAAAACGTCACCTCGCCGCGCTTGCTCCCCACCGGCGTCTGGGCCAAAACCACATACGTACCCTCAAGCATGGCTCCTCCTCTAAGCAGACTTTTTGAAACGGGCAAGTAGTCTACTTTTACATATGGCGTTCCAGGAAGCGGAAGGCCAGGCGGATCCAGGGACGGACGGAAACCTGCTTGTCCTCGTTGTCGACCGCGGTATTGGCGTTGCCGAGCGAAAGGCCGTGGCCACCCTGGTCAAAGACGTGCATCTCGCATGCAACACCCTCCTCGGCCATGCGCTGCGCAAACGGGTAGACCTGCGCGACCGGCGCCGTCTTGTCGTCCGAAACGCCCCACACAAAGGTCGGGGGCATCTGGCGCGAAACGTGCGTGGTAGGGCAAATGTCGGCCAGGTGCTCATCGGTCGCCTCGCCGCCCGTCACCATCGACAGATAGTCGTTGAGCAAATCGCGCCCTGTCTTGCCACCCGTCTTGGGCACGCGCAGGTCGATGCGCGGGTCACGCGTCTGCATATCGCGCACATAGGCAAAGTCGAGCAATGGATAGCCCAGCACCACGGCATCGGGACGAATGTCGTCCGGACGCGCCCCGGCAAGTGCCGCAAAGGGGCCGGTCTTCCACTGTGTTGCCAACGAGGCGCAAATCATGCCGCCAGCAGAAAAGCCCACGACGCACACGCGCTTGGGATCGACATGCCACTCGTCGGCATTCGCGCGCACCGTGGCGACCATCTTGGCGAGATCTGCCTGGGGGTGCGGAAAGCTCACGTCACCCGTAGAACTCGTGACATAGTTGAGCACAAAGGCCTGGTAACCGTGATCCAAAAACGCAAACGCCACGGGATCCTGCTCATGCGGAGCGATATGCGTAAACGCACCTCCGCCGCAGATAATCACGGCAGGGCGGCGGCCATTCGGTTTATCGGGCAGCGGCTCGGCACCCAAATACGTAAACGTCGCCGGATAATCCTCGGTCGGCTCCTCGCCCCACAGCGCATGGTTCTCAATAATCATAGGTGCTCCCTCCGTGCGATTCGTGCGCACTCGTTTTTCGCACCTTAGCGTACCCCACTTGAGCCCGCGGCGCAGAAACACCCCCGCAATGAGTTGGCCTTCAACTGATATATCACAAAATCGCTGTTCAGAGGCATCGTTAAGCAGCGTAAAATAGGAGCGCTGACCATGCTGGGAAACACGTACGAAACGTTTCCGGCAAACCACACGCGTGCAACATGCACGCCTGATACGTTGGAGGCATCTATGGGTCTGCTCGATTCGCTCAAGTCCACGTTCACTTCGTCGGGCGAGGCGTCCGTTCCGCCCGCAGCAAGCTTCGCCACCCGCGAAGGCGTCATCTACGCTCCCGTCAACGGCGTGCTCGTCAATCTGAGTGAGGTTCCCGACGAGACCATCGCCTCGGGCATGCTCGGCCAGGGCTACGGCATCGAGCCCATTACCGGCACCATTTACGCCCCCGCTAACGGCCGTATCGGCGCCACCACCGTCACCAACCACTCCATCGGCATGATCACCGAGGACGGTCTTCGCGTGTTCATCCATGTTGGCCTGGGCACCGTGGAAATGAACGGCAAGGGTTTTGCCCGCTTTGTCGAGATGGGTGACACGGTCAAGGCCGGCCAGCCGCTCATCAGCTTCGATCGCGAGGCCATCAAGGCCGCCGGCCACGAGGACATCGTGACCGTCATCATCTCCGAGCTCGATCGTCTTAAGAGCATCGACCATGTCGGCGAGTCCGGAACGCTTATCGGCGGCAACCCGCTCGTCAAGCTGGGCGACCCGCTGCTGGTAGCCAAGACCAAGTAGCCAGGCCCCGCGCCACACAGCCAAAAGGCAACACGAAAAGCGCCCACGAGCATTTGCCGTGGGCGCTTTTCGTTTGAAAAACCATCCCGCCAATGCCTTATCTGTATAGCCCAAATGAGCCGAGCTGCTAGAATATCGAACTGTATGGATAACTATCATTCAACCGTTATGGGAGGATACGTGAACCGCACCAAAATCGCGCAGCTTTACGCCGATGCCGAGTCGCTTGGCGGCCAGACCGTCACCGTCGCCGGCTGGGTCAAGTCCATCCGCGACATGAAGAACTTTGGCTTTGTTACGCTCAACGACGGCAGCTGCTTCCGCGACTTGCAGGTCGTCATGAACCGCGAGGCACTCGACAACTACGACGAGATCGCCCATCAAAACGTCTCGGCCGCACTCATTTGCACCGGCACCGTCAAGCTGACCCCCGATGCGCCCCAACCTTTCGAGCTTTCTGCCACCTCCATCGAGGTCGAGGGCGTCAGCGCCCCGGATTACCCGCTGCAGAAGAAGCGCGCAACCGTCGAGTTCCTGCGCACCCAGCAGCACCTGCGCCCGCGCACTAACCTGTTCCGCGCCGTGTTCCGCATCCGCTCTGTCGCGGCTGCCGCCATCCACCGCTTCTTCCAGGAGCAAGGCTTTGTCTACGTCAACACCCCCATCATCACCACGAGTGACTGCGAGGGTGCCGGCGAGATGTTCCGCGTGACCACGCTTGACCCCAAAAACCCGCCCCTCACCGAGTCCGGCGAGGTCGACTGGAGCCAGGACTTCTTTGGCAAGCACGCGAGCCTTACCGTGTCCGGCCAGCTCAATGCCGAGAACTTTGCCATGGCCTTTGGCGACGTGTACACCTTTGGCCCCACCTTCCGCGCCGAAAACTCCAACACCACGCGCCACGCCGCCGAGTTTTGGATGATCGAGCCCGAGATGGCCTTTGCCGACCTTAACGACTACATGGATAACGCCGAGGCCATGCTCAAGTACGTCCTTAAGGACGTCATGGCAACCTGCCCCGACGAGCTCAATATGCTCAACAAGTTTGTGGACAAGGGTCTAATCGAGCGCCTGGACCACGTGGCAAACTCCGACTTTGCCCGCGTCACCTATACCGAGGCCGTCGAAATCCTGGAGCAGGCCGTCGCCGCCGGTCACAAGTTTGACTATCCCGTGAGCTGGGGCATCGACCTGCAAACCGAGCACGAGCGTTTCCTGACCGAGGAGCACTTTAAGCGCCCGACCTTCGTAACCGACTACCCGGCCGAGATCAAGGCGTTCTACATGCGCATGAACGAGGACGGCAAGACCGTCGCCGCCGCCGACTGCCTGGTGCCGGGTATCGGCGAGATTATCGGCGGCTCCCAGCGCGAGGAGCGCCTGGATCTGCTCGAGGCCCGCATCAAGGACCTGGGCATGAATCCCGAGCAGTACAAGTACTACCTTGACCTGCGCCGCTACGGTTCCTGCAAGCACGCCGGCTACGGCTTGGGCTTCGAGCGCTTGGTCATGTATCTGACCGGCGTGGGCAACATCCGCGACGTCCTGCCGCACCCGCGCACCGTGGGCAACGCCGACTTCTAATCGCCACAGCGCCACCGAACGCGTTCCAGCGCATCACGCCAGCGCCTCTCGGCAAGCCGAGGGGCGCTTTTTTCAACAGTATCCGTCAAGCTTTTGGCAAGATTTTGGTCAGTTGAGCAGGGCTGTTGAAAACTCGACCCGCCGCTTGCCGACGACTACCGACCGCCCGGAGTGTCCTGCACCCCTGGGAAAGCCCCGCGCCCTAGGCTCCATACCGTCGCCACCCAAAACGGAAAGGACGTGGACGCCATGACCGAAACCGCTGTTGAAACTTACGAGACCACGACGAGGGGCGCCGCCTCGATGGCAGCCTATCGCGCCGTTCGCATCCTGCAACTATTAAGCGAAAACACCGGCGAGGACAAGGCCATGCTTTCCGATGAGTTGATCCGGCGTCTCGCCCATCCCGACGACCCTGCCCGCATGCCCATCTCGGCGGCGCGGCGCAGCATCTACACCGCCATCTCCGCACTTCGCCATGCCGGATACGAAATTGAATACAAGCGCGGCGTGGGGTATCGGCTCTTGACCCGTCCGCTCACCGACGAAGAGATCATCCGGCTCCACGGCATGGTCATGCGCAACCGCTCTACGCCCATCGCCATTCGAAAAAGCATGGCGCAGCACCTGGTCGCCATGGCGAGTGCCGACGTTCGCGGCTACCTCGATGCACCCGAGCCTGCTCCAAGCGCAGGCGACAAATCCACCAAGGCCATACGCACGCCCGTCAAGCGCATCGATGCCTGCGAGCTCATCGAGCAGGCCATCGACCACGGAACCACGGTGAGTTTTGATATTTCGAGTGTCACGGCACGCGGAGAGGTCGAAGTGGCGCGGATGACACTCCGGCCCTTTGCCATCAAGCAACGAGACGGCATCTCGTATTTGCTGGGAACGGTCTATGACGCGCGAGGCGCCGACGACACGCTGCGTACCGTTGAGATCGGCCGCATGAGAAACGTCACCACACGTCTCCTCGACGGCAAGAAGCTCTTCGCCGTCCTGGACGAGGACGATGCCTCCTCCGCCGCATAAGACCCTCCGCCGCCCATTCGACTACCCGTACCGCCCATCCGATTCTGTATTAAAAAACCCGCCAGGCTGTTGTAAAAATGGACATCAGCGCTACTATAGTTCCACTTGCACTTTGTCCCAGTGCAGTGTTTCCAGCCATTTTTACCGGGGGTAAAGACATGAACGACATCACCATCAGCCGCAGGAGCCTTCTGGTCTCCGCCGGTCTGCTCGCGCTCGCCCCGCTCGCCGGATGCGGCGGCAACTCTGGTTCCGGCTCTGCTGCCGCCGGTTCCGACTACACCATCGGCGTTCTGCAACTCACCGAGCACTCCGCACTCGATGCCGCCAACGACGGCTTTGTCAAGGCCATCAAGGAGAGCGGCCTTAAGGTCAAGATCGACCAGAAGAACGCCCAGAACGACCAGTCCACGTGTAAGTCCATTGCCGACAAGTTTGTGGGCGACAACGTCAACCTGATTTATGCCATCGCCACGCCCGCCGCGCAGGCTGCCGCCGGCGCCACGGCCGATATCCCCATCGTGGGCTGTGCCATCACCGACTACGCCGCCTCCGGCCTGGTCCAGGACAACGACAAGCCCGGCACCAACGTCACGGGCGCTTCCGACCTCACCCCGGTCGCCGAGCAGCTCGAGATGATGCAGAAGGTCCTGCCCGACGTTAAAAAGGTCGGCCTGCTCTACTGCACCGCCGAGTCCAACTCCGACGTCCAGATCAAAGCCGCCAAGAAGGAGCTCAACAAGCTGGGCCTCGAGTACACCGATTTCACCGTCTCGAGCTCCAACGAGATTCAGTCCGTCGTCGAGTCTGCCGTGGGCAAGGTCGACGCGCTGTACTCCCCCACTGACAACACCATCGCCGCGGGCGCTTCGCAGGTCGGCCAGATCTGCAAGGAGAATAAGCTCCCCTTCGTGACCGGCGAGGAGGGTATGTGCATGGCCGGCGGCCTGTTCACCCTCTCCATCAACTATAAGGACCTGGGCTACGCCGCGGGCGAGATGGCCGTTAAGATCCTGAAGGGCGAGGCCAAGCCCGAGGATATGCCGATCAAGCACCTCTCGAGCAAGGACCTGGTCGTCGTCAAGAACGACGAGATGGCCGAGGCTCTGGGTATCGACCTTTCCGCTCTGGACGAATAACGCGTCTAGGGCCCGCACGCGCGCCACGGCTGCGTTATTCAATATCTGAGTCATTGGGGCGAACGCTAAAGGCCGGCGTTCGCCCTGCTTGTTTCAGGTAAAACAAAACGTCTGTCCGCCGCTCTTTTATGCATTGGTACCGCTATTATGGAAAATCACGTGTCCACCCTATCCTAGGAGGTATGAAGCATGCTCATTGCATTGCAGGGCGCCGTTTCGCAGGGCGTCCTCTGGGGCATTATGGTGCTTGGCGTGTTTATCACGTTCCGCCTGCTCGACATCCCCGATATGACCTGCGACGGCAGCTTTGCCCTCGGCGGCTGTGTCTGCGCCGTGCTCATCGTCAACAATAACGTCGACCCCTTACTCGCCGTGCTGGCCGGCATGTGCGCCGGCGCCATCGCGGGCGCCGTCACGGGCATCTTGACCACCGTCTTTGAGATTCCCGCAATCCTCGCCGGAATCCTTACGCAGATCAGTCTGTGGTCCATCAACCTGCGCATCATGGGCAAGTCCAACACGCCCATCCTTGCCAAGGGCACTATCTTCTCATCCGTCAGCAACATGACGGGCCTGCCGCAGTCCACTGTTGCCATTATCCTAGGCATTGTGCTGGCCGTGGCCATCGTCGCCATCCTGTACTGGTTCTTTGGCACCGAGATCGGCTCGGCGCTGCGTGCCACCGGCAACAACGAGTACATGATCCGCGCCCTGGGCGTTAACACCAACACCACCAAAATGATCGCCCTCGTGCTCTCCAACGCCCTCATTGGCCTTTCGGGTGCGCTCATCTGCCAGAGCCAGAAGTATGCCGACATTGGCATGGGCACCGGCGCCATCGTTATCGGTCTTGCCGCCATCGTCATCGGCGAGGTGCTCGGTCGCCTGCTGCCCGGCGGTCTCACGCAGTTTAGCGTCCGTCTTGCCTCTGCCGTCTTTGGCTCCGTGGTGTACTTCCTTATCCGCGCCATCGTGCTGCAGCTGGGCATGGACGCCAACGACATGAAGCTGCTCTCCGCCGTGATCGTCGCCGTGGCCCTGTGCGTGCCCGTGGTTTGGGAGCGCTATAAGCTCCGCAGCTCCTACACGAAGGGAGATGAGGCAAATGCTTAAGCTCTCGCACGTCAAAAAGACCTTTAACAAGGGCACCGTCACCGAGAAGCGCGCACTCACCGGCGTCGACCTCACCCTTAACGACGGCGACTTTGTAACCGTGATTGGCGGCAACGGCGCCGGCAAGTCCACGCTGCTCAACATGATCGCCGGCGTGTATCCGCTCGATTCTGGTGTCATCGAGCTCGACGGCACCGACATCTCGCGTCTGAGCGAGTCGCAGCGCGCCAAGTACCTGGGCCGTGTGTTCCAGGACCCCATGCGCGGCACCGCAGCCGACATGCAAATTGCCGAGAACTTGGCCTTAGCCAAGCGCCGCGGCCAGCGTCGCGGTCTTTCGTGGGGCGTCACCAAGGCCGAGAAGGACGAGTACGTTGAGCTGCTCAAACGCCTGGACCTCGGTCTGGACACACGCCTCAACGCCAAGGTCGGCCTGCTCTCAGGCGGCCAGCGCCAGGCACTCACCCTGCTGATGGCCACGCTCACCAAGCCACGCCTGCTGCTGCTCGACGAGCACACCGCGGCACTCGACCCCAAGACAGCTTCTAAGGTGCTCAACCTGACCGAGGAGATTGTCGACGAGAACCACCTGACCACGCTCATGGTCACGCACAACATGAATGACGCCATCCGTCTGGGCAACCGCCTGATCATGATGCACGAGGGCCACGTGATCTACGACGTGGCAGGCGACGAAAAGAAGTCGCTCACCGTGGCCGACCTGCTGCAGAAGTTCGAGGAGGTCTCGGGCGGCGAGCTCGCCAACGACCGCATGCTGCTGAGCTAAACCTACCAAAAAAGGGACAGGTTTATTTTGGCAGGTTTTATCTGCGCAAACGTCAAAACCGCCGCAAAGGGACAGACGCCCTTGCGGCGGTTTTCGCATATTATGTCGATAATCCAGCGTCAGCAGGAACCACTGGTTAAGAACTAAGGAAACTGCCATGAGAAGACTCCTTCCCCGTCTTGCTTGACCGCCGCACTCCTTGCCGGCGTGCTCGCCGGCGGCCCAGCTTACGCCACCGCGGCCACCCCATCTCAAGTTATCGGCCCGTCCGATGTGATCGGACGGGCTTTTTGGTGGGTATCATGGTTGAATGATCATTAGGAGGTTTTCCCTACATGGAATTGTTTGAACCGATTCTTCATTTCTTTGAGCAGCGCTGGGTCCACAACATCATCTGGGCCGTCATCTTGGTAATAGTCACCGCCATCGCCGCCAAGGTGGCATCCAAGACCCTGCGCCACCTACTCAACCGAGACGACAACCCGCTTCCCGCATCGAGCATCTTCATCAACATCGCGCGTGCCGTCATTTGGATGATCGGCGGCAGCTTTATCCTCGACAACTGCTTTGGCGTTAACGCAAACGCCCTCGTCGCCGCTCTTGGCGTCGGCGGCATCGCCATCTCGCTCGGCTTTCAGGACACGCTTTCAAACCTCATCGGCGGCATGCAGGTGACGTTTATGGGCATTATCAAACCCGGCGACAATATCGAGGTCGGTGGCGTATCGGGCGTGGTCCAGGACATCACCTGGCGCCATACGACCATCGAAGATGCCTGCGGGCAGACCATCATCATCCCCAACTCCAACATCTCCAAGAACACACTCGTGCATTTGATGCCCTTTGGGCGCGTGGCCGTCCCCGTCGCGGTCAAGGACACGTCCAAGTGGGCTTCACTGGACGCGCTGGCAGATGAGCTCACCAACGCCACCAAGGCCGCTGTGCTTCCCATCTCGGGCTTTGACAAGGAGCCGTACGTGCTCTTTAGCGAGATCGGCGACTTTGGCGTCAAGGGCAAAATCATCTTCATCGTCAGTGACGACAGCACCACTTTCACGGCAGCCGACGCCTGTATCCGCGCCATCGCCCCCATCATCGCCTAAAACCACCGCAAAGGGGACAGGCACCTTTGTGGTGGTTTCGCATCGTGGTACCATGGTTCATATCGTTGTTTAAACGACTAAGGGAGTAGACACCATGGAAGAGGCCTATCGTCAAGCACGCAAGCGCGGCGAGCAGGGACGCCGTCGCGCCATCAGCCAAAGCGAGCACCCGTACCTTACGGACCTCGATAGCCTCGTTGCCCAGCTCCCCTTAGGTCAGCGAGAGAGCGTCGGCCTAAGGGACATTCCGCTCGAAATGGTCGTCGGCACGGTTACCAAGGGCCGTCAGTCAGCCTTTTCGTGCAACTTTATGCCCCTGTTGCCATTTAGCACCGAGTTCGCCCGCAAGTGGTCCAACCTCTATGACATCCAGGTGACCGAGGGCTATCGCGACCCCATCATCGTCACCGAGTTCATGCATCGGTTCTACGTCCAGGAGGGCAACAAGCGCGTCAGCGTCCTCAAATTCCTGGACGCCCCGACGGTTTCGGCCAAGGTCACCCGCCTCTACCCCGGCACATGGGATTCCGTCGAAAGTCGCCTGTACGGCGAGTTCTGCGCGTTTTGGCGCGTCTGCCCCCTATACGAGATTGAGTTCTCGCGCGAGGGAAGCTATGAGACGCTCGCCAAGATGCTCGGCCAGGACCTTGTCGAAAAGTGGCCACAGAAAAAGGTCGACTACCTGCGCCACACCTTCCTACTCTTTAAACGCGCCTACCTGCGCGCCGGCGGCGACCATCTGGACATTACGCCCGCCGACGCCATGCTCGTCTACCTCAATGTTTACAACCAGGACCGCCTGCTAGATACGCCGACGGATATCGTCGTAAACCGCCTGTGCAAGATTTGGCGCGAGCTGGTCATTGCCGGCAAAAATGACGAGGACAAGGTCAGTCTTGTCGAAGCGCCGAGCGTCGATGAAGAAGAGGCGCCCGCCAAGTCCACCTCCGGCGTGCTCAACTTCTTTATGGGCAAGACCGTCTACTCGGCGGCCAACCCCCTGCGCATCGCCTTTATCCATGAATTCCCCTGTGCTACGTCGAGCTGGGACAGCCTGCACGACCAAGGGCGTCAGTATCTCGACGAGCACTTTGGCGGCATCGTGCGCACCGAGGCATTAGAGGACTGCCACGATCCAGACGTGTTCTACGCCGCCGTGGAAACGGCTGTCAAACACGGAGACAACGTCATCTTCTCGACCTCGCACCGCCTGATGGAATATACGCTCAGGGCTGCCGTTGAGTATCCCCAGGTTCGGTTCCTCAACTGCTCTATCGGCCTTCCCCACCAAAGCGTGCGCTCGTATTTTGGAAAGATGTACGAGGCCAAGTTCCTCCTGGGCGCCCTTGCGGCCAGCATGGCAGACAACCATCGCATTGGCTACCACGCGTCCGTCTTTGCGTCGGGCGCGCTTAGCGAGATCAACGCCTTTGCAATTGGCGCCTCGCTGCTCGACCCCCGCGCGCAAATTATCCTGACCTGGGGCGATGTGCCCGCCGGCGGTCTTGCCGAGGCCATGTGCCGCGAAGGCGTGAGTGTTATGACCGGCGCTGACATGTCCAAGTCGCTGGAGGACCCCACGGCCTACGGACTTCACCGCCTGGTCGATGGCAAGGTCGTCGGCATCGCCATGCCGGTATGGAACTGGGGCCGTTACTACGAGCTTATCGTGCGAAGCCTGCTGCATGGCACCTGGGATGAGACCAGTGACGACAGCCAGGTTCGCGCCGTCAACTACTGGTATGGTATGAGCTCGGGCGTCATCGACATTCGCTATGCTCCGGGCCTGCCCTATCAGACGCGCAAGCTTGTTCAGCTGCTCCGCAATGGCATCGTCGAGGGCTCCATCAATCCATTTGGCGGCGAGCTCCATAGCCAAGACGGCGTGGTGCAGATCGAGGGCTTTCCCCCACTGCCGAGCACGCAAATCGTCGAGATGGACTGGCTGGCCGACAACGTGGTGGGCGCCATTCCGCAACTCGATGATGAGCCGAAGGTCCGCGCCCTATGAAAATCCTTGCCATAGCCGATACCGAAGAACGATGCCTATGGGAGTGCTTTCGCAAGGAACGCTTTGAGGGTGTCGACCTGATTTTGTCCGCTGGCGACCTGGACCCGGACTATCTTGAGTTTTTGGTTACGGTCATCAACAAGCCGCTCATCTACGTGCGCGGCAACCACGATGACCGCTACGCACGTCATGCACCGGGCGGCTGTATCTGTGTCGAAGACACCGTGTACGTGTATCGCGGCGTCCGCATTGCGGGGCTTGGCGGCTCCATGCGCTATCGAGACGGTGCCAACATGTACACCGAGCGCGAGATGACCAAGCGTATGCGCAAGCTGTCCCGCAAAGTGAGGATGGTCGGCGGCTGCGACATTCTGCTTACCCACGCGCCCGCCGCCGGCGTGGGCGATCTGGATGATCTGCCACATCGAGGATTCGAATGCTTCAACACAGCGCTCGAATCCTGGAACCCCGACTACATGATTCACGGGCATGTGCACCAAAGCTACGGCCCCAACTTTCAACGCGAGCGCCAACACCCATGCGGAACGAAGATTGTCAACGCCTGCGGCTATACCAAGATCGAAATTGACGAGGCGCGCTACCCCACGCGCGGTTGGAAGGCCGCTTGGCTCAACTCGCAAACCATGCGCCGCGAGCTCAAACGCCACGAAGCAATCGAGTCTTCAACCGCCAGAACCCCCTGGTAACTGCCAACAACCACCACGAAGGGGATAGTGAACTGCCTCCCATTTCTTGGACATCGGGAAATGGGAGGTTTTCCATGAGTATAGACCTCAGGGTGAAGCACGACCTGGAGTCCAGGAGGCGGGCCGTCGAGCTCTTCGACGCCGGCGTCGGCTGCAAACCGGCGGCCGAGGCCCTGTCCGTCCCCCGCGAGACCGTGAGAGAATGGCAGTGGGTATACCGGGCGTTCGGAAGCGAGGCGCTGCTGTCCATGGGCGGGAAACAATCCAGGTACACATTCGAGCAGAGGGTCGCCGCGGCATCGGCCGTGGTCGACGGCGGGATGGCGAAGACCGACGCCATGGCCGAGTTCGGGATCAGGTCGAAGTCCCCGCTGGAGCGCTGGTGCAGACTCTACCGCGAGGGCGGCGCCGAGGC
>CAJMOP010000023.1 GCA_905215115.1 uncultured bacterium | reverse complement strand
AGCGCCGCGAAGATCGCACCGCTCGCGAGGCCGAGGCCCGCGCACTCGAGGGCGTGGCCCAGGCCCAGCCCAAGAAAAAGAAGGGTACCGGAGCCAATCGCTCTCGCGTGACCAAGTCCGCCCAAGGCATCAAAGTCTCGATGCCAAGCAAGAAGAAGAAGTAGCTACGCGCCCTGCCGATGTTGAATTGGTGCCTTGCTCCTGTGGGGCCGTGGCGATGTTATGCTCTAACCTCGATTGTTTGAATTGTTTCGAAAAGAGGATGCCGTGATCTGCCCGCATTGCCTTAAGACTATCGAGGACGGCGCCTCGTTCTGCCCCTACTGCAACGCCTATGTGGGTCCGGGCGATGGTCCCGAGCACACCGAGTTCGTGTTCTGCGAGGGCTGCGGTGCCCGTCTTTCTCCGCATGATCGTACGTGCCCCAAATGCGGACGCCCCGCTCCGGGTATCCTCTCCGAGGACGCGGCCGCATCCGATCTGGCAGCGGGCCGCACGGCGGGCTTTCCGCGCCTAACGCAAGAGCAGATCGATACCGAGGTGCCGCATGCGCCGGCCTCTGCCGCTGCGGTGCTTTCGGACGCCGCTGACCCCAATGAGACCTGCGTGCTGCCGGCTTTCGATAAGGATTTCGGTATCCCCAAGGTCGATATTCCCACGCCCGTTTCCCTGCATGACGATGCTCAAAAACCCAAGCGCAAGGTGCACCCCGACGAGGACGCCTATCACAAGCATAAGCGTCATATCCCCAAGCCGCTCGTCGTCATCGCGGTCCTTGCCGTCGTTTGCGGCGGTGCCTATTGGTTCGTGACGACCGATCCCATGGGTGTCATGCCCGGCTTCTACGACCAGTTTGGCCAAGCTGCACAGACCACCTTCCCCACGCGCCAAAAGGGCGAGGCCACTGAGGACGATACCAAGCAGGACGATTCTGCGGAGGTGGTCCAGGAAGAAACCGTGCTCACCGATGATCAGCTCTATACCAGGCTCGACGGTCTGTATCAGACCATCGTGTCCTACGCTGACGAGGACCAGATCGGCGAGGTCATCGATTCCTTTAACAACGGTTATCTCCGAACGCCGCTGTCCACCCGTCAGGAGCTGTCGCAGAGTGCCTACGCCCTGCGCGACCAGATCAAAAAGACGCAAGATGAGCTTAACAACCTGAAAGTACAGGACGATACGGTCTATGCGGACGACATCGCCCACTTAAAGCAGCTTGCCGAGTGGATGTATGAGCGCGTCGACGTGATCTGCCAGAGCTGGGATATCTCGCTGGCCATTCCCGATGGCGAGTCGATGAGTTCCCACCAAAGCGAGATCCTGGCGCCCATCGCGCAGGGCGGCAACAGCGCGCTGAACCAGTACGATGCCAATGTGGGTTCCTGGAAGCCGCAGCAGCGTTCCTAAAATTAGTTCGCCATAGTCGGCATAACCTACGTGCGCAATTGATGTAAACCCGTGCTTATTGCTACAATTCGTACAAATATGCTTTAAACGCACGAGGAAGGAACCACATGTTTGGTTTTAAGAAAGAGCTCTACACGCCCGAGTATCAGCTTGTCGGCGACGAGTGCGCCGTAATCGAGACGTCGAAGGGTACCATCAAGGTCAAGTTTGACGGCGAGGGCGCTCCCATTCATGTCGCGAACTTCTGCGAGCTTTCCACGATGGGCTTCTATGATGGCCTTAAGTTCCATCGCTATGTGCCCGGTTTTGTTATCCAGGGCGGCGACCCCAATACCCGCGACATGTCCGGCGCCGACGTCGCTGCCGGTCTTGAAGGCCCCGACGGTATGCCCGGTACCGGTGGCCCCGGCTACTGCATCAAGGGCGAGTTTGCCACCAATCCGCGCAACAGCCATGTCGATGGCGCCCTTGCCATGGCACGCTCCATGGACCCCGATTCCGCGGGTTCGCAGTTCTACTTCTGCCTGGGTGCCCAGCATAACCTCGATTCCGGTTACACCGTCTTTGGTACCACGGTCGAGGGTCTCGATGTGATTTCGCAGCTGCGTGCCGGCGACGAGATCGTCCATGTCGAGATCGTTCACGAGTAAAGGGGACTTCCTTGAATAGCCAGCTGATCCAACAGGGCCGCGCCGCTTACCGCGCGGGTGATTTTTCCGCTGCAGCCCAGATGCTTGGGGCGGCAAAGACTCCCGATGAGATTATGGGCGAGGCCGATCACCTTCGTGGCAACGCCTTGATGCACCTGGGCATGTATGCCGAGGCCGCCGAGGCCTATGCCGCCGCCCTCAACGACGGTACCTACGGCAAGCGCGGCGCGCTGCTCACCAACCGCGGCAAGGCGCTCGCCGCCGTGGGCGACTACACGACGGCCGCTCAGGCTTTCTCTGCCGCTACGCAGGATGCTTCCTATGCCACGCCGTTCAAGGCCTATCTGGGCCTGGGCAATGCGCTGTTCCAGTCGGGCGACTATGCCAACGCGGGAACCGCCTTCCGTCAGGCTGCCATCGACGGCGCCAATCCGGCTCCTGCCGCCGCACTCGGCGAGCTCGGTCGTTGCTTCATTAAGCTCGGCCGTCCGGCGGATGCCGTGGAGACTTACCGCACGGCTATCGACTTTGCCGGCCCCCGCGACGACACGCGTGCGCTCAACGCCGGCATGGGTCAGGCGCTTTCTGCCGCCGGCCGTCCCTCCGACGCACTCGACGCCTTTAATGCCGCTACTGCCGATGGCATCTACCAGCTCACCTCCGAGCAGGCCGATGAGCTTGCCCGCGTGCAGGATTCGCTTGCCGCGCTGTCTGCCCAGACGGCTATGGCCACGGCTCCGGCGCCCGCGATGGACGCTCCTGCCGTCGATCCGCTCGATCCTACGGGCGCGACCGGTCAGTTTATGCCTGATCCCTCGGACACCGGCTTCTTTACGCTGTCCGAGTCCGAGATGGTCCAGCAGGACCGTCAGGATCGTAAGCAGGCCAAGGTCCGTCGTCGCCATCGCCATACGGGTCTCAAAGTCTTCATCGTGCTGCTTCTGCTCATCGTGATCGCTGCCGGCGGTCTGGGCTTTGCCTACACGCGCGGCTTTGGCTTCCCGTCTCAGGAGTCTGTCGTTACCGATCTGTTCCAGGCTGCCGGCGACGGTGACGCCGCAAAGGCCGAGTCTTGCCTGGCCTCGAGCCTGTCCGAGGACGCTAAGTCGATGATCATCTCCTCGATTCCGCAGGGTGCCACCGTGTCCGTCGAGGGCATGGATCAGTCCATGACCGAGACGACCGCCAAGGTGAAGGCATCGCTGTCCAAGGGCGGCGAGCAGGAGTACACCGTCAAATTCGTGCGCTCCGACAACCATATCGGCTGGGCCGTTTCTTCGCTCGATATGGATTTCTCGGCTGCTGACAACCAGTAGTGACCTTATGGGATTTAGCTTTGCCCGGCGCTTCACCGCAAGTGAGGTGCCGGGCTTGCGCTAGTATGATGAGCTAGTAGTTTTCCAGCAATCATCCAACACATCAGGAGTTGCGTTGTTTTCTTTGATGGATATGTTCTTCGGTAGCTATGCGGGCGATCTTGCCATCGACCTCGGCACCGCAAATACGCTTGTCTCCGTGCGCGGCAAGGGCATCGTCATTCGCGAGCCCTCTGTTGTCGCCATCGACAAGAACGACGAGCGCATCTTGGCGGTCGGTATCGAGGCAAAGCGCATGCTCGGCCGTACGCCCGGCAACATCGTGGCCGTTCGTCCCCTGAAGGACGGCGTCATCGCCGACTTCGATGTTACCGAGGCCATGCTTCGCTACTTTATCGATAAGGCGTCCGAGAAGCGCTATCCGTGGACTCCGCGTCCGCGTGTTGTCGTCTGCGTTCCCTCCGGTGTCACGTCGGTTGAGAAGCGCGCTGTCTTTGAGGCCACGATCCAGGCCGGTGCCCGCCAGGCCTATCTGATCGAAGAGCCTATGGCAGCCGCTATCGGCGCCGACCTGCCCGTCGAGGAACCCACCGGCTCCATGGTCATCGACATCGGCGGCGGTACCACCGAGGTCGCCGTTATCGCTATGGGCGGCATCGTCGTCTCGCAGTCCATTCGTATTGCCGGCGACGAGTTCGATCAGGCCATCCTCACGCACGTTCGTGATGCCTACAACCTGGCCATCGGCGAGCGTACGGCAGAGGACATCAAGATCAAGGTCGGTTCCGCCGTGCCGCTCAAGGACGAGCTCGACGTTGAGGTCAACGGCCGCGACGTGATCACCGGTCTGCCCAAGACCGTGCGCATCGAGAGCGAGGAGATTCGTCGCGCGCTCAACAAGCCGCTCGACGAGATGGCCAAGGCCGTCAAGGACGCACTCGACGCTACGCCTCCCGATCTTGCCTCGGACCTTATGTACTACGGCATTTTGCTGACCGGTGGCGGCGCGCTGCTGCGCGGTCTCGATGTGCGCCTGCGCGATGAGACCGGTGTTTCGGTCAACGTCAGCCCCACGGCGCTCGATAACGTCGTTAACGGCTGTGCCCGCGTGCTCGAGGCCAATGCGTTTGATGGCGGCTTCGTCCAGACCAATGCTTAATTTCCAAAAGGTGGATTCCATTTGGCACGATCTTCGGGTTTCTCCACAAATCTGAATACCAAGCGACAATCAACGGGTATGCGCCCGTTGATTGTTTTCAGCCTGATTTCGGTGTTGCTGCTCACGTTTTACATCCGCGAGGGCGAGGCAGGACCGATTCATGCCGTGCGCTCGGGCGTGACGACGATTACCTCGCCGGTGCGCTTTGTGGGCTCGGCTGTGGCGGCTCCCTTCAATGCGATCGGTAACGTGTTCTCTAACCTTACGGCGTCGCAGGACACGCTTGACGAGCTTAAGAAGCAAAACGAGGAACTGACCTCTAAGGTTGCTGAGCTCTCCGAGGCTCAAAAGACCGCCGAGCGTCTGGAGGGGCTGGTCGGCCTGCAGTCGACCTATAACCTCAAATCGACCGCTGCTCGTATCGTTGGTGCCTCCGGCGATGCCTGGACCTCGACCGTTACCATCGACAAGGGCTCTGCCGACGGGCTTACCATCAACATGCCCGTGACGAGTTCTGCCGGTGTTATCGGACAGATTATCGAGGTATCGGCCAAGACCTCTACCGTGCGCCTGATTGGCGACGAGAACTCCGGCGTATCCGCCATGGTGCAGGACACGCGCGCCCAGGGTATGCTGCAGGGTCAGGCTGACGGCACGCTGCGTCTTGAGTACGTGAGCGTCGACTCCGATGTTAAGGTTGGCGACATCATCGTGACCTCGGGCATTGGCGGTGTGTTCCCCAAGGGTCTACCGCTCGGCACCGTCTCGTCGGTTGAAAAATCCGCAAACGACGTGTACTACACCATTGTGGTGCGCGCCCAGACGACGGCCGAGAACAACGAGGAAGTGCTGGTCATCACCTCGCTGACCGACGAACAGTCGGCCTCGGATGAGGACGTGAGCACCGCTAATAGCACGCCGCAGGGAACGTCGCGCGATGCTGCGACCAAGACGAAGGACGAGAGCTCGGATGACAGTTCCGACACGTCCGAGACGACCGATTCCGGCTCGAGCGAATAGGGGGCATGTCCATGGATCTACACGAGCAGGGGATGAGCTCCCGCACGTTTGTGATTGCCGCCATCGTGTGCGTGCTGCTGCAGGCAGGCCTCGCACCGCAGATCTCCATTGCGGGCGGTCGCGTCAACTTTATGATTATTCTTGTGTGCCTGAGTGTGTTCTCGGGCGACCCGACCCGTGCCGTCGTGTGCGGTTTTTGCAGCGGCTTGTTCTATGACCTGTCCGCTGCCGTGCCGGTGGGCGTTATGTCGCTCCTGCTGACCGTGGGTTCTTTTGCCCTGGTGCACAGCGCCGCTGGTCAGACGGGCGGTACCCCGAGTGCGCGCGGCATCACGGTGGGCACCTTCGCGCTCGTCATTAATGTGATTTACAGCATCATCTTGCTGTTTATGGGTTTGGAGACGAGCTTTGTCGTGGCGATCTTCGGTCATGCGCTGCCGTCTTCGATCCTGACGGGTCTGGTTGCCATTCCGTTTTTGATGTCCGGCGTCGTGCCGCAGTCCGGCTATGGATTCTCCGCACGTGGCGGACGCCAGACGGGTATGCGCTTTAAGCCCAAGACCCGCAAGCTCAAATAGGGGAGGCCCGTAGATGTCTTCCCAGTTGACGGTTATTATCGCCGGTATCGTGCTGGTCGTGGCCATCGTGGTCGCGCTGGTCATCATGCGTCGGGGCGATTCCCGTTTTACCTATGATACGCAGCATGGAACGGCCCCGCGCGCCACCGAGGGCGAGGGCAATACCGCGGCGACCGCCTTTAAGGGCCGCTTTTCCATCCTCACCGCGGGTGTGGGCGCGATGTTTGCGGCGCTTGCCGTCAAGCTGTGGGGCATGCAGATGGTCTCGTCGGACTATTACGAGAAGCAGGCTAATAGCAATCAGACGCGCACCGTTACCACACCCGCTGTGCGCGGCCGCATCCTCGACCGCAATGGCGTGGCGCTTGTCCAGAACCGTCCCTCACTTGCTGTCGTGGCCTACCGCGACCTTGCGGAGGATGAGGTTCTGGTTCGCCATCTTGCCAACGTGCTTGGAATGCCTTACGTGGCGGTTCTGCGCAATATTCAGGACAATACAGAGGGCGCTCAGAGCCTGCATACCATCGCGACGGACGTGCGCCGCTCAACGGTTGCCTATATCAAGGAGCACGCAGGCGAGTTCCCGGGCGTCAAGATTGCCGAGCGTACCGAGCGCCAGTACCCGTACGGCGAGACGGCCTGTCACATTTTGGGCTATACCGGCACCATTACCTCCGAGCAGCTCGAGGCCCAGAATAAGAAAACCTCTGGCGATGATGATGCTTCTGCTGGCAAGATTACGTACCAGTCGGGCGATATCGTGGGCCAGGCGGGTGTTGAGAGCTACTACGAAAACCTGCTGCAGGGTATTCGTGGCGAGCAGACCGTCAAGGTCGATGCCTCGGGCAATGTGACCGGTCAGGCCGGCGCCGTGCCCGCCAAGGCCGGCTCCGACATTAAGCTCACGCTCGACCTCAAGATCCAACAGGCCTGTGAGACGGCGCTGGCGAGCGCCATCGAGCTTGCCAAGACCACCGGCTACAGCAATGCCGGCAACGGCGCTGTGGTGTGCCTCGATCCCAACAATGGTGAGATCCTGGGCATGGCGAGCGAGCCCAAGTTCGATCCGTCCGTCTTTATCGGCGGCGTCTCAAATGACGTGTGGACCGAGCTCAATGATGACAAGGGTTCGCACCCGCTGCTCAACCGCGCCATTAGCGGACAGTACATGTCGGCCTCGACCATCAAGCCGCTCTCGGCACTGGCCGGTCTTGAGTTTGGAACCTACACTTCAACGCAGACAACCAACTGCACGGGCTATTGGACGGGCTTGGGCAAGGCTTGGGGCAAGCGCTGCTGGCTGACGTCTGGACACGGCACCATGACGCTGCAGTCGGGTATTGCCAACTCGTGCGACCCCGTCTTCTACGATATGGGCAAGGCGTTCTTTTATGACGAGCAACATTCCGAGGGCCTGCAGGAGGTCTTTCGTCGCTGGGGCCTAGGCAAGACCTGCGGTATCGATTTGCCGAGTGAGGGCGCGGGCCGTATTCCCGATGCCGAGTGGAAAGAGTCGTACTTTACCGACGCCTCTGCCGAGGACCGCAAGTGGAATGCCGGCGATATGACCAACATTGCCATCGGCCAGGGCGACATTTTGGTGACGCCTTTGCAGATGGCATGCGCCTACATGGGCCTTGCCAACGGCGGTAAGCAGTACGTGCCTCACGTGTTTTTGTCTGCCGTGTCGCGCGATGGCGACGGCGATGCCTATAAGTACAACGGCAAAGGCAAGAAGAAGCGCCTGGAGGCCAAGATCAACAGCGATTCGGATTTGGCTCTTGTTCGCAACGGCATGCACGACGTGATTTACACGGCATCGACGTCCCTGGCGGCTCACTTTGGCACCCTGACGCCGCAGGTATACGGCAAGTCGGGCACGGGCGAGAAAAGCGGCGAGGACGAATACGCGTGGTTTTGCGCCTATGCGCCGGCCGATGATCCCAAGTATGTCATCGCTACTGTCCTGGAGCAGGGCGGCGGTGGCTCAGATACCGCGATGCATGTCGTGCGCGACGTGCTCGGCGCGATTTATGACGAGCCCGATACCTCTTCGGCCTCGGGCGATTCTTCGGTTCGATAGGAGGTTGCGATGGATTTTTCTCCGGCGGATCTGTTCCGTTCAACCAAGACCGGCTCTCGCAGCAGCCTGGACCGCGTCAACAAGCAACTTTCGGCCTCGCGCGGTACGTTTCGCCAAAAGGTGCATATCGGTGTGCTGCTGGCTACCGTCGCGCTCGTTGCCTATGGCGCCATCATTATTTGGTCGGCGTCACAGTTTAAGGCCGACGCCTCATTCTCGCGCCACCTGCTGGGCATTGGCATTGGCGCGGTGCTTGCGGTGCTCGTCTGGCGTACCGATCTGCGCGGCATCTCTAACTTCTCGACGGCGCTGCTCGTCATTGACCTTATTGTGATCTTCTCGCCCAAGATTCCGGGCCTGTCCTATACGGGCGGTCTGGGCATGACGGGCTGGATCAAGATTCCCGGTATCGGCTTGACATTCCAGCCGGTTGAGCTTGCCAAGCTCATCACCATCTTCTTTATCGCCACGCTTGGCTCGCAGTATAACGGCCGCATCGATACCGTTCGCGACTACGTCAAGCTCTGCGGCATGCTGTCCATTCCGTTTTTGGCCGTCGTCGCCATGGGCGACCTGGGCTCGGGCCTGGTCGTGCTGGTCTCGGGCGCCATCGTCATCTGCATGAGCGGTGCACGCCGCGAATGGGTGCTGTCGACCCTGGCCCTGCTCGTGGGCCTGGTGGCCCTCGTCCTGGCGCTCGATTCGGTCTTTGATTCGTTGCTCGGCCACGATGTGCTCATCAAGCAGTATCAGATGAACCGTCTGACGGTCTTTATCGACCCCGATAATGCCGATTCGGACGATGCCTACAACCTGCAGCAGTCGCTTATCGCCGTTGGCTCGGGCGGCTTCTTTGGTAAGGGTTTGGGCCATGCGACGCAGTCGGCCGGCGGCTTTCTGCCCGAGTTCCACACCGACTTCGTCTTCGCCTTCCTGTCCGAGACCTTTGGCTTTTGCGGTTCCTTTTTGCTCCTGTGCCTCTACGTGCTGCTGATCTTTTCGACGATTCGCGTCGCCTTTAAGTGTGAGTCGCTGTTCTTGCGCCTATCGTGTGTGGGCATCGTTGGCATGTGGGCGTTCCAGACCTTCGAAAACATCGGCATGTGCATCGGCATGATGCCGATTACCGGTATTCCGCTACCGTTTATTAGCTTCGGTTCTTCTTCGATGATGATTCAGCTGCTGACGGTGGGTATCGTACAATCCATATGGCGGCATCGTTCGGGCGCCGCGTAACCGCTGGAGGGGTTTGCTATGAAAATTCCCGTAGATAAGCTGACCCGCGCTTTTAAGATGGGCGCGTCCGTTAAGAAGGATTCCGATACGCCGGTGCGCGTCTCGGTCTATTTGGATTCGTCCGCCTCGCGCTTTCTGGCCGAGACGGTGCGTGACGCCTTTGTACCGCAGACGACCTCGGGCATTGTGCGCGTCGAGCGTCTGGGGGAGGAGCGAATTGCTCCAAAGACCGATACCGATGTGGTACTTGTGCTCTCGTGTGGTTCCGACCGCCTGGAGAGTGCCGTGCAGGAGCTCGTGATCGCCGGCGCGCCCGTGTGCGTGCTTGCCGAGTCTGCTGTGGAGGTGCCGTTTATCGAGGAGTCCACGCCCATGCTCGGCGTGGTGGCGGCAACCGATAAGACGTTTCTGCTCGAGACGCTTGCCCGCTGGATTCTCGATCGCACCGACAAGGAAACGGCTTTTGCGGCGAACTTTGCCTTCATGCGCATCGCGGCGGCCAATCGTATCATCACCTCGTGCGCGCTCACCAATATGGCGACCGGTGCGCTGGTGTTTTTGCCGGGCGCCGATTATCCCGTTATGGCGCTGGCGCAGGTGGGCATGCTCTTTGAGCTCGCTGCCGTCTTTGGACGCGGCATTAAGCCTGAGCGCGGCTACGAGGTCGCGGGCGTGCTTGTCGGCGGTCTTGTGATCCGCGCGGTCACCCGCGCGCTCGTCAAGCAGACGCCGCATATTGGGTTTGCCGTCAAGGCGCTCACTGCTGCCGCGGGCACCTATGGCATGGGCCGTGCGCTCGTTTCGCTCTACGAGCGCGATGTCGACTACAGCCGTGCCAACGAGGTGGTTACTGCCACGTTCTCCCGCGTTCGCGATCTGGTGACCACGGTCGCGGGCGCTACCCGTCCTATGGCGTCCTATCAGGACGCATCCGATCTCGCTGCTTAGGGGTTTTCCGTTGCGCGTTCCGTATCAAGACTGTTTTCATTTAATTGAGCCGTTGCTCGCCAAGGTCGAAAAGCCGAGCCGCTATATCGATCACGAGTGGGGCACGCTTTCCAAGGCCGATGCCGACTACCGTTGCTGCCTGATCTACCCGGATGTGTACGAGGTTGGTCTGCCCAACCAGGGTATCGCCATCCTCTACAACATCCTTAACCAGGCCGAGGGCATCTCCTGCGAGCGTGGCTATGTGCCGTGGCCCGATATGGGTGACGCTATGCGCGAGGCAGGCATTCCGCTGCTCTCGCTCGAGGGTGCAGCGCCGGTCGCTTCGTTTGATATCGTCGGCCTGCATGTGCCGCACGAGATGGCGGTGACGAACTTCCTTGAGGCACTCGATCTCGCTGGCATTCCGCTGTTAGCGGCCGACCGAGGTGAAGACGACCCCATCATCATCGCCGGCGGCCCCTCGGTGTACAACCCCGAGCCGTACGCGGCCTTCTTCGATGCCATCCTCATCGGCGAGGGCGAGGAATCGCTGCTCGAGACCTGCCAGCTGCATCGCCGCCTGCGCGACGAAGGAGTCCCGCGCGCGCAGATTGTTGAGCAGCTTGCATCCATTGCCGGCAACTACGTGCCGTCGCTCTATGAGGTTCGTCACGACGAGCCCTGCTCGCCGCACGGCTACACCGTGCCGCGCGAGGGCAAGGATGCGCCGACCGTGGTCTACAAACGCGTCGTCGAGGATTTCGGCGCCACGAATCCGCTGTCGCAGTCGTGCGTGCCCTATGCGCAGCTGGTTCACGACCGCCTGTCTATCGAGATTCTGCGCGGCTGCGCTCGCGGCTGTCGTTTTTGCCAGGCCGGCATGACGTATCGCCCGGTGCGTGAGCGTTCGGCCGACCAAATCGTCTCGTCGGTGATTCAGGGTCTGGAAAAGACCGGCTATGACGAGGTGTCGCTGACCTCGCTCTCCACGACCGACCACTCCTGCATTCGTGACGTGCTTGACAGGCTCAACCGTCGCCTGGAAGATACGGGTATTCGCGTGTCTATTCCGTCGCAGCGCTTGGATTCGTTTGGCGTGGATATGGCCGAGTCGGTCGCCGGCGAAAAGAAGGGCGGCCTGACGTTCGCGCCCGAGGCCGGCAGCCAGCGCATGCGCGACATCATTAACAAGAACGTGACCGAGGAGGACCTGGACCGTGCGGCCAAGGCGGCCTTCGAGGCCGGCTGGAACCGCATGAAGCTCTACTTTATGATGGGCCTTCCCGGCGAGCGCGACGAGGACATCGTGGCCATCGCCAATCTGGCCGATCACGTGCTGGAGCTCGGTCGTTCCGTGGTGCCCAAGGCTCGTCGCGGCTCGATCTCGGTGTCGATCTCGGTTTCGGTCTTTATCCCCAAGGCTGCCACGCCGTTCCAGTGGTGCCCGCAGCTCGATTACGACGACGTCAAGCGTCGCCAGAAGCTGCTTATCACGAGCGTTCGCAACCGTGCCGTCCGCGTGCATTACCACGATGCCGAGACCTCGCTCATCGAGGCCGCGCTGTCCCGCGCCGGTCGTGACATGACGCCCGTCATCATCGATGCCTGGCGTGCCGGCTCGCGTTTTGACGCCTGGGTGGAGCATTTCTCGCTCGATAACTGGAAGGAGGCTGCTGCCAAAAACGGCATCGACCTCAATGAGCTCGTGCACCTGCCCTACGAGTTGGACTGGCGTCTGCCGTGGGAGCATGTGAGCCCCGGCTGCACGCGCGGCTTCCTCGAGCGCGAGTACCGTCGCTCGCTCGAGGGTGTCACGACTCCCGACTGCACCCGCACGTCGTGCACCGGCTGCGGAATCTGCCCCACGCTCCACGCCAAGAATGTATTGATGGGTGATCGCGCATGAGTGAGCGCCTGACCGACAACCCCACGCTCTTTAGACTTCGTGTTCGCTATGGCAAGCGCGATCGCCTTAAGTACCTGGGCCATCTCGAAGTAATCCATACCATTGAGCGCATCGTGCGCCGTGCGGGGCTTCCCTATGCCGTCACGCAGGGCTTCTCTCCGCACATGCGCGTGGGCTTCTCTTCGGCGCTACCGGTGGGTACGTCGTCGACCTGCGAGTGGTATGACCTGTTTATGACCGAGTTCGTGGCGCTCGACGAGGCGTTTGGGCGCCTGGCTGCGGCGTCTCCGGCCGATCTGGCGCCCATCGAGGCGGCGTACATCGACGTGCGCACGCCGGCGTTGACGGCGCAGCTCACGCGTCTGTCGTATCGCATCGACCTGCACTTGGATCCCGAGGCGCCCGTAAGCGCCGACGAGGTGCGTCGTGCGATCGACACGCTGCGCGCGGACCATGGCATCGACTACGCGCGCGGCAAAAAGAGCAAGCGCTTGGATTTGGATCACACGCTCGTGGGCTATGAGCTCACGGCGGGGGAGCGCCCGGACCATTTGGTGCTCATGCTCGACACCCATGCCGACAACGAGGGCTCCATGCGTCCGGAAATTTTGCTTTCTGCTGCTGATGTTTTGTTGCAGGGCTTGACCCCGGGCGTGGATGCACCTATTGTTTCCACCGGTATGCAAGACCTCGTGACCATCTGCTCCTACGATGTCGAGCGTCAGAATCAAGCATGCGAGGACGACGAGGGCCGACTCGTCAGCCCCATACCTGTGCGAACTTGTGGATTTGCTCCACATACTCGTTGACGGGGGTATTTTCGCCTGCTACTATATTCGGCTGTTGCACTAACTGATGCATGAAGGGCAAGTAAACATGTACGCAATCGTTAACACGGGCGGCAAGCAGTACAAGGTCGCCACCGACGATGTCATCACCGTCGAGAAGATCGAGGGCAATGAGGGCGACAAGGTCACCCTGCCGGTCATCTTCCTCAACGATGGTAAGAAGATCGTCACCGATCCCGACAAGCTGGCCAAGGCCAAGGTTACCGCTCAGATCGTTGAGCAGTTCAAGGGCGAGAAGCAGCTGGTCTTCAAGTTCCACAAGCGTAAGCGCTATCGTCGTCTGAAGGGTCACCGTCAGCAGCTCACCAAGCTGAAGATCGTGAAGGTCCAGGCTACGTCCCGCGCCAAGAAGGCTGTCAAGGCAGAGGCCGAGGCTGTTGCCGAGGCTCCCGTCGCCGAGTAGATTACACTCGTAACGAAAGAGTAGGTATACACAATGGCACACAAAAAAGGACTCGGTTCCTCCCGTAATGGCCGTGACTCCCGCGGTCAGCGCCTTGGCACGAAGCGCTATGCCGGCCAGACGGTAACCACGGGCACGATTCTCGTCCGTCAGCACGGCACGCACATCCACCCGGGTGAGAACGTTGGTCGTGGCAAGGACGACACGCTGTTCGCGCTGGTCGACGGTACCGTTGAGTTCCACAAGGGTATCAAGCACAGGGTCAGCGTACGCCCGCTCGCGAACGCGTAATTCACCCTTCATAGAGCACATATGTGGGAGGCACTTGAGTTTTAGGATTCAAGGGTCTCCCTCTTTTTGTAGGAGGCGATTCTGTTGTCACAGTTCACCGATATCAGCCGCATTAACGTGTGCGGCGGCGACGGCGGAGCCGGATGCATGTCGTTTAGGCGCGAGGCATTTGTCCCCAAGGGCGGCCCCGATGGCGGCGACGGCGGTCGTGGCGGCAATGTCGTCATCCAGGCCGATGCTCAGCTGTCTTCGTTGATCGATTACCGCTTTAAGCATCACTTCCGCGCCGAACGCGGCACGCACGGGCAGGGTGCCCGTCGTAACGGCAAGAGCGGCGAGGACCTGATCCTGAAGGTTCCCATGGGCACCGTGGTGCGCGAGCTCGACCCCGAAACGCAGACCCCGATGTTCGAGATTGCTGACCTGGTGCACGATGGCGAGCGCGTTGTCGTGGCGCCCGGCGGTGCCGGTGGCCTGGGCAACACGCACTTTGTGACGTCGGTGCGCCGCGCGCCCGCGTTCGCTCAGCTGGGCGAACCGGCCGAGGAGCACTGGATTGAGCTTGAGATGAAGCTTATGGCCGATGCCGCACTCGTGGGCTTCCCCTCGGTGGGCAAGTCCTCGCTTATCGCGCGCATGAGTGCCGCCCGTCCCAAGATCGCCGACTATCCGTTTACAACGCTCGTGCCGAACCTCGGCATGGTGCGTGCCGGTGAGTATTCTTACGTCGTTGCCGACGTTCCTGGTTTGATCGAGGGCGCGAGCGAGGGCAAGGGCCTAGGCCACCAGTTCCTGCGCCACATTGAGCGTACGGCCCTGATCATGCATGTCGTCGACATGACGGGTGGTTTTGAGGATCGCGACCCGGTTGAGGATTACCGCATCATCAACCGTGAGCTCGAGCAGTATGGCGCAGAGCTCTCGGAGCGCCCGCAAATCGTTGTCGCCAACAAGTGCGATGCGCCGGGCACGGCCGACAAGATTGCCGACCTCAAGCGCGCCGCGCTCGACGATGGACATATGTTCTTTGCCGTGTCCGCCGTGACGGGCGCCGGGCTCAATACGCTGATGCTTGCCGTGGGCGAGCAGGTGGCTAAGCTTCGCGCCGAGCTGGCGGTTTCCGATGAGCCGGTCGATCTTCGCGACGAGGAGTGGGAGCGCCGCCGTCTGCAGCGCGAGAAGCGGTTCCGCATTGTCCAGGAGGAGCCCGGTGCCTTCCGTGTGGTTGGTCGTGCCATCGAGCGCATGGTCATCCAGACCGACTGGGAAAACGAGGAAGCCGTCATTTACCTGCAGCATAAGTTTGCACGTATGGGTGTTGACGACGCGCTCGAGAAGGCCGGTTGCCGTGCGGGCGACGAGGTCCGCATTTGCCAGCGTGCCTTTGACTTTGAGGGCGCTGAGGACTTCTCGGAGTACGAGGAGCTCGAGGACGCTGGCGAGGACGTTGCCGTTGAGGCCATTGACGTGGCCGATGCTGCGGATGAGGGCGTCGAGGTTGTCGATGCGGCGGATGCCGCGGACGATGCCGAGACCTCGGAGGGCGAGTAAGCCATGTCGCTGCGCGGTGGAATCGGTTTGCCCGAGCTGCCCATAAAAGAGGGCAAGGAGTTTCGGCTTGGCATTATGGGCGGCACATTCGACCCGATTCATTACGGGCACCTGGTGACTGCCGAGCAGGCGCGCGAGTCGCTCGACTTGGACGCTGTGCTCTTTATGCCGGCGGGCTCTCCCGCCTTTAAGCTTGACAAGCCGGTTACGCCTGCCGAGGACCGTTATGCCATGACGGTCCTCGCCACCGCCGCGAACCCGGCCTTTTTGGCGAGCCGGTTCGAGATTGACCGTCCGGGTGTAACCTATACGGCCGATACGCTTCATGCCCTTCGCGATTTTTACCCGCCGCAGGTAAAGCTCTACTTTATTACGGGCGCCGATGCGATTATCGATATTGTGACCTGGCATGATGCCGAACGAATCGCTGAGCTTGCTACCTTTATTGCGGCGACGCGACCGGGCTTTGATATCGATACGGCGCGTGCCCGAATCAAAGAGTCGGGGCTGCCGTTCGACGTGCGCTATATTCAGATTCCGGCGCTGGCGATCAGCTCGACGAACATTCGTAAGCGAGTTGCCCGCGGCATGAGCGTGCGCTATCTTACGAGCGAGTCCGTGCTCGGCTACATTCGCAAGCGCAGGCTATATGCCGATTTGGGCCAAGAAGATTTTGAGTGATGGGGGCTACGTTGTCGGTAGAGGATCAGTTTGAGGGCGATGGGCGCGCGCTGCTCAAGCGCATTCAAGAGCTGCTCGATGTTCGCATGAAAGATAAGCGCAAGCGCTATGTGCATTCGCTGGGTGTTGCCGAGACCGCACTTCATCTGGCCGAGGTCTACGGCGTTGACCGCTTTGATGCGGCTGCCGCCGGCTTAATTCACGACTGGGACAAGGTTCTTTCCGATGACGAGCTCGTGGCCCGCGCGCTTCACTATGGCATCAAGGTTGCCGGCTCTCCTTCCGCCGCGACGCCGCTTTTGCATGGCCCTGTTGCCGCCTATGAGCTTCCGCAGCTTTTTCCCGAGCTGTCACCGGCCGTTTTCCAGGCTGTCGACCGTCACACCGTGGGTGCCTGCGACATGACGCCGCTCGATATGGTGGTCTTTGTGGCAGATGCCATCGAGCCCAACCGTCACGGCGACTATGCCCATGCGCTGCGCAAGATGGTGGGGAAGTCCTCGCTCGATGAGTTGTTCTTCTCCTGTTTTGCGCAGGGTCTGGTCTTTGTGATCCAGTCCGGGCGCTATCTTTATCCCACGGCTATTACGATTTACAACCATTACGCCCAGCTGCGCTAGCTCGGGTGTGTCTAGAAAGAGGTATTCCATGGCCGACGAGACCATGACTGACGAGCAGATTCTTGAAGGTGTGGAGCACAAGAGTTTCGTTGCCACGTCCGACCGCACCGCCGCCTCGCTGTCCGCGAGCGGTGTCGCCGCCGAGGATGTCGCCCGCGCCGCCGCGCAGGCCGCCTACGACAAGAAGGGCGAGGACGTGCAGGTGCTCGACCTGACCGAGCTTTCCGACGTGTGCGACTACTTTGTGCTTGCCACCGGTACCAACAACCGCCAGGTCGATTCGATTGTCGACGAGATCGAGGAGAAGGTTGCCGAGGCTTGCGGCGAGCATCCGTTCTCCATCGAGGGCCGCGAGCAGAAGACCTGGATGCTCATGGACTACGGCTCGGTTGTCGTCCACGTCTTCACTCCCGAAGCCCGCGACTTTTACCGCCTAGAAAAGCTCTGGGGTGACGCCCCCCAGCTCCCCCTCGACCTCCTCTAGTGGCTCATTTGATATGGGGCTTTTAGCTAGCCTCGCGCATTTCGCCGGACAGTTGCGGTTTTCCGCACCTGCCCGGCTTTCTATTTTTACAAAGGCGGTTAATCATTGAAGCGGGATTGGCGGCCGAAAGATAGGGCGGTGTCGCCGAACTTGTCTCGGACGGCATCGATCGCGACTGAGAGGTCGCGACGGTCGCTTGATTGGGCTCCGCGGTCGTCGACTTCGCAGAACAGGTCGGTCTGGATGCCGCCCTGATGGTCAAAGTCGCTCATCCCGATACCCGCTAAGCGAACACGCATGCCTTCCTGCCAGATGTTGTCGAGCAGTTCGAGCGCAACCGCCACAAAGATGTTCTCATCGTCGGTGGGGTGGGGAAGCCGCCGCTGCGCCGTGCGTCCGCTGCCATACGAATACTTAAGCTTGAGCGTTACCGTGCCGCCCGTCAGTCCCTGACGGCGCAGGCGGCGTCCAACCGACTCTCCCAACAGCGCAATCGCCGCTTCGATGTCCCCACGCTCAGTCAAATCTTTCGCAAAGGTGCGCTCATTGCTCACGGATTTAACCTCGCGTTCCTCATCGAGGCTTGTTACTTCGGATATTTCGAGTCCCAGCGCACGCTGGCGCATGCGTTCGCCGTTGACGCCAAAAATAGAGGCCAAGGTTGATTCCGGTGAACGTGACAGCTCGCCGAGCGTGTAGATGCGCATGCGGCGCAGTCGCTCCTCGGCCGAGCGCCCGATGCCGCTCATGGCAGATACCGGCAGCGCGGCCAAAAAGCGCTGCTCGGTTCCGGGGCGCACGATGGTCAGCCCAAACGGCTTATCCCGCTCGCTTGCGATCTTTGCGACCGTCTTGTTGCAGCCCACGCCAATGGAGCAGGTCACTCCCAGCGCTGCCACGCGGTCGCTTATACGCCGCGCAACCAGTAGCGGGTCTTCGGGCGCAAAGCGACCCGGTGTGATATCGATAAAGGCTTCGTCGATGGATACGCGCTCAACGCGCGGCGTCTCCTCGGCAAGAATCGCCATGACCTGCGCGCTCACCTCGCGGTAGCGATCAAAGTGCCCGTGCGTCCAAATGGCTTGCGGGCACAAGCGCCGCGCCTCGGCCGAGGCCATGGCAGAGTGCACGCCAAAGCGACGTGCCTCATACGAACACGTGGACACGACGCCACGCGAATCGGCGTCTCCGCCCACGATGAGCGGCTTTCCGCGCCATTCGGGATGATCGAGCATCTCCACGCTCGCAAAAAACGCATCGAGGTCCATGAGGCCCACCGCCGGACCCGTCCAGGGCGGCGGCGTGACGCCCATGGCATCCTCATAACCGTATGTATGTTCGCGTCTTTCCATGTCATGAGTATACCGCGCAGCTCATGTGGGGTGCGTGTATGTGCTTGCAAATCCCGAATTCTTGTCTAAGATATGGATTTGCCCTCGACTACACCGAAGAAGTTGGTCTCACGGACTTCACCTGCCCGCGTCGATGGCGTATTATGTTCAACTGTTTGTTTGTAGTTGCAGCCTAAAGCTGCTTGGTTGGAGGAGTTTCCTTTGGCAGTCAAGATTCGCCTTGCTCGTCACGGCGCTAAGAAGCGTCCGTACTACCGTGTCGTCGTCGCCGATTCCCGCGCCCCGCGTGACGGTCGTATCATCGAGGAGGTTGGCCGCTACAACCCGATGACCGCCCCCAAGACCATCAATCTCGACCTCGAGAAGATCGCCGACTGGCAGTCCAAGGGCGCTCAGCTCACCGACGCCGTCGCCGCTCTGGTCAAGGCCGCCAACGAGGGCGAGAAGACCGAGACCGTCGTCAAGAAGTCCAAGAAGCAGCTCGCCAAAGAGGCCGAGGCCGCTAAGGCTGCCGCTGAGGCCGCTGAGGGCGCCGAGGAGTAAATCGTGCCTGAGGTTGACGCTGCACGGCTCGAGGGTGAGGCAATGCTCTCAGATCGCATCGCCGATCTCGTCGAATATCTCGTTGTTCAGATCGTCGACGACCCGGATTCCGTGAGCCTTGAGGTCATCGATGGTGACGACGCCTCCACGATTGAGGTTTCGGTCGCCGAGGATGACGTCGCTAAGGTCATCGGCCGTCGTGGCCGTACCATCAAGGCCATTCGCACGCTCGCCCGTGCACTGGCCGCTCGCCTCGACACTGCTGTCGAGGTAGAGGTTCTGGGCTAGGACCTTGAGGTCCCAGTACAAAAACATCGCCCGTGTGGTCAAGCCGCACGGAAGGAAGGGGGAGGTCCTCGCGCAGCCGCTGCGGGGGCTTCCTTCTGTATTAGAGCCGGGTATGCGCGTCGCCCTGACGCCGCCGGCGCTCAAGCGCGACCGCTTTTGCACGGTCGTGTCCGTCACCAATACGGGCGATGGCGATCTGGTCTCGTTTGAGGGCATTGACGACTTGACGGCCGCCGAGGGCATCACGGGATGCTATGTGTTGGCAAATCGTGACGATTTTGAGCTCGATTCACTCGACGCCGCCTATTCCGACCTGATGGGTCGCGAGGTGGTCGACGAGCGCTTCGGTTCACTCGGTACGATCGTCGAGATCATGTCGACGCCCGCTAACGATGTTTGGGTTGTCGAGGGCGATCGGTACGGCGAGGTACTGATTCCCGTGATCGAGCAGGTTGTGCTCGATCTTCCCGACACAGGAACAATTTCCGTCCACGTTATGGACGGCCTGATCGATATGGACAAGTAGGGAGGACAACATGCTGATTGAGACCCTTTCGGTCTTTCCCGAGATGTTTGAGCCCGTCATGTCCACATCGATTTTGGGCCGCGCCCGCAAGGCCGGCCTTTTTGATTTTAAGGCGTATAACCTGCGCGACTGGACGCACGACCGTCATCGTACCGTCGATGACGAGCCGTACGGCGGCGGGCAGGGCATGCTCATGAAGGTCGAGCCTATCGCCGAGGCCATCGAGGCCATTAGCGCGGAGGGCCCCAAGCCGACGGTGGTGTTCTTCACCCCGTGCGGCGAGCCTTTTACGCAGCATGTGGCCGAGCGCCTGCTCAAAAGCGAGCGCCTGCTGTTTGTGTGCAGCCGTTACGAAGGTGTCGACGAGCGTGCCTATGCGTATGCCGACGAGCGCCTGTCGATCGGCGATTACGTGCTCACGGGCGGCGAGCTTCCCGCTATGGTCGTTGCCGATGCCGTCGTACGCCTGATCCCCGGCGCCCTTGGTGACGAGATGAGCAACGTGGACGAGTCGTTCTCGACCGCCGAGGACGGAGGCCTGCTCGAGTACGCGCAGTACACCCGCCCCGCCGAGTTCAACGGCGAGGGCGTGCCTCCGGTGCTCGTGAGCGGCGATCACGCCAAGGTCGATGCCTGGCGTCGCAAGAACGCCATCGAGCGCACCTGCCGCTGGCGTCCGGACTTGATCGAGACGGCGCGGCTCACGCCCGAGGAGCGCGCTTACGCGCAGGTGATCCTTGACGCTTCGTATTCGCAGAGCGAGGAGTGAATATGGTTCCTACGCAACATTCCGCGTTGAGGGGCGCTTTTGAGTGGATCGCGGTCATCGCGATCGCACTGGTCGCCACCTTCTTGATTCGCTCGTTTGTGGTCGAGCCCTTTGTAGTGCCCACCGGTTCCATGGAGGACACGATCGAGATCGGCGATCAGATTCTGGCGCAGAAGGTGACGCTCGAACTCGGACAGCCCGTCAAACAGGGCGATATCGTGGTGTTTCACAACCCCGATGCCACATCCGAGCATGACGTGCTGGTAAAGCGCGTCATCGCCACGGCCGGCCAGACGGTCGACCTTCAGGACGGCAAGGTCGTCGTTGACGGCCAAGCGCTCGACGAGGACTATACGACGGGCATGAGCTGGCCGCTTTCGGTCCAGGCGCCCGCCGCCCAGGTGAGTTATCCCTACACCGTTCCCGACGGGTGCGTGTGGGTGATGGGCGACAACCGCGAAAATTCTGCCGACTCGCGCTACTTTGGTCCCGTCGATCGCTCTGATTTGATCGCTGTGGCGCTTGTGCGCTACTGGCCGCTCAACCGCATCGGCGCTATCGACTAAAAACCGCTATAGTACAGTACCTAACCGTGTAATCGTTTCGACGAGGGGATATTAGAGGCATGAACGCTTCATCGCTTTCCTTCCAAGACATCATCCTGCGCCTCCAGCAGTACTGGGGCGAGCAGGGCTGCGTCATTATGCAGCCCTATGACTCCGAGGTCGGTGCCGGTACCTTCCATACCGCCACCACGCTGCGCTCGCTCGGTCCTGCCGAATGGCGCACCTGCTATGCGCAGCCCTGCCGCCGTCCCGCCGACGGTCGCTACGGCGAGAACCCCAACCGCATGCAGCACTACTATCAGTTCCAGGTGCTCATCAAGCCCTCGCCGGTCAACGCCCAGGAGCTTTACCTGGGGTCTCTTGCCGCCATTGGCCTGGACCCCAACGACCATGACGTCCGCTTTGTCGAGGACGACTGGGAGAGCCCGACCCTGGGCGCCTGGGGCCTTGGCTGGGAGGTCTGGCTCAACGGCATGGAGGTCACGCAGTTTACGTACTTCCAGCAGGTGGGCGGTATCGAGGTCGACCCCGTGCCCGTCGAGATCACCTATGGCCTGGAGCGTATCGCCATGTACGCCCAGGGCGTCAACTCGGTCTACGATCTGGTGTGGAGCTATCTGCCCGACGGCACGCCCATGACCTACGGCGACGTGTTCCTCGAGAACGAGCGCGAGTTCAGTGCCTATAACTTTGAGGTCGCCAACGTCGAGATGATGCGTCAGAAGTTTGACGACTACGAGGCCGAGTGCCATTCCTGCCTGGAATGCAAGCTGCCGCTGCCCGCATACGACTGCGTCATGAAGTGCAGCCACGCTTTCAATCTGCTTGATGCCCGCGGCACCCTGTCTGCGGTCGAGCGTGCCAACTACATCCTGCGCGTCCGCGCCGTCGCCAAGGCGTGCTGCGAGGCCTATATGGCCGAGGTCGCCGGAGTCAACGAGAATGCAGACCAGGAAGGCGAGGTGGCGTAAGCCATGGCAGACGCTAAGGATTTCCTGTTTGAGATCGGTACGGAGGAAATGCCCTCCGCACCGCTGAACAATGCCGTCAAGCAGCTTGGCACCATGATTGCCAAGGGCCTCGACGAGGCCGGTCTGGCCCATGGCGAGGTCCGCGTGATCTCGAGCCCGCGTCGTCTGGCTGCGCTCGTGGCCAACGTCGCCACTGCGACCGATGAGGTTCACGAGGTCAAGCGCGGTCCCGCGGCTAACATTGCCTTCGATGCCGACGGCAACGCCACCAAGGCCGCCCAGGGCTTTGCCCGCAAGTGCGGTGTGGGTGCCGAGGATCTGGTCCGTCGCGAGGACACCGACGGCCGTGAGTATGTCTTTGCCGAGAAGAACATTCCCTCCGCACCGGCAACCCCGATCCTGACGGCCCTGTGCGAGAAGACCATTGCCGGCCTGCAGTGGCCCAACTACCGCTCCCAGCGCTGGGGCCACGAGCACGCGACGTTCGTGCGTCCGGTCCGCTGGATTTGCTGCCTTCTGGGCGAGGATGTTGTGCCCGTGTCGTTTGCCGACGTGACGAGCGGCAACACCACGCGCGGCCATCGCGTGCTTGGCCCCGGCGACCATGTTG
>CAJMOP010000022.1 GCA_905215115.1 uncultured bacterium | reverse complement strand
GTCGAGGCTGTTGGCCAGGGCGGCCACGTGCTGGTATGCGATGGCGAGGTCGTAGCGCGCATCCCGCTGGCGCTCGGTGGCCTGATGAGCGAGGGCACGGCCGAGGATGTCGCCGCGCAGCACGACGACTTTATGGTCAAGGCGCGCGCCATGGGCATCGAGCCGCCGCTCGACCCCATCATGGGCATCATCTTCCTGCCCCTGCCGGTGATCCCGACGCTCCGCATCCGCCCCGAGGGCATGTTCGACGTCACCACCTTCACCTACGCCGACTAGTCATCGGGGACGTTCTTAAACGACTAGTCGTCGGGGACACTCTTCCGTGTGTCGCCTGCCGCCGCGGTCGTGGGCTCTCTGGCACGCGTGAGCTATTTGCCAGGTCTATGTAACGTTTACGCCCGCGGAGTCTTATTTGAGCTCCCTTTGGGTACGTTGGAATCGGATACACGTTCGATTCCAACAAGCCCGAAGGGAGCTTTTCTATGTTTAAACTGATTGCATCCGATATGGACGGCACACTGCTTGACGAAAACGGCCAGGTGCCTCCCGAGACCTACGAACTGATTCTGGCGCTACACGAGCATGGCGTGCATTTCGCCGCATCGTCAGGTCGTCGCTACGATCGCCTGTGCGAGTTCTTTGCGCCCGTTCGCGACAAGATGGACTTTGTCGCCGCTAACGGCGCCCAAGTCTACGCCGACGGTAAGATGGTAGACCGTGAGGTGTATTCCCACCTGGCGATTCGAAGGCTCGCCCAAGCCGTCAGGACGTTTCCCAATCTGCATCTTGCGCTCTTTGACCGAACCAAGTCCTTCCTGCTCGATGACGAGTGCAAGTTCGTGCGTGAGGTCGATAAGGACCTTCCCAATGCCGAGCGTATTTGGGAGCTGCCCGATCCCAGCGTAAATATCATCAAAGCGAGTATCTTTTGCGACGACAGTGCGGTTATGGACAGTGCGTACGTGCTACAGCGCGAACTTGGTCAGCTCTTTACTTTTGCGCCTTCGGGCAACGCGTGGATCGATGCCATGCAGCCCGGTGTGTCGAAGGCCTCGGGTATCGCGCAGCTCGCGGAGCATTACGGCATTGGTCGCGACGAGGTCATGGCGTTTGGCGACTCGATGAACGACTACGAGATCATTCGCTTTGTCGGCACGGGCTGCGCGATGGAAAACGCGCGCCCCGCGCTTAAGGCGGTGGCCGATCGCGTGGTGGGTTGTAACCGCGACCACGCCGTCCAGCAAGAACTCCGCCGTGTTCTGGAGAGCCTTGCTTAATCCAGCAGTTAGGGACGTTCCTTTTCTGCCGGGTTGCTGCTGCTAGGCGAGGGCGGCCATGATGGTGCGGGCGACGCCGTCGTGGTCGTTGTCGTATTCGGTGATGGTGTCGGCAGCCTCGCGATCTTCGGGCTCGGCGTTGATCATGGCCATGCCATGGCCCGCTGCCTGCAGCATGGGGATGTCGTTGATGTTGTCGCCGAACGCCCAGGCGTCGGCGAGACGCTCGCCCAGATGCTCACACAGCCACGTGAGGGCCGTTCCCTTGGTGGCGCCTTCGCCCATAACCTCGATATTCATGGCGTACGAACGCGTGACCTCAATGCCTCCGAGCGTGTCGAGCGCCGCCGCGATGGCGTCGCGATCGGCGGGGTCGTGCCAGTACATAGCGATGCGTTCGAGCGTCTCGACCTCGTCGATTTTGCTGTCGATATTCATGTCGATCGGCGTTCGTGTGCGCTTGAGCGAAGCCGCGATGTGGGGGTCGCCGCCACAGAACTCATCCAGACGCCCGTATAGCGAGCGGGGGAGGAAGCACTGCCCATCCGCGAAGATATCGAAGGTCACATCGTGGCCGGCGGCAATGCGATGGATGCGGTGGGCAATGCCACGGTCGAGCGGACGGCTCAAGATGCGCGTGGCGCGCGAGGCGTCGGTGGGCGTATCCTCGTCGAGCTGCCAGACGCTGGCGCCGTTGGCACAGACCGCGTAGTGCACGGCGGGATGGGCGAGAATGGGCTTAAAGATGCCCGACAGTGGACGTCCCGTGCAGGGAACAAACTCGATGCCACGACGTGCGAGCTCGTCGAGCATCGCCCAGGTGGCATCGCTCATTTGCTTATCGCTCGTCAGCAGCGTCCCATCCATATCGGAAAACACAATCATTTGATGCAGCCCTTTCTACTGGCATAAAAAGCGTGGCCGAGGGCTTGGGTCCCTGGCCACGCTCGAGTTCTATAACGGTCCGCGTCCTAGCGGTCGGCGAGCGGCTTGTACTCCAGCGGCTCGATCACCGGACGATAGGCGGGGCGGATGATACGGTGCGCGCAGAAGAGCTCTTCCATGCGGTGTGCCGACCAGCCGGCCATGCGGGCGACGGCGAATAGCGGCGTAAAGAGCGTTTCGGGCACGCCGAGCATCTTGTAGATAAAGCCCGTGTACAGGTCGATGTTGGCGCAGATGGGCTTGGTCATGCCGTGGTCGCGCATGACCTGGGGCGCCAGGCGCTCGATGCGCTCGATGAGCGCGAACTCATCGCCCAGGTTCTTCTTGTTGGCAAGTGTGCGCGCGTAACGACGGCAGACCTCGGCGCGCGGGTCGCTGAGCGTATAGACGGCGTGGCCCATGCCGTAGATGAGGCCCGTGCCGTCGAAGGCCTGCTTGTCGAGGATCTTACCCAGGTAGGCCGCGACCTCGTCCTCGTCCTCCCAGTTGGAGACATGCGCGCGGATGTCCTCGTGCATAGACACGACCTTGGCATTGGCACCACCGTGGCGCGGGCCCTTGAGCGAGCCGATAGCCGCGGCGTAGGCGGAATACGGGTCGGTGGCCGAAGACGACAGCACGCGGCAAGCGAAGGTGGAGTTGTTGCCGCCGCCGTGCTCGGCATGCAGCATGAGCATAACGTCGAGCAGCATCGCCTCATCGCGGGTGAACGCCATGCCGCCGCGCAGGACCTGTAGGATGGTCTCGGCGGTGGAGAGACCGGGCGTAGGGTGCGGCACGTGAACCTCGGAGCCGCGAAGCTTGGCGACTGAGGCCATGTGTGCGAAGGCGGCGATGCGCGGGAGACGTGCGAGCATGGAAATGGCGACGTCGATTTCGTGCTCGGGCGTGATCACGTCTGGTTCGGCATCGAAGGCGTAGAGCAGCAGTACGGCGCGCTGGAGCACGTTCATGATGCTCGACGATACCGTGGTCATAGGGAACTCTTTAACGTACTCGTCGCTCAGATGTCTAAAGGCGCCCAGGCGCTCGCAAAAGCCGTCGAGCTCTTCCTTGTTGGGCAGCGAACCCGTGATAAGCAGATAGGCGACTTCCTCGTAGCCGTAGCGATTCTCGGCCTGGGCATTGTTGACCAGATCCTCGATGCTGTAGCCGCGAAGCGTGAGCTTGCCCTGATCGGGCACGACCTTTCCGTCGACCTTGTTGTAGCCGTGCACGTCCGAGATGCGGGTAAGGCCCGCGACCACGCCCGAGCCGTCGGCGTTGCGCAGGCCGCGCTTGACGTTATGCTCTACGAACAGGCCCTCGTCGTACGGGGCGGTCGGCAGGCCGTGGTAGAGGTTTTCGCTTTCGGGCGAAATCTGACGGCTCGCCTCGTAATCCAGAACCAGGCGGCTCAGGTGATCGTCGAAGCGGTAGTAGATTTTCTTGGCGTCGTAGGCCATGCGCGCTCCTCTCCGGTCCGCTTTGGGGCCGCGCGCTTGGACGATATGACGTCAAGCTGCCCCGAGCGGCTTGTTCGCTACAGGCGGTACATAAAGTTAAAGACGTCCTCGCGCTGGATGGACACGTTGACGCCCGAAAGTTCGCCGGCCTCGGCCAACGCCTTCTGCAGCTCGGCGAAGTCGAGCTTGGACTCGGCGGTGTCGGCCAGCATGGTCATGGTGAAGATGTCCTCGATAATGGACTGCGTAATGTCGCGGATGTCGACGTTGGCCTCGCCCAGAACGCGGGTGACGCCGGCGACGATGCCGGGGCGGTTCTTGCCAAGGACGGTGATGACGATACGGGAGGACGAGATCTCGGCCATGGGAAACCCTTTCGCGTGGTTGCGGCGCGCGAGGGCGCTCCGCTACGGTACAGTGTTCATCATTGTACCTGTCTGGCGCAAAAAAGGCGCGCTCGCTGCGGCGTTACATGCCTGCAACATGAGCGTAAGGGGGAAGGCCGTACGGGGAAGAGCCGTCTGGCGCGTGTCCGGCTCGTGTTGGGTTGATTTCCGATCTCAGCCGAACACATTGAGCGGACAGGCCGTTCCCGCAGTCAGCCGAACGCCTCCGACGGCTGATTCCGAACTGGAAGCGGAGGGCATCCCCGCCCTTCGGTAGGGGATACCGCTCCGCGGCGCATGCCGCGGGCGGCGCCCCTATCGGACCACCGTGACCTCAGTTGGGATGGGCCCAGCACTGCCGCGTACTCGGTGAGCTAGAGCCAACTGTTCGTCTTCACGTCGCGTATGGCGATATTTCGGTCGTCCGGCTCGGTGATGCCGTAGCCGAACGCCTGGAGCGTCTCGATGGACTCCTGGATCCTCTGTTGGAACATGGGACCCGGATCGACCCTCGGCCCGAGGTGCCCGCGCCAAAGGCACGGCGTGGCGCGCAGCATGTTATGGATTTTGGAGATGGGCTCGATGTCGGCGTAGACGTTGAGCGTCGCCATGGCGTCCTTGTGGCCGAGGATCGATTGGAGCGCCTTGATATCGCCGCCTTGGCGGATCCACTGCGTTGCGAACGTGTGGCGAAGGCCGTGGAACGTGATCAGCTCGTCGTTGGTGCCCATGAGGCCGTTGGTCTCCGAGAACGTCTTGAACGCCCTGCGGATATAGCTTGTCGTCGCGAAGGTCGCGCCCGGCTCCGACAGGATGTAGCAGTCCCCGATCTCGACCGCCCCGGTAAGGCCGCGCAAGCGCAGCTTTCCGCAGTCGATCTCGTGGGTCTCCTTCAGGAAGGGGAGTAGGCCGACCGGGTCGATGGGGATACCCCTGGCGTCATGGGTCTTGGTGTCCTTGATGAACGAACCCATTCCCTTCGCGTACGCCACCGAGTGTCTGATCGAGATCAGGCCCGTCTCGAAATCCACATCGCACCACCGAAGGCCGCAGACCTCGCCGATTCGCATCCCCGTGTGCAGGGCGAGTACGACCGCCCTCTAATCCTCGGCGGACCAATCGAGTCCGAACTCCTTTCGGGCATCCTCTTCGCTCATGACTTCGAGAAGGTCTCCGGGTTGGCAACGAAGGGCGAGGCATAGCTGCTCGAGTGTGTTGAAGCGAATGCCGCGAATATGCCCTTTTTTAATACGGGACAGGTTCACGGGCGTGGTTCCAATCCTTTCGGCAAGTTCGTTCGAGGAAATCTTTCGCTCGGCCATGATCTTGTCGAGGCGAACAATTACGGGCATGGCGTTTCCTTACGCAATCTCGTCGGAGTCGAGGTACAGCTCTCGGGCGTACAAGAAGAGCTGGGAAAGCATGAACAGGACGATGCCGAGAACCAGAGAGGTCCAATCGAATGATGAAGCGATCTCTTGGGCGCCGACGGCCCCCTCGCCGCCAAACATCGAAACGGAGGTTTTGAGTGAGCCGGCGTAGAGGCTGGTGGCAGCTTGAACAACGAAGAGAATGCCGAGCACCTTCAAGCATGTCGCAGACCCTTTCTTGAAGGGGTCTCCGCTCTTGATCGTCCACACGAGAACGGCGCTGAGGATGGTCGTAGCGATACCGATGACGGCAGGGACCAATGTCGAGATCGCAAGGGCTGGATACGCGGGGGAGTCTGCAATTACAGGGTTGTCGAGCACTTCGATTGCTGGCTTTAAGGAGAACGCCACTTGTGCGATGGCGGTGGCGCAAAGGGTCGCAGAGGCTATCGCACATGCGATGCGGAAGGAATGAAGCCGGGGAGTGCGATTGTCGGAACTCATAATAACCTCCGAAGAATTTAAAAAACTCAGGTTACTTTTTAACAGTTTATGTTAAATTGACTTTGCCGGCAAGTAATAAGGGCCGAGCATTTTGTTCGGCCCCTCTGTTCCGACTGGATGAGGTTAAGGTTGGCGATGAATATGCTCAAAATCTCGAAGGCGATCTTTAGGTCGCTTCTCTCCTCCAGGTCGCTCTGTGTTGTCGTTGTTGCGTTGATGGTTCTTTGTGCTCTGCCCGTCTTCAGGAGCGCGGCTGGCATCGACGGACGGGTCGAATACCTCGAGTCGGGAATAACCCGTGTTGAGCAGGAATTGTCAGCATCCTATGCGGATGCGCTTGTGAATGCGGGGGAGGACGGTGTCTATACCTCTTCATCAAGCATGCCCGCGCTTCTGTACCCTCTTGCCGCGGGACGTCTTATCTTGGCACCGCTCTCTCCTCTGCTTCCGTTTCTGCAGGTATCGGATGGAGCGTACTCCTTTTATGACGGATCGAAGGAGTACTTGCTATGGGTCGCAACGGCCGTTGCCGTCTCGTTCCTTGCCGCGCGTCTTAACAAACGTGAAAAGCTCATCATCCAGGCACCGATGGGCGAGCTGGGTAGACTTGTTGCATCGAGCGTATGGGCGAGTGTTTTTGCAATGCTTGCCGTCCTCGCCATCAATCTTCCAGGGATAATCGCCGCGCTTGTGAAGAATGGCCCGGGCTCGCCGTTCTATCCGATAGGCTACATTCAATATGCGACTCCGGTTATCAAACCGGCTTGGCTGGTGTTCGCGCAGACGGCCATCTTGCAATTCTTGGTGGCAGCGTTCATCTCGCTTGTCGTTCACCTTGCCGTGAAGATTGCCAATAACCCTACGCTTGGAATCGTGTTCGTATGTGCCCTGATGGGGGTGACGATGGTTCCCGGGTATTACGGAAGATCCATCGCTTTACGTGAGTTCGCCCTGTTGAATCCCCTTACGTATGCGAACACTGAGTTGACCGTCGGCGCCTATAGCCCGTACCCGACAACGCAGATAGTGAATCTGCCTGGACTTTGCTTCGAGCGTGGCGCGATTGCCCTCGTATGCGCAATCGGGATCGAGGTGCTGGCAATTAGCCTGCTTTGCGTTGCTGGAAAGAGCGGCTGCGCGTGCCCGATATCCCCGATTTGTCTTGAGAGAGGTTCCTTCACTGCATCGAGAACGGCAGCTCGTTCGAGCGCTTGTGCCTCCGCCGTTGCATACGTAAGAACGATGGGGAAACTGCTCCTGCGTTCTCCTACCCTCGCCGTATGCGCGATTGCAATGTCGACGACGATGCTGGCCCCGGCTCTGGTCGAGATGTTTCCTGACGCTGATAACGTTTCCGCTGTTCGGTATAGGGATGGGGAGCTCCGTTCAATAGATCGGTATCTAGAGCAGAACGCTGCGAATATGGACGTCGAGGGCAAAGCGGCCCTGGAAGACATGCGGGATGCTCTTTCGGGTTTCGTGTACGCGCCTATGCCTGCGGAGGGGTTTCGAAGCCTTGCGACGTACGAGCGCGCTCGAGGTGAGCTGGGCGCGGCAGATGCGACTCTCCTGCAATCGATCGGAATCGAGCCGGAGACTCCTTCTCGTGCGGAGGCGCGCGCCCTTCTGCTTGAGTCGATCGCGAGCTTGCCGGACCCCAAGGTTTACGAGTTAAGTACGAAGATGCCCCCATTAATCCTCCTTTCGTATCTCCAGGCAGCGCTTCCCTCCTTATTTTTGCTGTTGCCCGTGGTTGTCACATCGCTCGCGTGCACCCACCTGCAGTGTCGTTCCCTTCTGGTTCTCCAGATCCCCGCAACAGCGCATGTGCGTTTTCTGACGGCTGTTGCGCTGGCTCTCCTGCTTGGCTTGGTGCTGCTTTTGGTGTCGATGGTTCCCGCTGTCGTTGTGTCCGTGATTAAGAACGGTGCGGGTGGATCGGAGTATCCCGTCGCTCTCATTCGGGCGGGAGCTTCGACAACGTCCATGGTGGGGGAGGCGGTGTTGTGCAGTATTCCGTTGCTGGTCATGGCATACGGCGTGATTTCCGTCGTCGCTGCGTTGACAGCAGCGATTAGCCGCAACCCCGTTGTCACCGGAATGGTTTGCGCGGTTCTCTTGGTGTTGGGTTCGTTGAGCGCTCATGTTGAAAGCGTGGGCATGGGCGTCGCGCTGCTGGCTCCATTCGCCTCGTTTGATCCCGCTTCCCAGGTGGGGACGATTGGGTTCCTTGGGCGAGGGACGAACGCGATGCCTTTTGGAGAGGTCGTCGGCGCATCGGGCGCTCTGCTGGTGGTCTTGGGCGCCGTATCTCCGTTGATGGTGCGCCTGAGTGTTCCAAAGATCGAAAGGGGATGATCTCGATGATTGACCTTCAAACGCTGACGATCTCTTATGGAAAGAAGGTGCTCGTAGATTCGGTGAACGCTGAGTTTGCCCCGGGTACGGTCTACGGTCTCGTCGCTCCGAACGGGCATGGAAAGACGACGTTGCTGCGTGCGATGGCAGGTTTGCCGGGTCCTCGCGTGGACGGGAGCATCGTTCTGGATGAGGTGCAGGGTACGGGTGCGAGAGAGGTCCGTTCTATGATCTTCTATGCACCTGGTGAGGGGACGCTGCTGTATCCCGGATTGCGTGCGGAAGATCACCTCAAGATGGTTTGCGATATGTGGCCGCATGCTCGCGATATCGAAGAGATAGTGGAACAAACGCAGATAGGCGAGTTCGCGAAGATGAGGATCCGCACTCTGAGCCAGGGCATGAAGCAGCAGCTTACCCTGGCGATTGCGTATGCGACGGGCGCGCGGTACCTTCTATTAGATGAGCCCATGAACGCGCTCGACCCCAGCAGGGTGGACTTGCATTCCGAGATTCTCAGGAAGCTGGCCGATTCTGGTACGTGCATCATCATGTCATCCCACATCTTGGATTCGGTCGATAGGCTGTGCGATGAGATTCTGTTTTTGAAGGATGGGAGGCTCATTAGAAGCATTCCGCAAGATGATGCTGCGCCGAAGTCTCCTGGATCCCATTTCGCAAAGCCTGCCGGACGCGCCGAGGGTGCGCTAAGCACGTATCGGCGACTCTACGAAAAGGGCGGGTAGAAATGCAAGTTAAAAATCTATGTGGCCAATGTGATACCGTTGAACCCGCATATCGATACCGCTCAGCCATTCGCCTCGCCCCCGTCGCACGTATCTTCATCCGGTCTGTTACTTTTAATCTAACAATTCTTTGAGGAACGTAGGTGCTTCTAAATGTACTGTCGACTTCTTCTCAAACTAATCCTAAGAGACAAGGCCGTATGGATTTGTACGCTCGTTCTCGCTGCAGCCTTTTCCGTCCCCATTGCGTTCAATTCACCCATCTACGGGCCCTTCTTTATGAAACAGGGCATGCAGAGCTTTGTCGACGCATTCAATACGCGCGCGCCCCAGGCCAGCGGCACAGACCTATCTCCAGAGCAGCAAAATGACGCGGAGCTTGCAAGATACGCGAACGCCGCCCTTGCCGCTCAAACCGACGCCGCCTTTCTCGATTCTGCCGAGAGCTACTACGCGCTCATGGGCGAAGGCTTCCAATCCGGGTCCATCGTGGGAGACCGAGAGACCAATGACGCAGCGCTCGCATATTGCCGTGCCCTGAGCAGCTCCGGCATCACGGATATCCCGGCCTCCGCAAACGACCTGCCATTCCTTTCCTTCCTGCCTTACGCCATTGCCACGGCGCCGTCTTTCCTTCCCTTCATCCCCTTCCTTCTCTCGTCGATACTCGTGCTCGGCGCCACAAGGCCCGGAACCCTGGCGGCAAAGGCGCCCGTGCCCAAATTCCGGCGCCTTATCCAGATCGTGTTTTCGATAATCGCCGCGGGGACCGCGATGCTCCTCGCCGGCCTCGCACCCGGGGGCATTTACGCCTTGGCCCTAAACGGCTTCGGGCAAATTGGGTACCCGATCGCCTTCTTCCATGACGGCGCGCTTACCACCACGACCGCGGGAAACGTCTTCACAGCCCTGCTTCTCGCGCTGCTTGCGGGCGGAACCTTGATATCCGTTTGCTCCGCCGTCCTATCGACCGCAACGAGGCGCGTCCTCGCGGGCCCCCTTACCTCCGCGCTGCTTGTCGCGGCCCCGGCATTCCCGTTATTGTCCGATTCGGCACTAGGGCATAATGCCGTGCTCGGGCTCCTGCCACTGCCCGTATTCTCGCCTATCGAGGCAACGGGTTACGTAGGATGCTTCCCGACAGAATTCATTGGCTCCGGTTCAGGCAGCGCATCGATGCTTGCCGTGGCCCTGGCATACGTCGCGGTCTTCTTTGCGGTCGGCGCCGTTGCGACACGTTCCCCCAAACAGCCTGGACCCGCGAAAAAGCGCCATGGGCTCGAGCTTCTGGACGCGAGCGTGGGATACGGAAGCGCGACGATACTTTCAATCGGGTCGCTTTTCCTGAGCCCGGGAACGGCGGCGGGCCTCGTTGCTCCCAACGGCTCGGGGAAAACCACCCTTCTTGAAGCGCTGTCGGGCCAATTTCCCACCCGCATCCGCTCGGGAAGCCTGGCGGCAGACGGAATCTGCCAACGTCGATCAGCCGAATTTGCAGAACTCGTCTACCTGAGCTCTTCGGGCAGCGCGGATCTCTATCCCACGCTATCGGCCATCGAGCACCTTGCTTTCGTTAGGGAGGCGTGGAAATCGGCCGCCGACATCGACTCGCTCTGCGACTCCCTCGGAATCTCCCCATATCTCGACAAGCCGACCCGTAAACTCTCGACAGGAATGAAGCAGCAGGTAAAGCTTGCCATGGCGATAGCGACCGATTGCCCGTACCTCATCCTCGATGAACCGCTGAACGGCCTCGATCCGGGAAAACGGAAAACCTCCTGCGACGCGATGCGCAGCGAGGTGGCGCGGGGACGCAGCGTGCTCATTTCAAGCCATCTGCTCGACGACCTGGCAGACCTCACCAACTCGTTCTACTTCATCGAGGCCGGCACGCTCGTGGAAAAGATCAAGTCGTCCTCGCAGACGCTCAAGCAGGAATACCTCGATACATACGAGGGAGGTGAATGACATGAAACTATTTGAACAGCTGAAGTCCAATGCGTCGCGCATGGCTGTCTACGCCATCCTCGTGGCAACGGCTTTATGCGGAATCGCGGCACCCGTCTATGCGCTCAACGGGGAGAAGGGCGATGTCGAACCCGCGTACATGGCTTCGACGGTTAAGGACCGGTACAAAGCCTTCTCTGGAGACACGTTTTACGTAGCAGAGTACGACACGACCTACCGTCAGCTTCGCTACAACAAGGGCTACGACTATCTAGGCGCAAAGGCAATCAGCTATACGTCGGGTTGGTACGGCTCAAACTATGGACACATAACCCAGTTCAAGTGTAACTACCGTGTGTACAACTAAAGCAACCGGCTGGGACGAGGGGCGACGCAAAAGCGTCGCCCCCGTTTTTAACCATGCCAGCTGAACCTGGTTCAGTTTGGTTGATTTCCGATCTCAGCCGAACACATTGAGCGGAAAGGCCGTTCCCGCAGTCAGTCGAACGTCCCCGGGGCCCTTCTCAGGCCCCGGGGACGGCATTTTCCCAGTTGAAGGAACGGTGGAGATGTGTTTCGATGGGTCAGATTCGTGTCGTTCCGAAAAGACCGTGAACCTTTTGTGGGACGCGCGGCGCCGTGGTACCATAGCCGAGTTTGTTGTCTTGGTCGGAAACCAAGACGCCTTATGCGCTGATCGGTAACCAGCGCCTGACCAATAAGGAGTCCTACCATGAAGCAGGGTATCCATCCCCAGTATGTCGAGTGCACGGTGACGTGCTCCTGCGGCAACACCTTCAAGACGCACGCTACCGTGTCCGAGATGAAGGTCGAGCTTTGCAACGAGTGCCACCCGTTCTACACCGGCCAGCAGAAGTTCGTCGACACCGGTGGACGCGTCCAGCGCTTCGCTGACAAGTTCGGTGGCGCCGCTGCCGCCCAGCTCAAGAAGGCTGAGGAGGCCAAGGCTGCCAAGGCCGCCAAGGCTGCTGAGGCCGAGGCCGCTCGCAAGGCCGCCGCTGAGGCTAAGGCTGCCGAGAAGGCTAAGCGTGCCGCTAAGTTCGCCGAGGAGGCTGCCAAGCAGGCCGCCGAGGCTCCCGTCGAGGAGGCCGCTGCCGAGGAGGCCGAGACCACCGAGGCTGCTGAGTAAATAGCTCGCCGCGGAATCGCTCGCATTCATGGCATAAGGGCCGTGCATCCATTTGGGTGCGCGGCCCTTTTCTTTTTATTGGTGCAAGCTAACCTGTCCCCGTGGCACCAAATGGCAGAGAGACGGCGTTTGCTCAGATAAAACTTGCCAAAATGAACCTGTCCCATTGTGGCAGGTTGGTCATAGTTATTACGTGGCGGTCGAGGTCGACCGTATAGGCCGCGTCCTGTTTGGCTAAAGTACATTTATCTGTGTTTAACTCGCCCGAGGCTGCATGGCGTGGGCGATGGCCAAAAAGGAAAACCACATGGGATTCATGTCAAAGCTGCTGTCCTTTGGATCCGATAAGGACCTTAAGCGCTACTACAAGATCGTCGATCAGATCAACGGTCTTGAGCCCCAGTTTGAGAAGATGACCGAGGAAGAGCTCCGCGCCCAGACCGATAAGTTCCGTGAGCGTTACGCCAACGGCGAGTCGCTCGACGACATGCTCCCCGAGGCTTTTGCCACCGTGCGCGAGGCTTCCAAGCGCATCACGGGCATGCGTCACTTTGACGTGCAGCTCATTGGCGCCATGGCACTGCACGAGGGGCATATCGCCGAGATGAAGACCGGCGAAGGCAAGACGCTCGTCTCCACGCTGGCCGGCTACCTCAACGCTATTGCCGGCAAGGGTGTACACGTCGTTACCGTCAACGATTACCTGGCCAAGCGCGACTCCGAGTGGATGGGCCGCATCTACAAGTACCTGGGAATGACCGTCGGTCTGCTCCAGAACAACATGCCGCTCGAGCTCAAGCGTCCGGCCTACCAGGCAGACGTCACCTACGGCACCAACTCCGAGTTCGGTTTCGATTACCTGCGCGACAACATGGTCACCCGCCCCGAGCAGCGCGTGCAGCGCGGCCACCATTACGCCATCGTCGACGAGGTCGACTCCATCCTGATCGACGAGGCACGTACCCCGCTCATCATCTCGGGTGCCGGCACCAAGTCCGCCAGCACCTACAAGGACTTCGCGCGTGCCGTGCGCGGCCTTGAGCGCGGCGAGGACGTCTCGCACGACATGCTCACCGCCACCGAGGACGTCGAGCCCACGGGCGACTACGTCATGGACGAGGCCAAGCACACCATCGCCGCCACCGAGCGCGGCCTTAAGAAGATTGAGCGCCGCCTGGGTATCGATGACATCTATGCCGATCTCTCCGGTCAGCTGGTCAACCACCTGCAGCAGGCGCTGAAGGCCCAGTACATGTTCCACCGCGACAAGCAGTACGTGGTCACCAACGGCGAGGTCAAGATCGTCGACGAGTTCACCGGCCGCATCATGGAAGGCCGCCGCTACTCCGAGGGCCTGCATCAGGCCATCGAGGCCAAAGAGGGCGTGCTCGTGCGCGAGGAGAACCAGACGCTGGCCACCATCACCTTGCAGAACTACTTCCGTCTGTATGACAAGCTCTCCGGCATGACCGGTACGGCACTCACCGAGGATGCCGAGTTCCGCGAGATCTACAAGCTACCCGTCGAGGTCATCCCCTCCAACAAGCCCGTGCAGCGTGTTGACCACGAGGACCTGGTCTACCGCACCGTCCAGGCCAAGTACAACGCCGTCGCCGACGACGTTGAGCGTCGTCACGCCAAGGGCCAGCCGGTCCTGGTGGGCACCGTCTCCATCGAAAGCTCCGAGAAACTGTCGGCCGCCCTTACCAAGCGCGGCATCGCGCACGAGGTCCTCAACGCTAAGCATCACGAGCGCGAGGCTCATATCGTTGCCCAGGCCGGACGCTACGGCGCCGTGACCATCGCTACTAACATGGCCGGTCGTGGTACCGACATCCTGCTGGGCGGCAACCCCGACGAGCTGGTGCGCGAGCGCCTTGAGTACGAGGGCCTGACCATGGAGGACGTGACACCCGAGCAGCTCGAGCAGTTTAACGCCGAGGCCAAGGAGACCTGCAAGGCCGAGCGCGAGCGCGTGCTTGCCGCCGGCGGCCTGACCGTCATCGGCACCGAGCGCCATGAGTCCCGTCGTATCGACAACCAGCTGCGCGGCCGCTCCGGTCGTCAGGGCGATCCGGGCGAGACTCAGTTCTACCTGTCGCTCGAGGATGACCTCATGCGCCTGTTCGGCGGCGACAAGATGGACCGTGTCTCCAAGATGATGGTCACCGCCGACATGGGCGACGACATGCCCATCCAGCACAAGATCATCTCCAAGGCCGTCGAGAGCGCCCAGCACAAGGTCGAGAGCATCAACTTCTCCATGCGCAAGAGCGTCCTCGAGTACGATGACGTCATGAACAAGCAGCGCCAGGTCATCTACGCCGAGCGCAACAAGATTCTGGACGGCAAGGATCTGACCGACCACATCACCGAGGTCATGCACGACACCGTGTACCGCTGCGTGCAGGAGTTCTGCACCAAGGACAGCCACGATGGCGAGCGCGATCTCGAGGGCCTGCGCAAGTGGGTCGTGGAGCTGACCGGGCATATCGATACGCCCAAGTTCCCCGACGAGGACTTTGAGGCCCTGGCTGCCGATGTCCTGGCCTACGTCGAGAAGTGCTACAACATGAAGGCCGAGCGCCTGGGTGAGGACCTCATGCGCGAGCTCAACACCCAGGTCATGCTGCGCGTCATCGATACCCGCTGGATGAACTACCTGCAGGAGATGGACTACCTCAAGACCGGCATCGGGCTGCGCGGCTTTGGCCAGCGCGACCCGCTGGTTGAGTACAAGACCGAGGCCTACGGCGCGTTCCAGATACTCGTCGATACCATGTATGAGGATTACCTGCGCACGGTTCTGCGCATCGAGATCAAGGCTGCCCCGCGTGCCGTGGAGCACAAGGAAGAGCCCGCGCTCGAGGGCGCGCGCTTCTCCGGTCCTGCCGAGGTCGATGGTGATAACGGCGACTCGGTGCTGCGCAAGCAGGCGCAGGTGCAGGCCCGCACGGCTGTCCAAGGCGGACCGGCTGCCGTCAACAACGGTGGCAAGGTGACCACCTATCGCAAGTCCGAGAGCGACGATCCGTACGTCAACGTGGGCCGCAACGACCCGTGCCCCTGCGGTAGCGGCAAGAAGTTTAAGTACTGCCACGGCAGGAATCGTTAATGGCTGAGGCTTTAGAGGTAACGCCCGCCGAGCTGGACGCGTTTGCGGACCGGCTCGGCGAGGTCGAGTCGTATCTCCACTTGGACGAAAAGCGCACGCGCGTGACCGAGCTCGAGGCCAAAAGCGTGGCCCCCGGCTTTTGGGATGACGCCGACGCCGCCCGTGCCACCATGGAGGAAATCGCGCGCACCAAGGAAGATATCGCTGCCGTGGACAACGCGCGCGGCGAGCTTTCCGATGCCCGCGCCGCGCTGGAGCTTGCCGAGGAGATGGGGGATGACCCCGATGCCGCCGCCCTTCGCGAGGAGGCTACAGCCACGGCTGAGCGCCTGGCCCGTGCCATCGATGAGCTTGAGCTTTCGAGCTGGTTTACCGGTGAGTTCGATCACGGCGATGCCATTGTGACCATCAAGCCCGGACAGGGTGGTCTGGAGGCCCAGGACTGGACCTTCATGCTCTTTAAGATGTACATGAAGTACTGCCAGCGTCGCGGCTGGAAGGTCACGATTAACGACTGCCCCGCTGCTGAGGTCATCGGCATCGATCGCGCGACCTTTACCGTCGAAGGCAAGGATGCCTTTGGCATGCTTCGTGCCGAGGCCGGAGTTCACCGCTTGGTGCGCATTAGCCCCACCGACGACAAGAAGCGCCGCCAGACCACGTTTGCCGGCGTCGAGGTCATTCCCGTACTGCCCGATGATATCGACATCGAGATCAACCCCGATGACATCCGCGTGGACGTGTACCACGCGAGCGGCCCGGGCGGTCAGGGCGTCAACACCACCGACTCCGCCGTGCGCGTGACGCATTTTCCCAGCGGCATTGTGGTTACCTGCCAAAACGAGCGTAGCCAGATCCAGAACAAGGCCGCGTGCATGCAGATCCTCAAGGCTCGCCTGTACGAGATTGAGCTCGAGAAGCGCGCCGAGGCGCTCGATGAGATTCGCGGACCCAAAACCACGATCGGTTTTGGCAACCAGATTCGCAGTTACGTGCTCTACCCGTACCAGATGGTCAAGGATTTGCGCTCGGGCGTGGAGACCAGCAATGTCGAGGCCGTTCTTGACGATGGCGACCTGGACCCGTTTGTTATTGGCTACCATCGTTGGGCCACTGGCAATGCCGGCGCGGAGACCCCATCTGCCTAAACCGCCCGGTTTATGTGGAAATGGATAAAACCCTCCGAGCAGGGTGGTTTTGTATCCAAAGCAAACCCTGCGCAGGGGTGGTTTTTGTTCGGCGAATCGGTAGAATCGAATACAGCAAGAAGTTCGAAGCGCATCCGTTTGGGTGCGCTTTTTTGAGGGAGGTAGCATGGCATATCGTCTGGACATTAAGCGCATTCTTTCGATGAACTTCTTTCACGACCTGCCCCAGATTATGTTGGGGTGCGCTCTGGCCGCTATTGCGACCGACCTGTTTTTGATTCCTAACGGCCTTGCTGCCGGTGGCGTTACGGGTCTCGCCACGATTATCCAGGCGGTCGGCGCCTCGCATGGCATCTCGCTGCCTGTCGGTATTCAAACCATCGTGATGAATGCCTTGCTGCTGCTGGTCGTTATGCGCGAGGGGGGCATGTTCTACGTGGTCCAGACGGCGACGGGCTTTGTGCTGCTGGGCTTCTTCACCGACCTGTTCGCTCCGTTTGTGGCGCCGCTGGCACATGCCGACCTGATGCTGCCCGCTATGTGGGGCGGCATTATCACGGGCATTGGCTACGGCATGGTGCTACGCGCCGGTGCCAACACTGGCGGCTCTGACACCATCGGTCAGATTATCTCGCGCAATACGTCACTACCGGTGGGCTCCACCGTCATGGCGATCGACGTTGCCGTGTGCGCGCTGTCGGCCCCGGTCTTCTCGGTCGAAAACGCGCTGTATGCGGGCCTTTCGATGGTCATTAGCGGTTACGTGATCGATGCCGTGGTCGACGGCGGCAACAGGCGCCGTATGGTACTCATCATCTCGGACAAGTTTCCCGATATTGCGGCCGACATCATGTATGGCCTGGGTCGCGGCTGCACCAAGTTTAAGGCGACCGGCATGTACTCGGGCGCCGAGAAGCCGGTGATCATGGTCATTGTGAGCCGCCGCGAGCTCAACACCCTCAAAACGATCGTGCGCGAGCGCGATCCTCACGCCATTGTGACGGTCGCCGACGTTACGGAAACCTTCGGTGAGGGATTCAAGGACATTAACGCGTAGGGCCGACTGCGTTCCATCCAAAAGACGTTCACATTGATAAACCGTTTCATCAGCGGTTCTGCCTGCTCAATTGTTCAAATAATGATAAATACTCTGGTAAAGCTTCCAGTTTCCAGCATAATGAATGACGTACGTGCATCGCGGCTGTGTTGGGACTACCTTTCCGTGCCGTGCGCATCTTGTCTTAAGAGGATGAAAGGAAGGCACAATGAGCGACGAAGAGCTCAAAAAGGTTGCCAACGAGGTAAGGAAGGGCATCGTCACCGGCGTGCACGCTGCCAAGTCCGGCCATCCGGGCGGTTCGCTCGGCGCTGCCGACATCATGACCTATCTGTACTTTGAGGAAATGAACGTCGACCCGGCCGACCCCCGCAAGGCCGACCGCGATCGCTTCGTGCTTTCCAAGGGTCATTGCGCGCCTGGTCTGTACGCCGTGCTCGCCGAGCGCGGATTCTTCCCCAAGGAGGATCTCGAGACGCTGCGCCACATCGGCAGCCACCTGCAAGGTCACCCCAACATGAACGACACCCCGGGCGTCGATATGTCCACCGGTTCGCTCGGCCAGGGCATCTCCGCCGCCGTGGGCATGTCCGTTGCCGCCAAGCACTGGGGCGACGACTATCGCACCTACGCCCTGCTGGGCGACGGCGAGAGCGAGGAGGGCCAGGTTTGGGAGGCTGCCATGTTTGCCGGCAACCAGCAGCTTGACAACCTCTGCGTGATCGTCGACCACAATGGCCTGCAGATCGACGGCCCCGTCGAGGAGGTCAACGACCCCATGCCGCTCGCCGACAAGTTCCGCGCCTTCAAGTTCCACGTGGTGGAGCTCGCCGACGGCAACGATTTCGATCAGATCCGCGCCGCCTTTGCCGAGGCCCGCGCCACCAAGGGTCAGCCGACCGCCATCATCGCCGAGACCACCAAGGGCAAGGGCGTTTCCTTTATGGAGAACCAGGTGGGTTGGCACGGCAAGGCCCCCAACGATGAACAGTTTGAGCAGGCCATGGCAGAGCTCACGGCCGCCGGAGAGGAGCTCTAGGATGGCAGACGTCAAGAAAATCGCCACGCGCGTAAGCTACGGCGAGGCCCTCGTCGAGCTCGCCAACGAGCACGATGACTTTGTGGTCCTCGACGCCGACCTGGCCGCCGCCACGCAGACCGGCAAGTTTAAGGCAGCCTGCCCCGACCGCTTCTTCGATGTGGGCATTGCCGAGAGCAACCTGATGGGTGTTGCCGCCGGTATCGCGACCACCGGCCGCGTCGCCTTCGCGAGCACCTTTGCCATGTTTGCCGCTGGCCGCGCCTTTGAGCAGGTCCGTAACTCCATCGGCTATCCGCACCTTAACGTTAAGATCGGTGCCACGCACGCCGGTATCTCGGTGGGCGAGGACGGCGCCACGCACCAGTGCTGCGAGGATATCGCCCTCATGCGCGTCATCCCCGGCATGACCGTTATCGTTCCCGCCGACGACGTGGAGGCTCGTGCCGTGACGCGCGCCGCCTACGAGTGCGACGGCCCCGTGTACATGCGCTTTGCCCGTCTGGCCTCGCCGGTCATCAACGACCCCGAGACCTACAAGTTCGAGGTGGGCAAGGGCATCGTCATGCGCGAGGGCGCCGACGTCACCATCATCGCTTGCGGCCTGATGGTCGGCGAGGCTCTCGAGGCCGCTGAGCAGCTTGCTGCCGAGGGCATCGATGCCGAGGTCATCAACATGCACACCATCAAGCCCATCGATGCCGACCTGATCGTCAAGAGCGCCACCAAGACCGGCCACGTCGTGACCGTCGAGGAGCACTCCGTGATCGGTGGCCTGGGCAGCGCCGTTGCCGATGTTCTGTGCGAGCAGTGCCCGACGCCGCTCAAGAAGATTGGCGTCAACGACACCTTCGGCGAGTCCGGCCCGGGTGCCGAGCTCCTGCACAAGTACGGCCTGGACGCCGCCAACATCGTGGCGACCACCAAGGAGTTCTTGGCATAAGGCAAGACGAGGCAAAGCATCGTCTCAACAACCACATCCAAGCCAGAACAGGGGCATCCCCAAAGAGGGCGCCCCTGTTTTTGTTGAATTTAAATTAGAGTCCTGCCAAGCAAAGTTCCCATGGGGAAACGGGCCCATCTTAACAAAGTGCAATTCAGACCCTTCCAACTTTGTATGCGCAGCATCTCAAGTTGGTGCGTCGGCCCCATAGTAGCCGCAGGCCGGGCGCAGGGTTACCTCCCAAATCTTTCCGCAGCGCAGGCCGGCGTTTGTCCGCAGCTCCGCAGGAGCAGGACAAATGCCGGCCATGCGCGAGGACGATTTGGGAGGTAACCCTGCGCCCGGCCGGTGAGACCCAAACCCCGCCATGCTTCTTATGTGCAGCAAAGCTAATGCTGCTAAAATACAAAGCGCTCATGTAGTTTAAACGCACGACGATAAGGAGCACCAGTGGGTAACCACTTCCGTACCTCCGGTGCGGGCGATGATGCCCCCAAGACGCAGACGGGCGTCCAGGGCAGTCGTTTCGCCACTCCGGATTCAGAGGGCCAGCCTGTTGCTCAGGCCCCCGCTCAGCCGGCAGATCAGGCACAGCTGGCATCCGATCCCTTTGCCTACAATCCCACCAGCGATGTCGCGCTTTCCGGCACGGCGGGTTTTGAGCCCGTTCAGGCCGTGACCGCTCGCGTGGAGCAGCCTCAGGCTGGCGCCGCCACGCCGCAGCCTACCATGGCCGGCATTCCCGACCCCATGGCCCCTGCGACGCCGGTTCCTCAGCCTGCGCAGTCCGGTCTCTTTGCCGCTATTCCCGATCCCACGCAGCCTGCTGTCCCGGTGGTCGAGAGCGATCAGGCCGCCGAGGTCGCAAGCCTCGATAACGCGCTCAACAACCCCGATTTTACGTCGGTGTTTGCGCCCATCGATCCGCAGGCCAGCCGCAAGAAGATGGCCAAGCAGGCCGGTGTCGAGCCCGTCATCCTTATGGAGCATGTCACCAAGATCTATCCGGCACAGCCCAACAAGCCTGCACTTGACGACATCAACATTGAGATCTATCCGGGCGAGTTCGTCTTCCTGGTCGGTCATTCCGGCTCGGGTAAGACCACGCTGCTGTCGACGCTCAACCGCGACGTCAAGCCGACGAGCGGCCGCATCTTGGTTGCCGGTCAGGACCTCATGAAGATCAAGAACCGCAAGGTTCCGTTCCTGCGCCGCCAGATTGGCGCCGTGTTCCAGGACTTTAAGCTTCTGCCGCAAAAGACCGCCTACGAAAACGTGGCGTTTGCCCTGCAGTGCATCGGCAAGCCCAAGGGCGTCATTCGCAGCCAGGTGCCGGAGGTGCTGCGTCTGGTCGGTCTGGCCGATCAGATGGACTCGCTGCCCGACCAGCTTTCCGGTGGCGAGCAGCAGCGCGTCGCCGTCGCCCGCGCTATGGTCAACCGTCCGCCGCTGCTGATCTGCGACGAGCCCACGGGTAACCTCGACCCGGCGATCTCGCTGGGCATCATGAAGCTGCTCGAGCGTATTAACCGCACCGGCACCACCGTGATCGTCGCCACGCACGACCGCGAGATGGTCGATAGCATGCACCGTCGCGTGATCGCCCTCGAGGGCGGCCACGTTATCCGCGACCAGGAGAGGGGAGGTTACGGCAACTATGGCACCAACTAACGTGGGCTACTCCTTCAAAGAGGCAATCAGTCACTTCTTCCGTAACTGGACTACCTCGCTCGGCGCCGTCATCACGATCTTCCTTTCGCTGTTTATCATCGGCCTGTTCATCATGGGCTCCGCGATGCTGAACTCCGTGATCGGCACCGTCGAGGATCAGGTCGTCATCAACGCCTTTATTAGCGATGACGCCGACCAGGCAGATGTTCAGGCCTTTGAGGCTGAGCTCAAGACGTGGAGCAACGTCAAGTCCGTGACGTACAAGGACAAGGACGACGCGCTGGCCGAGTATACGAGCAAGATGTCGGGCAACGCCGACGCCACCATGAGCGCGCTCGATGGCCAGAACCCGCTGCCGGCTTCGTTTGCAATTGAGATGGACGATCCGTCCAAGGTCGAGAGCACGGCCCAGAAGCTCAAGAAGAACGCCGACTTCCAGAAGATCGCGGATGACGGCGACGTCAACGCGAGCGTGCTGTACGGCCAAGAGGAAGTGAGCCGCCTGTTCCAGGTGACCAACTACATCCGCATCGCCGCCGTGGTGCTCGTTGGCCTTTTGACCTTTATCGCATTCATCTTCATCAACAACACGATTCGCCTGTCCATCACGGCGCGTCGTCGTGAGATTGCGATTATGCGTCTGGTCGGCGCCAGCAACGGCTTCATTCGCGGCCCGTTTATCACCGAGGGCGTACTGCAGGCCATTTTGGGCTCGCTGCTTTCCATCGGCGTTCTGGAGCTGCTGCGCAATCTGATGATTCCGCGTTTGCAGGAGAGCATCGGCTGGATGTCGTTTGCCCTGCCGATGCAGTACTACCTGGTGACCTATGCTGCGCTGATTCTGGTCGGTGTGATTATCGGTCTCTTTGGTTCTGCCATAGCCATGCGCCGCTACCTGCGCGTGTAGGCATGCCTGGAATTCATCCCTTCCAACGGGTCGTCTCTTATGGGGCGGCCCGTTTTTTGATCTCTAGGGGACGGCAGGAAAGCGAATCATTTGGGTAGACTCTTTGGAGTTCGTCATCGATAGCAAGGAGGCGCCATGGGGCGCAATAACAAGCATAAGCGCGGTGCTCGCAATAAGCGTGGGCCGGTGCGCAGCGAACGCCGTCCGAGCCTGACCGGGCGCGTGCAGCTCCATGAGCATGGCGCCTATGTCATAACCGAGAGCGGCGACTACAAGGTTATGGGCCGCGGTAAGCGCGAGATCATGGATGGCGATACCGTTGCCGTGAGCATTAAGAATAGCCCGCACGGTGAGCGGCGCGCCGTGATCGAAGGCGTGGTTGAGCGCGCAGCCATAAGCGTGGTGGGTACGTACCAGACCGCTGGTCCGCTCGGTGTGATCGAGCCGCTCGATTCGCGCCTGAAGGCCGACTTCTTCATTCTGCCCGAGGATACCTCGGCGGATCGTCTGGGCGTCCACCCGGGTGATGCCGTTGTCGCGCGCATTTTGACCTACCCGACGCGCCTGGAATCGGGCACCGTGACGATCGAACGCCGCATTGGCGGAGATGACGCGCCCGATTTGGGCGTTCAATACGTGATGGCGCGTTACGGCTATACCGATAGCTATCCCGAGGCCGCGCTGGACGAGGCCGAGGGGCTTTCGCTCGATGCGTCCGCGGCGCTTAAGGACCCGCTCCGCCGCGATCTGCGCGACCGCTTTGTCATCACGATCGACCCGGTCGACGCGCGCGACTTTGACGATGCCATTTCGCTTGAGCGCACGCCCGAGGGTGGCTACAAGCTGGGTGTGCATATCGCTGACGTTTCTCACTATGTGGCTTGGGACGGGCATATCGATCTTGAGGCTCGCCATCGTACGACATCGGTGTATCTGGCCGATCGCGTGCTTCCCATGCTGCCCGAACGCCTGTCTAATGACCTATGCTCGCTTCGCCCTGACGAGGACCGTCTTGCGTTTACCGTTGACATTGAGCTCGATGCGCAGGGTCGCGTGCGGCATTACGATCCGTACCCCAGCGTGATTCGCTCGCGTGTGCGTATGGACTATGACGGCGCCGAGGCGCTGCTGGTGCGTGCCGACGCTGTTGAGTATTCGGTGCTGGAAGGCGCCGCTGAGGATGTTGCGGCTGCTGAGGCCTCGCGCGAGGAGGCGCTTGAGCGCGGTCTTGCGTGCGAGGAAACTGCTCGCGGCTATAACGTCGACCTCGGCGATTTCCTTGTCGCCGCCAACGAACTCGCCGAACTTCGCCGTCGTATTCGTCGCGTCCGCGGCTCAGTCGATTTTGACACGGCCGAGATTCGCGCTCTATTGGACGAGGACGGAGTACCCGTGCAGATTGTGGCGCGTGAGCGTTCGTGTGCCACGTCGCTTATCGAGGAAGCCATGCTGCTCGCCAACGAGTGCGTTGCAGAGTGGCTGGCAGACCGTGATATCGAGGCCTGCTATCGCGTGCATGAGGATCCGAGTCCCGATAGCCTGCACGGTGCCGCCGTTGCGCTGGCGCAGCTTGGCATCATCGACGATCGCCGTGCTGCCGGTATTGCCCTGGGGAGTCCCGATGAGCTGCAGGCTGCAGTCGATGCTGCCGCCGGTACGGCCAACGCACCGCTCGTCAACACGCTGCTTCTGCGCAGCATGCAGCGCGCGCTGTACAAGCCGCGCAAC
>CAJMOP010000021.1 GCA_905215115.1 uncultured bacterium | reverse complement strand
GCCCCGGCGACCATGTTGTCGCCAGCCCCGCCGTCTACGAGCAGGTGCTCGAGGACGCCGGCGTGCTTTCTGCCGAGCGTCGTCGTGAGGCCATCCTTGCCGGCATCGCCGAGGTCGAGGCTGCTCGCCCCGGCTGCCATGTCGATACGCCCAAGAAGGTCTTTGAGGAGGTCATCAACCTCTGCGAGTGGCCGACGGTGCTCGTCGGTACCTTCGACGAGGAGTTCCTCAAAGTCCCGCACGAGATTATCTGCGAGTCCATGCTCACCAACCAGCGCTACTTCCCGATCTATGACGGCGAGGGCAAGCTCACGCGTGAGTTCGTGGTCGTTTCCAACAGCAAGCCCGAGAACGCCGAGCGTGTGATCGACGGCAACGAGCGCGTCGTGCGCGCCCGCCTGGACGACGCCAAGTTCTTCTACGAGGAGGACCTGAAGATCTCCCTCGACGAGTTCCGCGAGCGTCTGGCCAAGGTCGCCTTCCAGGAGAAGCTCGGCAGCGTGCTCGCCAAGTCCGAGCGTGTTGAGCAGCTCGCGCTCGCCATTGCCCGTGAGGCCCATCTGGGCGCCCACCTGGCCGCCGACGCCGCTCGCGCCGCTCACCTGTGCAAGGCCGACCTGGTGTCCAACGCCGTCGTCGAGTTCACGAGCCAACAGGGCGTGATGGGCGGTTATTACGCGACCGCGATGGGGGAGAACGACGAGGTTGCCCACGCCATTCGCGATCATTATCGTCCCCGCTTTGCCGGCGACGAGCTGCCCGAGGGCACTGCTGGCTGCATCGTGGCCTGCGCCGACAAGCTCGATACCATCGCCGGTATCTTTGCCATCGGCGAGCCCCCGACTGGCTCCTCCGATCCCTACGCGCTGCGTCGTGCCGCTATCGGTATCATCAACATCCTGCGCGACCGTCTGCCGATCGATCCCACGTCGCTCATCGACTTTGCGCTCGAGCTCTATAGCGAGCAGGGCATTGAGTTCGACGCCGCCGAGGTCGCGCAGCAGGTTCGTGACTTCTTCCATGGCCGCCTGGTGAGCATGGCCCGCGACGAAAAGATCCCGGCCGATACCGTTGCCGCCGTCTCCGCGGTGCACATTATCGCCCCGTCCGTCTTCTTCGCCCGCTGCGCCGCCCTCGACGAGGCCCGCAAAAACGACGCTGAGACGTTCGACAACCTGGCTACCGCCTATGCCCGTGCCGCGCATATCTCGAAGCCCGAGCTGGGTGCGGAGTACGACCGCGCCCTGATGGGCGAGGCCGAACTCGCGCTCGCCGACGCCTCCGAGGCTGCTCAGACCGCTGTCGATGCCGCCCTTGCTGCCGAGGACTACCCGGCCGCATTTGCTGCCCTCGCCGCCCTGCGTGCCCCCATCGACCGCTTCTTCGACGAGGTCATGGTCATGGACAAGGACGAGCAGCTTCGCGATAATCGCCTTAAGCTGCTCAACCGCTTCGAGGCCGTTTTCTCCGGCATCGCCAACATCGGTGAGCTTGCCCGCAAAAAGTAAGCCAGCCTGCGCATAAGCGCAAAAGGAGCCCCGCATGGATTGCCCGGTCACCGCTCGTCCCACCGTTATCGTTATCTCCGATTCGCTCGGCGATACCGCTTGTGAGGTGGTGCTTGCGGCGTCCGGGCAATTTGATGAAGGGGCTTTTCGTCTCTTGCGCCTGCCCAAGGTGACCTCGGTGGAGCAGGTCAAGTCATTTGTGGGGCCGCGCGTCGATGCCGACCATCGCGATGTCGCCGTGTTCCATACCATTGTCGATCCGGCGCTTCGCGCCCGCGTGCTCGATTACCTGGGTATGCTGCATATCCGTTCGGTCGACCTGATCGGCCCGACGCTTGCCGTGCTGTCGTCGCTCATCGGTGTGCCGCCCAAGTGCGTTGCGGGCGTGATTCACAAGACCGATGACCGCTATTTCCATCGTATCGAGGCCATGGAGTATTTCGTTGAGCACGATGACGGTCGTGGTTGCGACGATCTGTCGGGTGCCGATATCGTGCTGCTGGGTGTGTCGCGTACATCCAAGACGCCGCTGTCGATGTATTTAGCCTATCAGGGCTACAAGGTCGCCAATGTCCCACTGGCGCATGGCATGGAGCCGCCCAAGTCGATTTACGAGGTTGACCCGATGCGCCTGTTCGGCTTGATTTCGACCGTCGATGTGATTTCCGAGATTCGCGATAGCCGCTTGGGCGACGACTACGCCCGCGCCGTCGCAGGCTCCTATGCCGAGCCCGAGAGCGTGCGTAGTGAGCTTGCGGAAGCCCGCGCGCTCATGAAACGCCTGGGCTGCTTTGTAGTGCGTACCGACGGCAAAGCCATCGAGGAAAGCGCTGCCGAGATCATTGCTCACCTCGAAGAGATTCAAGAGGCAAGAGCCCGCCGTGCCGCCCGCCGCGCTCAACAGCAGTAGTCCTTTCTGTGATGATTTTTCTGGGACGGGGATTAAAAAATCATTAGGTACTCAATGATTTTTTAATCCCCGTCCCAGAAAAATCATCGGAGTGGCTAAATAGCCTGAATTGATAAAGCGATTTAGCAAAAACATCGCATCTGACCTGCATTCTTCTTGTAGTGGTATCTTCATAAGGTAACCAACTTTACCTACCGTTTACCGCCTGTTTTAGCACGTTTACCAAACCGCGCACCCTCTGCTCAAGCCTGCCCAAAACCCGCCGTATAGTTCCCTCACGGCCTGCATCCGGCGGGTCGATTCGTTACCACGGTCGTGCGCGTAAGCGCATGGAAGGGGAAGTATCGTGAGCGATTGCAAGAGGGTTTACCGTTTTGGAACCGACGCCCAGGGCGCCTGTGTCACCGAGGGCGACAAGTCCATGAACTTCGTGCTTGGTGGCAAGGGCGCTAACCTTGCCGAGATGAGCCGTATCGGCCTGCCGGTTCCCGGTGGCTTTACCATTACCTGCCAGACTTGCGTTGAGTACTCCGGCGCCGGCAACGTGTGGCCGGAGGGCGCGCTCGACGAGATCGTTGCCGCCGAGGTCGACCTCGAGGCCCGCTGCGGCAAGAAGCTCGGCGATGCCTCCGATCCGCTGCTCGTGTCGGTCCGCTCGGGCGCTCCGTTCTCCATGCCCGGCATGATGGACACGGTTCTCAACCTGGGCCTCAACGACGATTCCGTCCAGGGCCTTATCGCCCAGACGCAAAACCCGCGCTTTGCCTGGGATAGCTACCGCCGCTTTATCCAGATGTTCTCCAACGTCGTCATGGGTGTCGATGCCGACTTGTTCGAGAATGCCCTGACCCAGGCCCGCCTGGTCGCCGGCGTTCGCGTCGATTCCGAGCTGTCGGCCGAGGACCTGCAGGAACTCGTCGAGACCTTCAAGGGCATCTTCTCCGAGAACGTCGAGGCTGCCCTGTATCCCGAGCTTGAGGTCGCTGACGGCAAGCCCGTCTTCCCGCACGACCCGGAGCTTCAGCTGCGCCTTGCCATCCAGGCCGTCTTTGGCAGCTGGATGAACGAGCGCGCCTGCATCTACCGCAAGCAGCATGGCATTTCCGATGAGCTCGGCACCGCCGTCAACGTCCAGGCTATGGCCTTTGGCAATAAGGGCGAGACCTCGGCGACCGGCGTCGCCTTTACGCGCAACCCGGCCGACGGAACCAAGGAGTTCTACGGTGACTTTCTGGTCAACGCCCAGGGCGAGGACGTCGTCGCCGGCATCCGCAACACCGAGCCCATCGCCGACCTCAAGACCACCCCAGGCCTCGAGTCCGCAGGTGAGGAGCTTGAGCGTGTCTTCCTGACGCTTGAGGACCACTATCGCGATATGTGCGATATCGAGTTCACCATCGAGCAGGGTAAGCTCTGGATGCTCCAGACCCGCGTGGGCAAGCGCACCGCCACCGCCGCCCTGCGCATCGCCATCGAGATGGTCGAGGAGGGCCTCATCACCCGCGAGGAGGCCGTGAGCCGCATCGACCCTGCACAGCTCGACCAGCTCCTGCACCCGCAGTTCGACGCCTCCAAGAAGTACGAGGCGCTCGCTACCGGTCTTAACGCCAGCCCCGGTGCCGCCGTGGGCGAGGTCGTGTTCTCGTGTGATGACGCCGTCGCGCGCGCCAACGAGGGCCACAAGGTCATTCTGGTTCGCTGGGAGACCAACCCCGACGACCTGAAGGGCATGGTCGCTGCCGAGGGTATCTTGACGAGCCATGGTGGCAAGACGAGCCACGCCGCCGTTATCGCTCGCGGCATGGGTACGCCCTGCGTCTGCGGTGTCGAAAGCTTCCATATCGACGCCGCCGAGAAGGTCGTGCACATCGAGGGCAGTGACCGCCTGCTGCATGAGGGCGACATCATCTCCATCGACGGCACCCAGGGCATCGTCGTCGACGGCGCGGTCGACTTGGTCTCTGCAGAGCTCACCGGCGACTTGGACACCATCCTGTCCTGGGCCGACGAGATCCGTCTGGACGAGACCTGCGGCCACGCCAACCACGTGCGCGTCAACGCCGACAACCCCGAGGATGCTGCACTCGCGCTCGAGTTTGGCGCCGAAGCCATCGGCCTGTGCCGCACCGAGCATATGTTCCTGGGCGACCGCAAGAACATCATCCAGAGCTTTATCCTGTCCGATGACGAGGCCGTAAAGCAGCAGGCCCTGGCCGACCTGCTCAAGGTCCAGACCGAGGACTTCCTGGCGATGTTCAAGACCATGTCCGGTCGCGATGTGGTCGTTCGCCTGCTCGATCCGCCACTTCATGAGTTCCTGGATGATCCTCGCGAGCTCGAGGTCGCCATCACCAAGAAGGAAGCCGCTGGCGCCAGCGAGGAAGAGCTTGCCGCCCTGCGCACCCGCCTGCGTCGCATTGACAGCATGGTCGAGTCCAACCCCATGCTGGGCCTGCGTGGTGTGCGCCTGTCCGTCGTCTTTAGCGATCTGCCTCTCATGCAGGTTCGCGCCGTTGCCACGGCTGCTGCCCGCCTTATCAAGGAGGGCGTCGACCCACGCCCCGAGATCATGGTGCCGCTCGTCTCCATCACGGCCGAGCATGTCCAGACCCGCGAGGTCATCGAGCGCGTGATCGCCGAGGTTTTCGCCGAGGAGGGCGTCGAACTCAACATTCCCGTGGGCACCATGCTCGAGCTGCCGCGCGCCTGCATGGTTGCTGACGAGATCGCCCATCACGCCGATTTCTTCTGCTTTGGCACCAACGACCTTACCCAGACGACCTTTGGCTTCTCCCGCGACGATGCCGAGGCCAAGTTCATTCCGCTGTACCTGCACAAGAAGATCCTGAAGGACAACCCCTTCGAGACCATCGACACGGCGGTTCTCGAGCTCGTGCGCATGGCCGTGGAGAAGGGTCGCGCCACCAATCCCGACATGCACTTTGGCGTGTGCGGCGAGCACGGCGGCGACCCCAAGTCCATCAAGGGCCTGTTTAACGTGGCCGACGTGGACTACGTGTCCTGCTCGCCCTATCGCGTGCCCCTCGCACGCCTGGCTGCCGCTCAGGCCAAGCTCGAGGCCAAGCGCAACGCCTAGCGCCCCGCACATCGACGTCTAGTGTAGCCCCCTTCATGCCGCCCGTCTCATTCGTGAGGCGGGCGGTTATCATGTGCGGGTTTTGTCTTTTTGTCTGCGTAAAAAATTGTTCTTGCAGCAGAAACCCGCGCGTGTATACTCGAATAAGTTTGTTCAACTACGTGCCGGCCAAGATGGTACGGCACCTCTAGAAGAGTAAGGAATTGCACATGGATTACATCCGCGCAATCGAGCGTCAGCAGATCCGCGAGGACATTCCTCAGGTTCGCGTCGCCGACAACGTCAAGGTTCACTACCGCATTAAGGAAGGCGACCGCGAGCGCATCCAGGTCTTCCAGGGCGACGTCATCCGCATGGCCGGCGCCGGTGCCCGCGAGACCTTCACCGTCCGCAAGATGTCCTTCGGTGTCGGTGTTGAGCGTACCTTCCCGCTTCACAGCCCCAAGATCGCCAAGCTCGAGGTCGTTCGCCATGGTCGCGTCCGTCGCGCCAAGCTTTACTACCTCCGCGACAAGGTGGGCAAGGCTGCTCGCATCCCCGAGAAGCGCTAAGAAGATCGCAGCGTCTGTCCACTCGTTTGGACACAAGGGTCACCTTCGGGTGGCCCTTCTTTTTATCTGATTTGCATGCAAGGAGGGCCTGGTATGGCCAACATGACGAGCTCGGTTTCGGCATCGCAGGTTGCCGGTGAGCTGGCGAGCGCTACGTTTGAGGAGATTCCCGCCCTCGTGGAGCATTATCGCGAGGACCCGCGCCAGCAGGTGATCAAGGCTTGCGAACGCGCCCTCAAACGCCATGCCAAAGAGCTTGCCGAGCGCGAGCGCGTCAATGACATGTACGAGCTTATGCATGAGCTCGGCGGTGATGGTGTGGTCGTGGGCGTCGACGAGGTGGGCCGTGGCTCGGTAGCGGGTCCCTTGACCGTGTGTGCCGTGTGTCTTCCGATGGAGCCGCGCATCTGGGGCATCAACGATTCCAAAAAGCTCACGCCCGCGCGCCGCGAGCTGCTCTCGGTGAAGATAGCCGAGGTGGCGACTGCCATCGGCTTTTGCCATATCGCTCCTGCGGATATCGATGAGATGGGCATGGCCCGTGCTATCCGTACTGCCGTTGCGGGCGCCGTGGCCGATACGGGACTTGAACCCGACTGCGTCCTCATGGATGGCAACCCCTTGGGCGCCGTTCCTAACGAGCGCGATGTGGTGAAGGGTGATGCCAAAATCGCCTGCATCGCCGCGGCGTCCATCATGGCCAAGGTCACGCGTGACGAGATGATGGTCGAGTACGACGCCGAGTATCCCGAGTACCATCTGGCCGAGTCGAAGGGCTATGCAAGCCCCGAGCATATCGAGGCCATTCGCAAACATGGACTTTGTCCACTGCACCGCGTGAGCTTTTGCGGAAACTTTCTGCAGACTGAGCGCCTTTTCTAGGTCAATTGTGGAGACAGGGACCTCAGGGGTTTTATAAACCTGCTGGTAGCGGGCCGTATGCAACACCATTGCTGCGTACGGCCCGTTTTTTGACGGCATTTGGTCAGCTTTTGGTTTGCTTCCGGTACTTACCCGCATGAAAGGTGCCCTCATCATCGGGGCAATGCAGCGTGCGGGAAAGGAGACCCCATGAGTGCCGCAAGCAAAAAGAGCAAGACGCAGCAGCTCAAGGAGCGTTGGGAAAACGGCGAGCTCGACTGCGGGGCGATGACGCCTGAGTTTATCAAGGGACTCAGTCCCCGCGAGCTGGGCATGCTGGGCGAGCTGATCACCATCGACTACTTTAACGAGCGCGGATACACCTTGCTGGAGCAGGGTTATCGTTGCTCCGAGGGCGAGGCCGATCTGGTGCTGCTCGATGAACTCGACGATGTCGTGGTGATGGCCGAGGTCAAGACCAGACGCGTCGCACTGGATTGCAGCACGCGGGTCTTTCCCGAGGAGGCCGTGGACGCCCAAAAGCAACGCCGCTACCGCCGCATCGCAAGTTGCTATCTCATGGAGCATTATCCGCTCAAGGCGATTCGCTTCGATGCCGTGGGTGTCACCATTCGTGGCGGGCATATCGCCGAGATCGAGCATCAGTACAACGCGTTCGATTGGCAGGTGTCGTGATGGCGTTCGAGACGTTTGCCGTTCACGCGGCCTGCATCCGTGGCGTCGAGGCGATTCACGTCACGGTCGAGGTCTCGCTTGCCGGTGGTGTTCCGGGCATCCAAATGCTCGGCATTCCGAGTATGGAGGTGATGGAGTCACGCGGTCGTATTCGCTGCGCGATGCGCTCCGCCGGGTTCGAGATCCCACGCTCGGGCATTACGGTCAACCTAGCGCCCGGCGATATTCGCAAGACCGGTAGCGGCTTTGATCTGCCCATCGCCATCGCGGTTCTGGCGGCCGATGGGCAGATTCCCCGTGACAACCTCGATCGCTGCCTTATCGCCGGCGAGCTCGGCTTGGACGGTACGGTGCTTCCCGTCAAGGGCGAGGTGGCGTTTCAGCTATTGGCGCGTGATATGGGGCTGTCCTTTATCGCCGGCAGGTCCGATCAGCATGTGCCGCTCGCGGGCGTGGATTGTGGATTCATCGATCATTTGTCTCAGCTTGCCCATGGCATGGGCGAGGCGGCTCGGCACTATCTGGATTCCGAGGGCGTCGAGGCGACCTTTGAGCCTGAGCTCGACTATGCCGACGTGCTGGGGCAGGAAGTCGCTAAACGCGGCATGGCGCTTGCGGCGGCAGGAGAACTCGGCTTGCTCATGATCGGGTCCCCGGGATCGGGCAAGACGATGCTCGCGCGTCGTATGACCGGCATCCTGCCCGAGCTTTCCGTTGAGGATCAACAGGAGGCGCTGTGCATCCATTCGGTTTTGGGTGAGAACATTGATGGCTTGTTGGCGGGGCACCGGCCCTTCCGCAGTCCCCATCACAGTATTTCGACCGCAGGTCTTATCGGCGGTGGGCGCCCGGTGCACCCGGGTGAGATCAGCCTTGCTCATGGCGGCGTGCTATTTTTGGACGAGCTTGCCGAGTTTCCCACGGGTGTGCTGCAGACGCTGCGTCAGCCCATCGAACGCGGCTACGTCAGGATCGTACGCGTCGACGGGGCTTTTACCTTCCCGTCGCGCTTTCAGCTGCTGGCTGCGAGCAATCCCTGCCCCTGCGGCTTTTTGGGCGATCGTGAGGTACCGTGTCGCTGCTCGGCGGCGATGGTCGAGCGCTATCGGTCTAAACTGCGCGGTCCTTTGGCCGACCGTATCGACATGATGATCGATGTGACCCGTCCCGACCCTCAGGTGATTATCGAGGGCGCGGAGGGTATGTCGTCAGCTGAGTTACGTGACTACGTTGTGCGCGGTCGCGCTTTTCGCGCTTGGCGCGAATCCCGTATGGACGATGCTGATGCCGAGGCCGAGGATGACGAGACACGGTCCATTGACGGCGTCGTTTCGACCTTTGAGCTCGATGATGCGGCGGAGAAGTGTGTGCTCGGCCTGTCGAAGCGCACGCATCTCACGGGCCGCGGCATCGTGCGCCTGGTTCGCATTGCGCGCACGATCGCAGATGTCGCCGAGAGCGAGCATGTGACGCAGGACCACGTGCTCGAGGCGGCGATGTACCAGGGAAGGAGGGACCAATGATGGCCGAGGGAACCTTCGAGCTGCATCCAGGTGATACGTTGTATCCCGAGACCGTTTTGGAGCTTTCTGATGTACCCCAGACGCTCTATGTGCGCGGCAACCCCGAGGTGCTTTCGACGCCCGCGCTCTCCATCATCGGCGCGCGCAAGGCCTCGCCGTATGGTCTTGCCGTGGCAGAGCTTGCGGCAAAGGTGGCGGTCGAGGCGGGAGTGACGGTTGTTTCGGGCGGCGCGGTCGGTTGTGACCAGGCCTCGGGTTGGGCTGCGGTCAACGCCGGCGGCAAACACGTCGTGGTGCTAGGGACGGGCGCCGACGTGGTTTACCCGCGTTCGAGCGCGGGGCTTATTACTCGCACGCTCGATACGGGCGGCGCGATCGTGTCGATCTCTCCGTGGGGCATGGGTCCGCGCAAGTTTGCCTTTCCGCGCCGCAATCGCGTGATCGCGGCCCTGTCGCAAGCCCTCTTTGTATCCGAGGCGGGTATGCCTTCCGGGACGTTTTCTACAGCCGAGGCTGCTATGGATTTGGGGCGCGAACTTCTTGCCGTGCCGGGGTCGATCCTATCGCCCGAGTCGCGTGGCACGAATTACCTCATTGCGAACGGTGCCTGCTGCATCATCGACGAGGAATCTATCGAGATGGCTATCTCACGCATCTACGGCACCCTGCGCTACTCGCGCCCCGATGCTCCCGGCATTGCCGACCTGGATCCAACGCAGCAGACCGTGATGCATGCGCTCATCGCCTCTCCGCTCAAGGTCGATGACATTGCGGCGCTCGTCTCGCTTGATGCCGTCGGCGTACTTAAGCTCCTGGGTTCGCTTGAGCTCGAGGGCCTTATCGAGCGCATGATGGATGGAAGGTATGCGCCCTCCAAGTTTGCCCTTCACGCCCAGACGCCCTTCGGTCACAATGGAAAACGTGTCAATTAGAAAGGTGTTTGCAGATGCAGTTCGATCAGGTGACGGTTATCGGTGGCGGTCTGGCGGGATCGGAGTGCGCGATCCAGCTGGCAGATCGCGGGTTTGCCGTAAAGCTGTGCGAGATGCGCCCCCAGGTGAGCTCCCCGGCCCACCATACCGATCACCTGGCAGAGCTCGTCTGCTCCAATTCGTTTAAGTCGACCCGTCCGGATTCCGCGGCTGGTTTGCTGAAGGCCGAGCTTGAGCGCATGGGTTCGGTCCTGCTCGATTGCGCCCATCGCGCGGCTGTTCCCGCCGGTGGCGCCTTGGCGGTCGACCGCGTCAAGTTTTCCGAGCTTGTCGAGGCCGAGGTTGCCGCCCGTCCCAATATCGAGATCGTTCACGGCGAGGTCACGCAGATTCCCGAAGGTCACGTGGTCATTGCCGCCGGCCCCTTGTGCTCGCCGGCGTTGAGCGAAGAGGTCGTGAAGCTCGTCGGTGGCGACGCCCTTGCGTTCTTCGATGCCGCGGCGCCGATCGTCGATGCCTCCACGCTCGATATGGACGTGCTGTTCTCGCAGTCGCGCTACGAGGAGCAGGGGAGCGGCGACTATCTTAACGCTCCGCTCAACAAGGAAGAGTACGAGGCCTTTATCGAGGCGCTTACCACGGCCGACCGCGTGGTGCTCAAGGACTTTGAGGGCGGCGATCTGTTCCAGGCCTGCCAGCCTGCCGAGGAAGTTGCGCGCACCGGCAAGGACGCCATTCGCTTTGGCGCCATGAAGCCCGTCGGCCTCACCGACCCGCGAACCGGTCGTCGTCCCTGGGCGGCGATTCAGCTGCGTGCCGAGAACAAGGAGAAGACCGCCTATAACCTGGTGGGCTTCCAGACCAACCTGACCTTTGGCGAGCAGAAGCGCGTCTTCCATATGGTGCCGGGTCTGGAGAACGCCGAGTTCTTCCGCTACGGTGTCATGCACCGCAATACCTTTGTCGATGCGCCGCACGTGCTCGATGGCACCTTTGCCGTGCCTGGTACCGGCGTGCGCCTGGCCGGTCAGATCACCGGCACCGAGGGGTACATGGAAGCCGTGGCGACAGGTCTGCTCGCGGCACTCAACACCTATGCCGAGGCTGTCGGGGCCGCTCCCGTCGAGCTGCCGCGCGTGGGTGCTTTGGGCGCGCTCGTGGGCTATGCTACCGATCCGGCCACGGTGGGCTATCAGCCTATGCATGTCAACTTTGGCCTGGTGCCGCCACTCGAGGATGGTAAGCGCCGCAGCAAGCGCGACCGCTACCAGGCCTATGCGGACCGTGCGCTCGAGGCCCTTGATGCCTATCTGGCCACTCGCCCCGATCTGTTTGGAGGCGACCGGTCATAGCCTTTGACCTGTACGACACCGTCGACTCGTTTATTGCCTATATCTCACGCGTCGAGGGACTTTCTCCCAACACGGTGACGGCCTATGGCTCGAGGCTGGAGCGCTTTGCTGCCTGGTGCGAGCGTGAGAATATAGATTCTTTCGCTGCCGACGTGCGCACCATTCGTCGCTATCTTGCCGAGCTTTCGCGTGAGCAGGTGACTCCCCGAACGCTTGCGGCACACCTGTCTGCCATTCGCTCGCTCTATCGGTGGATGGCTGCCGAGGGGGTCGTGGAGGGCGATGTGGTCTCGGCAATTTCCTCGCCCAAGCTCCCGCGCGATCTACCCGGTGTGCTGACGACCCATCAGGTGGAGGCGCTGCTCAAGACGCCTGATACCTCAACACCCGCGGGACTGCGCGATGCGGCGATGCTCGAGCTGCTCTATGCCTCGGGCGCCCGTATCTCTGAGCTCGCAGCACTCAATGTGGAGTCCATTGCGTGGTCCGAACGCACGCTGCGCCTGTGGGGCAAGGGGAGCAAAGAACGTATCGTCCCTCTGTATCGTCGTGCGCTCGAGGCGACGCGTCTCTATATTGAGGAGGGGAGGCCGGAGTTGCTCGCTCAGGCAAAGCGTCGTGACCCCGCTACCGGGCCGCATCCGCTGCTTATATCGGCGCGCGGTAATCGCATGAGTGCCGCCATGCTCAGGCGGCGGTTTCATATGCTGGCGACGCTCGCCGGCATTCCGGCCGACATCGCCCCGCATGCGATGCGCCATACCTTTGCGACCGACTTGCTCGAGGGCGGCGCGGACCTGCGCTCGGTTCAAGAGCTGCTGGGTCATGCGAGCCTGTCCACGACGCAGATCTACACGCATCTCACGCCCGATCGGCTCAAACGTGCCGTGGCTCAAGCCCATCCCCGAGGCGAATAGTGGCTGGGACGTCCCGCGCCGCACTCAGGTGTGTGGTTTTGATTGCGGGTTGGCAGGAAGAAGCATTCCTGCTATCATTCATCGGGTTGCTTCACGGCAACATGTTTTTATCACGCACGCGCGGCTACTTCATACCGTGGTGCCCGGGCTTTGGTAGCACATGTCCGGGTTGGTTTTGGAGGATGACCCCGCGCGGAGGCAAACCACAGGAGGTTTAACATGGCTACCAAGATTAATATCCGCACCCTGCTCGAGGCCGGCTGCCACTTCGGTCACCAGACCCGTCGCTGGAACCCCAAGATGAAGCCGTTCATCTTCGGTGAGCGCAACGGCATCTACATCCTCGACCTCAAGCAGACCATCCTCGACGCCGATCAGGCCTACACCTTCGTCAAGAACGTCGCCAAGGGTGGCAACGTGCTGTTCGTCGGCACCAAGAAGCAGGCTCAGGAGGCCGTCAAGAACGCTGCTGAGCGCGCCAACATGCCCTACATCAACCAGCGTTGGCTCGGCGGCATGCTGACCAACTTCGTCACCATCCGCTCTCGCATCAACCGCATGGAGGAGCTCGAGGCCATGGTCGAGGACGGCCGCATGGCTGTTCTGCCCAAGAAGGAGCAGGCTGTTCTCGGTAAGGAGCTCACCAAGCTCCAGACCAACCTCGGTGGCGCCCGCGACATGAAGGGCCTGCCTCAGGCTCTCTTCGTCATCGACACCAAGCGCGAGGAGAACGCCATCAAGGAGGCCCAGCGCCTGAACATCCCCGTCGTCGCTCTGATCGACACCAACTCCGATCCCGACGAGGTCGAGTACGGCATCCCCTGCAACGATGACGCTATCTCCGCTGTCACCCTTATGTGCGAGCTCATGGCTGACGCCTGCCTCGCTGGCTCCGGCAAGGAGCAGGTCTCCGAGGCCGAGATGGCCGCTGAGCCCAAGGCCGAGTAAATCAGTCTTAGTTAATTCTTTTTCATCTCTTTGAAAGGAACCACAATGGCCCAGATTACCGCCGCTATGGTCAAGCAGCTCCGCGAGATGACCGACTCCCCGATGATGGAGTGCAAGAAGGCTCTCGTCGAGGCAGACGGCGACATGGACGCTGCTGTCGACGTTCTGCGTAAGAACGGCCTTGCCAAGGCTGCCAAGAAGGCTGGCCGTGAGACCAACGAGGGCGCTGTCGCCGCGTTCGTCTCCGAGGATGGCAAGACCGGCGCTCTGCTCGAGCTTTCCTGCGAGACCGACTTCGTTGGCTCCAACGCCAAGTTCACCGGCTTTGCTTCCAAGGTCGCCGAGGTTGTCGCTACCACCGAGCCTGCTGACGTCGACGCCCTGCTCGAGAAGCCGATGGGCGAGGAGACCGTTTCCTCCGAGCTCACCGAGATGATTCACATCATGGGCGAGAACATGAAGATTTCCCGTTTCGCCGCCCGCAAGGCCGAGAACGGCGCGCTCGCTTCTTACATCCACATGGGTGGTAAGATCGGCGTCCTCGTCGAGTTCGCCTTCGAGAAGGCCGAGACCGCTCAGGCTGAGTCCTTCAAGACCTTCGCTCACGACGTTGCCCTTCAGGTTGCCGCCGTCGCCCCGATCTGCGCCACCCGCGATCAGGTTCCGGCCGAGACCGTCGAGCACGAGAAGCAGATCTACATGGCTCAGGCTGCCGAGTCCGGCAAGCCCGAGGCTATCCAGGAGAAGATGGCTGTCGGCCGTCTGGAGAAGTTCTACAAGCAGTCCGTGCTCACCGAGCAGGAGTTCATCAAGGACAGCTCCCTCACCATCAAGAAGTACGCTGAGCAGGTCTCCAAGGAGCTCGGCGACACCATTACCGTCGTTGCCTTTGACCGTCTGGTCCGTGGCGAGTAAATAAGCTCTTGTAGCTGGTAATGAGCAGGCTGTGGGTTTTACTCACAGCCTGCTTTTTCATGGCTCTTCTTAGAGCCTTTGATAGAATGTTGAGAGTTCAATCTAAAGGAGGATCGCTTTGTCCGACATCCGATATAAACGCGTGCTTCTGAAGCTTTCTGGCGAAGCACTGATGGGCGACGGCCACTATGGCATCGACCCCAAGGTTACCGACCATCTTGCCAAACAGGTCAAGGAGCTGCTCGCCGTTGGCCATGAGGTCGGCGTCGTTGTCGGCGGCGGCAATATTTTCCGCGGCATGGCCGGCGCTGCCGGTGGCATGGAGCGTGCTCAGGCCGACTACATGGGCATGCTGGCAACCGTTATGAACGCGCTTGCCCTGCAGGATGCCTTCGAGCATAACGATGTTCCCTGCCGCGTGATGAGCGCTATCCAGATGAACGAGATCTGCGAGCCCTATATTCGTCGCCGCGCTATCAACCATCTGTCCAAGGGCAACGTCGTCATCTTCGCTGCCGGTTCGGGCAATCCGTACTTTACGACCGACACCGCCGCGGCTCTTCGTGCGTGCGAGATTGGCGCCGAGATTCTGATTAAAGCCACCAAGGTTGACGGCATCTACGACAAGGATCCCGTCAAGTGCGCCGATGCCGTCCGTTTTGACAAGATTACCTATCACGAGGTTCTCGTCCGCGGTCTGCAGGTTATGGATTCCACGGCTACGGCACTGTGTCAGGATAACCGTATGCCGATTTTGGTCCTCAACATCGATGGCGAGGACACCGTCAAGCGCGCGCTTTCGGGTGAGCCCGTCGGCACGCTCGTCTATCAGGAGGATTAAGCATGGCAGAGAACATCACCGCCCATATGGACAAGTCGCTCGAGTCCCTCAAGCATAACTTCTCCAAGGTTCGTACCGGCCGCGCCAACGCCAACATTCTGTCCGACATCACCGTTGATTATTACGGTGTCCCCACGCCGGTCACGCAGGTTGCCGCCGTCAAGACCCCCGAGGCTCACATGCTGCTCATCGAGCCGTGGGACAAGGCGCTCATCAACGCTATCGTCAAGGCCATCGGCGCTTCCGATCTGGGCATTACCCCCAACTCCGATGGCACCGTCGTTCGTCTGCCGTTCCCGGCCCCCACTGAGGAGCGCCGTCGCGAGCTCGTCAAGGAGTGCCGCGAGTACGCCGAGCAGGCCAAGGTGTCTATCCGTAACATCCGTCGCGACTTCAACAATAAGCTCGAGCGCGATGAGGAGCTCACCGAGGACGATGTCCGTCGCGAGCAGGCCAAGGTCCAGAAGCACACCGATGAGTATGTCGCCAAGGTGGAGGAGCTTCTGAAGGAAAAAGAAGCCGAGGTCATGGAGATCTAAGGTGCAATACGACGAGCATAAACTGGTCGAGTACTTTGCCGACGCCCCTGCGGGCGTCGGTTTTTCCGACCTTGACCTCAATAAGATTCCGCACCATATCTCGTGCATCATGGACGGCAACGGTCGTTGGGCTACGTCGCGCGGTCTTGCGCGCACCGAGGGTCATAAGGCAGGTATCGTCTCGCTGCGCGAGATCATTACCGCCTGCGTGCGCCTAGGCGTCGACGTGCTTTCTGCCTATGCGTTTTCTACCGAAAACTGGAACCGTCCGCAGCATGAGGTCAACGTTTTGATGCATCTGTTTGCCAAGACGTTTATCGACGAGCTGCCGCTTCTGAAGCGCGAGAACGTTCGCGTTGTCTTTTTGGGCGATATTTCCGCGCTGCCCAAGAAGACCCGCGATGTCTTTGAGCGCGGCCTTGCCGAATGCGCCGACCATACCGGTATGACGCTGGCGCTGGCCGTTAACTACGGTGCCCGTGCTGAGATCACCCGCGCTGTCCGCCAGATCGCACTTGATGCCGCCGCTGGAAAGATCGATCTTGCCGCTATCGACGATGATATGGTTGCTTCGCACCTGTACACCGCCGGTCTTCCCGATCCGGAGCTCGTGATTCGCACTTCTGGCGAGCTGCGCCTTTCGAACTATCTGCTGTGGCAGGTGGCTTATTCCGAATTCTACGTCACCGATACCTATTGGCCCGACTTTGATCGTTGGGGCCTTGTCGACGCCATTTTGGCCTATCAGGGCCGTGACCGTAGGTTTGGTGGACTGAGTAAGACCGAGGAGGCTTAATCGTGTCCGATCGTCCCAAGGCATCTGCTCCCAAGACGCCAGTTTCCGCGGCGCCTGCGCGCAAGGCTGCCGCTGCGGGAGCACCTGCAGCAAAGAGCGGCACCGGTTCGTGGCTGGCGGGCTTTATTACCCGTGCCGCCGCCGGTATCGTCTACGCCGTTGTCTTTATCCTGTGCCTGGTTTTGGGTATCGTGCCCACGGCCATCTTTGTTTCTGTCATGAGCGGTCTGTGCTGCTATGAGTTTTTCCGTATGACAAGGCTCGATGGCAAGATGGCTAACGAGCGCATGGGTATCACTGCCGCCGTACTCTTTCCGCTGTCGGCGTTGGGCGATTCGATGTTGCTGAATGCCCTGCTTTTTGCCTTGATGCTCGCTGTGGGCATTTGGTATGTCTGGTCGCCGCGTACCCGCATCTCTGATGTGGCCGTGACGCTCATGGGTCCCATCTACACTGGCTTTATGCTGTCGGCTATCGTGCTGCTGCGCGATGCCGTGCCCGGTTTTGCCGGTGCCCTGCTTTCAGTGGGCGTTTGCGCGTCCCTTTGGGTCTCCGATTCGTTTGCCTACATCGTGGGCAGCCGTATCGGCAAGCACAAGATGGTCCCCAAGATCTCTCCCAAAAAGAGCTGGGAAGGCTTTGTCGGCGGCATTTTGGGCTCTGTCTTGATCTGGCTCATCCTGTGGGCGACGCACTTCTATAAGCTGAGCCTGCCCTATGCACTGCTGTGCGGCGTGGTCGTCTCCATCCTGGGCGTTATCGGCGACCTTATCGAGTCACGCATCAAGCGTGGCGTGGGCGTCAAGGATTCCGGCAATCTCATCCCGGGCCACGGCGGTATGCTCGACCGCAGCGATTCGCTCATCTTTGGCTGCATTACCGCGCAGCTGCTGCTGATGATCGGAGGCGTGCTGTAATGTCCTTCCAGACGACGTATAGCCCCGATGGACGCCTTCGCGTTGCCATCCTGGGTTGTACGGGCTCTATCGGTACCCAGGCGCTCGACGTGTGCCGTCAGCATGCCGATCGCCTGCAGGTGACAGCGCTGTCCGTCAACTCAAGCACCTCCGATCTCGTTGCCGCTGCCCGTGAGTTCTCGGTTCCGGCGGTCGCCGTGGCGGATGCCTCTCATGGCGCCGACGCGGTGCTCCAGGAACTGCCCGAGGGCACGGAGCTCGGCGTTGGTGCGCAGGCCGTTTGTGAGCTCGCATGCCGCGATGATGTCGACTGCGTGCTCGTGGCCATCGTGGGCGCTGCCGGTCTCGAGGCGAGCCATGCTGCCCTGACCTCGAACAAGCGTCTTGCCCTGGCCAACAAGGAGTCGCTCGTCGTCGGTGGCGATCTGCTTATGCCGTTGGCACAGCCGGGTCAGCTTATCCCGGTCGACTCCGAGCATTCTGCCATTTACCAGTGCTATCTGGGCGAAAATCCGCGCGAGGCTCACTGCATTTGGCTTACCTGCTCGGGCGGTCCGTTCTTTGGCCGTACGCGTGACGAGCTCGATCGTGTGACGTGCGCCGATGCCCTGGCGCATCCCACGTGGGCTATGGGTGCCAAGATCACGATTGACTCCGCCACCCTCATGAACAAAGGCCTGGAGCGCATTGAGGCCATGCATCTGTTTGGCTGCGATCTTGATTTCATTAACGTGGTCGTGCAGCGCCAGTCTAAGATTCACTCCATGGTCGAGTTTGCCGACGGATCTGTGATGGCGCATCTCGGTGCCTCCGACATGCGCATTCCCATCCAGTTTGCCTTCTCGTATCCCGAGCGTTGGGATACCCCGGCGCCTCGTATCGATTTCCGCGAGCTGGGGCAGCTCACGTTTGATGCTGCCGACATGGATACCTTCCGCTGTCTGGCGCTGTCCGAACGTGCCGGCAAGACGGGTGGCACCATGCCGTGCGTGCTCAATGCCGCCAACGAGGTCGCCGTCGATGCCTTCCTGCACGATGGCTGCAGCTTTACCGATATCGATCGCATTGTGGAATCCTGCATGGACGCCCACGATATGCAGGCGGTCGATTCGTTTGAGCAGCTTCGCGACATCGATGCGTGGGCGCGTGAAAAGGCTGCGCAGGTGCTCGCCGCAACCCGTTCCTAACCCATAAGGATTGCTTTTTCGTTTTATGGATACTGTTCTGAGCGTTCTCTCATCGGTCTTTTGGGGCCTGCTGATGCTTTCCGTCCTCGTGTTTTTGCACGAGGGCGGCCACTTTTTGGCGGCGCGCGCCTGCGGCGTCCGTGTGACCGAGTTCTTTTTGGGTCTGCCGTGCCGCTTTGACATCCATTACACGTCGCGTCGCATTGGAACCAAGTTTGGCGTGACCCCGCTGCTGCTGGGTGGCTACGCTGCCATCTGCGGTATGGATCCGACCGATGTTTCGTGCGCCGACCGCGTGCTCGCGGCTATCTATCGTCATGGTCGCGTGACCGTGGCCGACCTTGCTGTCGAGCTCGAGCTTTCCGAGGAGGATGTGCTCGAGGCATGCGCCCTGTTGCTTGGCTGGGGCTCCATCGCGCCCTGGTATGAGGAAGGGGAGAAGCCCTCGCCGAGCTACTATCCCACCAAATATCAGACGTTGCCGCGAGACAAGGCAGGCTATACCACCTTTGATGGTCGCCGTTTCGATCGCGAACATGCGACTGCCGAGGGCGATGTGTGGGAACTGCCGTGCGGCGAGGCCGAGTTCCTTGCGCAAGAGCGCTCGCACACCTATCTTGGCCAAGGCTTTCTCAAGCGCGCCTTTATGCTGCTCGCGGGCATTATCGTCAATATCTTGACGGGTTTTTTGCTCCTTATGAGCATCTATTCCATTGCGGGTGTCACCGTGCCGATGGATACCAATGTGATTGGCCAGGTTGACGAAGGCTCGATTGCCGCCAAGGCGGGTATCGAGGGCGGTGACGCGATCCTTTCGGTTGACGGAGTATCGTGCTCTACCTGGATGGATGTTTACGATGCCATCGGCAAGGCTGCCGGTAAGGACGATATCGCCATTGAGTACGAGCGTGACGGCAAGCAGCATTCGACCACGGTTGCGCTCAAAGAGGACGATCGCCTAGGTGTGTATGCCTCTACGCAGGTGGTCCGTTTAGACCCCATCACGTCGGCTCGCCTGTCGTTCTCCTATGTTGTGCAGACAGCGGAGGGCGTGATGCGCCTGCTCCAGCCGCAGCATACGATGGAGATTCTCGATCAGTCCTCTTCGATCGTGGGTATTAGCGTTATGTCCTCACAGGCTGCTGCTGCCGGCCCTGCCACGTTCCTTTCGTTTGCCGCCTTTATTTCATTCTCGCTTGGCTTTATGAACCTGCTGCCCATCCCGCCACTCGATGGCGGCAAGCTAGTCATCGAGATCATTCAGAAGATTGCGGGCCGCGAGCTTCCGCTCAAGGTCCAGACGATTGTGAGCTATGTGGGCATCGCGCTCTTTGCGCTCCTGTTTGTCTATATGCTTCGTTCCGACATCCTTCGATTTATTTTGTAGGGGAGTGTTTGGATTGTCTTTATCCCATCCTTTGCCTCGCGAGCTGACGCGCCCCGTGCATGTGGGCGGCGTGCAGATCGGTGGCGGCGCGCCGGTGGTGGTCCAATCTATGACCTGCACCGATACCGCTGATGCCCAGGCAACGCTTGCGCAAGTGTGCGCGTTGGCGCAGGCTGGCTGCGATATCGTGCGCGTGAGCGTGCCCTCCGAGGCCGCGCTTGAGGGCTTCCGCACCATCTGTGCCGAGTCTCCGGTGCCCATTGTCGCCGATATCCACTTTAACCATAAGCTCGCCATTGGTGCCGTTGAGGCCGGTGCCGCCAAGCTGCGCATCAATCCCGGCAATATCGGCGATTGGGCCAAGGTTGACGCGGTGATCGATGCTGCGGGTGCCGCGAGCTGTGCGATTCGCATTGGCGTGAACGCGGGCTCGCTTGAGCAAGATATTGCCGAGCGCGACGACCTCACGCAGCCCGAAAAGCTCGTGATGTCGAGCGAGCGCTTCGTCAAGCACTTTGAGGATCGCGGCTTTACGAACATTGTGCTTTCGGCCAAGGCCCATAGCGTGCAAACGACGCTCGATACCTATCGAGCCCTGTCACGTGAGATTCCCCACGTTCCGCTTCACCTGGGCGTGACGGAGGCGGGGACCAAGCTTCAGGGCACCATCAAGAGCTCTGTAGGCTTGGGTATCTTGCTTTCCGAAGGCATCGGCGACACCATGCGTGTGTCGCTCACGGCCGATCCGGTTGAGGAGCCGCCGGTCGCCTGGGGAATTCTACAGTCGCTGGGCCTGCGTCGCCGTGGTCCCGAGATTGTCTCGTGCCCCACGTGCGCCCGCTGCCAGGTTAACCTCATTCCCATCGCCGAGGAGGTCACCGAGCGGCTTAAGAACTATTCCGCGCCGCTTTCGATTGCCGTCATGGGATGTGCCGTTAATGGCCCCGGTGAGGCTTCTGATGCCGACCTGGGCGTTGCTTGCGGACGTGGTCAGGCCTTGCTCTTTTCGCATGGCCAGATCATTGGTAAAGTAGCTGAGGACCAAATTGTCGACGCGCTTATGGCAGAGGTCGACAAGCTTATTGAGGAGAAATAAATGACCCGAGCAATGTATATGTCTAAGCTCTATGCGCCGACGCTTAAAGAGGATCCGGCGGACGCTGAGCTCGCCAGCCACCGCCTGCTGCTCCGTGCCGGCATGATCCGCAAGGAGGCCGCCGGTCTGTATTCCTACCTGCCGCTCGCATGGCGCTCGATTCGCAAGATTGAGAACATCGTGCGCGACGAGATGGACGCCGCCGGCGCCCAGGAGCTTATGATGCCCATTATGGTCGACGCCGAGTTGTGGCGTGAGTCCGGCCGTATCGATGCCTATGGCAAGGAGCTTGTGCGCTTTGACGACCGTCATGGTCGCGAGTTCGTGCTGGGCCCCACGCACGAGGAGACCGTCACGGCCCTGGTGCGCAACGAGCTGCGCTCCTATAAGCAGCTGCCAGTGAACCTCTATCACATCCAGGATAAGTTCCGCGACGAGTTCCGTCCCCGTTTTGGCCTGATGCGCGGTCGCGAGTTCATCATGAAGGATGCCTACAGCTTCTCCGCCACGCAGGAGAGCTTGCAGGAGGAGTATGACAAGATGAAGCAGGCCTACGCTAACATTTGCGAGCGCTGCTACATCAAGGCCTTGCCCGTCGTTGCCGACTCCGGCGAGATCGGTGGCGATACCTCCGTCGAGTACATGGCTTTGGCCGACGCCGGCGAGGCTTCTCTCGTCTATTGCGATGACTGCGGTTTTGCCGCCGATGATGAGGCTGCAAGCACCAAGGTCGTCGTGACTGAGGGTCCCGGTGACGGTACGCTTACCAAGGTCGAGACTCCGGGCATGGGCACCATTGAGGCCGTTGCTAAGTTCTTTGGGTTCCCCGAGAACGGCACGCGCAAGTCCCTGGCGCTCATCGATGCCGAGGGCAAGCCTGTCGTGGCCATCGTCCCGGGCGATCATGAGCTCAACGACTGCAAGGCCGAGCATGTCTTTGGCAAGGGTTATCGCATGATGACGGACGAGGAGCTTCAGACCTACGGTCTGCACAAGGGCTTTATCGGACCGGTTAACTTGCCCGAGGGCATCCGTCTGGTGTGCGACGAGAGCCTGCGCGAGTCCAAGCAGTGGGCCTGCGGTGCCAACGAGGTCGATTATCACTTTACCGGTGCCTGCCCCGAGCGCGACTTTACCGTCGATGAGTGGGCAGATCTGGTCACCGTCGTTGCCGGCGATCCCTGCCCGCACTGCGGCAAGCCGCTCTCTGCTGCCCGCGGCATCGAGGTCTCTCAGGTGTTCCAGCTGGGCACCAAGTACTCCGAGGCCATGGGTGCCACCTTTATGGACGAGGACGGCAAGGAGAAGCCGCTTATCATGGGTTGCTACGGCGTGGGCGTGTCCCGCTCGCTTGCTGCCGTCGTGGAGCAGCACAACGACGAGCACGGTATCGTCTGGCCGGTTTCCGTTGCCCCGTACGAGGTCGCTGTGATTCCGCTCGATCCCAAGAAGGAGGAGTGCGCAACCGTCTGCGACCAAATCGTCGAGGGCTTGTGCGCCGAGGGTATCGAGGTCGTCGTCGACGACCGTGACGAGCGTCCCGGCTTTAAGTTTGCCGATAACGACCTTATGGGATTCCCGTATCAGGTGGTGCTTGGCAAGCGTGGCCTTAAGAATGGCACCGTTGAGCTCAAGGACCGTGCCACGGGCGAGCGCGAGGACGTGGCGATTGACGAGGTCGTCGCCAAGGTTGCCGAGCTTGTTAAGGCGGCCCGCCGTTAATCGACGATTTCGCTTGTAGTTCGATATACGGGACGGCCCCACATTTCTCCAGATCGGGGAGATGTGGGGCTTATAGGACAAAATGTGTGTCCCGATAGAACATCCGTTTCCATCCATTAATCCAGCCAGAACGGGTACGGGTCCCCGTGGTGGAGATCCTCCCACACGGCCCTGTCGCCCCACTCCGGCCCTCCGTCCTCGCGCGACGGCGAGGCGGAGTAGACGCTGAACAGGAAGTCGATGTCCGCGTCGGTCGGCATCGCGGCGAGCTTCTCGCGCGCCGTCCTCGCGTCCCCCGAATGAGCGTGGCACCACCAGAACACCGCCTTAACGCGCTTGACGGACGTCAGCCCCCGGTGGTTGCGCAGTACGGCCCTCAGCTGCGAGTTCACCCCTCCCTCGATCATGTTGTTGGTCGACGGCAGCGGGCCGGCCTTGGCAAGGGCGGGGTCGAGGTAGGTGAACAGCGTCCCCGCCGACACCAGCGACGACAGCGACGAGCGCGCCCGCCTCAGCCTCTCGTGGGTGTAGACCCTCCTGCCGTCCACCACGGTCCTGTCCTCCAGGAAGTCGGCCCAGAACCCGCACCAGTCGAGGTAGCGCTCGACCCAGAGCTCCGCCTGGTGCAGCGTCTCGATGCCCATGAGGTCGCGCGCGATGAGGTAGAGCTCGCGCCCCGCCTGGAGCTTCGGCCGCGTCGTCGTGTAGCGCTTGACCTGCGAGAAGGCGTGGAAGGTGCACCTCTGGACCCTGGTGCGCGGCCAGGTCTCGCGCACGGCCTTGGCGAACCCGTGTTAGCGTCAATCTATTTTTCACCAGTTTCACTAAACAGGCGCGCCGTTCGCGCAAAGGCGGTTTCACCGGTTGCGCTAACGTATTTTCACCGATTCCGGTCACGGCTTGACGGGCCCGTCCCTCGGCAGGTCCTTCAGCCTGTAGGACCTGCCGGTTATCTTGACCAGGTGGCAGTGGTGGCACACCCTGTCCGCGATCGCGCTCGCCGCCACGTCGTCCCCGAACACCCTGCCCCAGCCGCTGATCCCCACGTTGGTGGTGATGATCGTCGAGCGCTGCTCGTAGCGCGTCGATATCAGCTGGAAAAGCAGGTCCGCGCCCGCGCTGCCGACGTCGAGGTAGCCGAGCTCGTCGATGATGAGCAGCCTCGAGTGGGCGTAGTACTTGAGCCTCTTCTTGAGGATGCCGCGCGACGAGGCGTCCTCCAGGTCCTCGACGAGCCGGGCGCAGTCCACGAACCTGACCTCGCGCCCCGCCCTGACCGCCTCGATGCCCAGCGCGACGGCGAGGTGCGTCTTGCCCACGCCGGGGCTTCCCACGAACAGGACGTTCTCGGCCCGCTCCACGAACCTGAGGGTCGCGAGCTCCTCGATCTCGGCGCGCGGGACCGACGGCTGGAAGTC
>CAJMOP010000020.1 GCA_905215115.1 uncultured bacterium | reverse complement strand
GGCACTTCGGGCCTGCTCGCCAACGCACTGGCCAAGGCCGCCAAGGAGCGCGGCATCGATCTTGAGACCGCCGCCGATGCCTATGGCAACCACGTGGACATGCTTCCCGACTTTGACCTGGTCGTCCTGGCCCCGCAGGCCGCCAGCTACCTGGCCGACCTGCAGAAGGACTGCGAGCGCGTGGGCAACAAGTGCGTCGCCTGCCGCGGTAAGCAATACATCGAGCTCTCCCAGAACGGCGACAAGTCTCTCGCCTTTGTGAGCGAGCAGCTGTCGAAGTAAGTAACGCTTAGGGCCAGCCGACTATCCAAGACCGGCTGGCCCTTCGATTTAAACGATTGGATCATCATGTCCGTTAACCCTGCCAGCGTCACCAACCCGCCCGCGCAGTTTCCCGAGGACTTTGTCTTTGGCGGCGCCACCGCTGCCTACCAGGTAGAAGGCGAGACCCGCACCCACGGAAAGGGCAAGGTCGCCTGGGACGACTTCCTGGAGGCCCAGGGCCGTTTCTCCCCCGACCCCGCCTCCGACTTCTACAACCAGTACCCCGTCGATCTGGAGCTGTGCGAGGAGTTCGGCATCAACGGCATCCGCCTCTCCATCGCCTGGAGCCGTATCTTCCCCGAGGGTACTGGCAAGGTAAACCCCGAGGGCGTGCAGTTCTACCACGATCTCTTTGCCGAGTGCCACAAGCACCACGTTGAGCCGTTTGTCACGCTGCATCACTTTGACACGCCGCTGCCCCTCTTTGAGAAGGGCGACTTCCTCAATCGCGAGACCATCGACGCCTTTGTGGACTTTGCCACCTTCTGCTTTAAGGAATACGCTGACCAGGTGACCTATTGGTTCACCTTTAACGAGATCTGGGCTGACGCCTCCAACACCTACATCGAGGGCACCTTCCCCGGCGGCGTCAAAGCTCATCTGGCCGAGGCCTTCCAGTGCGAGCACAACATGATGCTTGCCCACGCCAAGGCTGTGCTGGCCTTCCACAACGGCGGCTTTAAGGGCAAGATCGGCGTCATTCAGTCGTTGGAGTTCAAGTACCCGCTCAACGAGAACGACCCCGCCGACATCAAGGCCGCCAACAACGAGCACGTGCTGCAAAACCAGTTCCTGCTTGACGCCACCTTCCGCGGCGACTATGCCCCCGACACCCTCGAGTGCGCCAACCGCCTGGCTGCCGTCTCGGGCGGCACCATCGAGATCCTGGACAAGGACCTCGAGATTATGCGCGAGGCCGCGCTCTACAACGACTACCTGGGTGTCAACAACTACCAGTGCCGTTTCCTCAAGGCCTACGACGGCGAGAACGACCTGCACCACAACGGCACGGGCGAGAAGGGTACCGGCCGCTGGCGCGTCAAGGGCATTGGCGAGCATGTGAACAAGCCCGGCATCCCCACCACCGACTGGGACTGGATCATCTATCCCGAGGGTCTGTTCGATCTGCTCGTCTACATTAAACAGCGCTACCCCAACTACAAGCAGATTTTCATTACCGAAAACGGTATGGGCTACAAGGACCCCTACAAGGACGGCTTTGTGGACGACCAGCCGCGCATCGACTACATCGAGCAGCACCTGCGCTGGCTGCTTAAGGCCATGGAGGTGGGCGTCAACGTGGGCGGCTACTTCCTGTGGAGCCTGCAGGACCAGTTCTCCTGGACCAACGGCTACAACAAGCGCTACGGCTTCTTCTACGTAGACTTTGAAACCCAGAAGCGCACGCCCAAGGCAAGCGCCTACTGGTACAAGCACGTGGCGCAGACCCGTCGTCTGGACTAGTGGCTTGCAGTTGGCGTAATTGCCCTGCTCACATAACTTGTCCCCATTTCTCAGCCGGGGGCGGCACGTCACACGGCGCGCCGCCCCCGGCCTTTTTGTTTTTGAGCGGGTCGGGGTCCGTTTGTCTCAATCTGTAACATCTAGCCGAGTTTTTCGGTCCCACCTGTTACAGATTGAGACAAACGAACCAGTCAATCCCCTCAATCTCGATCTGTAACACCTAGCCGAGTTTTTCGGTCCCAACTGTTACAGATCGAGACAAATGAAATAGACCGGGCTGACAATCTCAGCCGCATGCCCCCTTTTGGCCGCATGCCGTCGATCAGATAAAGATCGTCATATACAGAGGTAGATATATCCTATGCCCTTCAGCCCTGAGCTGTTTTGGGTGAAGAACTATCTCTTCTCCGACTCGTCGTTCGAATCGTCTGCCGAAATCGTCAAGCGAGATTGTTGAATACGATTTGGAAGATTTAACTTCAACAGGAGTGACCCGCGGTTTTCCAGCCGCGTCTTCAAAGCCGCGCGAAACAAGAAAATCAATTTCACGCGTTCTGGGCCGACTCCCCTCTGTTTTGGAAGGCTCCTGCCAGCTGTAATAAAAAAGCGAATGCCCCAGACTCTTAAGCTGCTGCGCCACGATGTTCTCGATTAGCATTCCTTTATTAATTGAAATTCTTCCAAATTGAATGTCTCTATGAACATCCATAAGGTCCGGACCATCATCAAACGCCAAGCTCACGAGCAATCCCGTGTCCGCCATATAGCATTTAAGCGAAGACGCGTCCTCGTGCAGGCGGTAACCCACGCTCGGATCACTGCATAAATAGCAACGGTTAATCAGTCGCGCATCCTCAAGCCAGATTAACGCCGACTCATATGTCTCAAAACGGGACCCCTTCTCCACGCTGTCAAATTTGAACCGTTTATTTGCCGCAGATAATTGACCCGGAATATCGTCATAAACCGCCCGCGCACGTCTAGCGTCCGAACCTCCAAACTTGGCAATATCCTCCCTGTACAGTGCGATAATCTGCCGTTTAACCCTGTCGCATCCTCTAAAATCATTCTCTGCCACAAAGGAGTCGACCGACTGAGGCATACCACCGACAAGCATATACTCATCAAATAATCTCATGCACGTCGCATGAACGCCGTCCGGAAGCGCGGTCCGAGATTCGCGCGCTTTACGGATCTCTTCTGCATAAAGATCTTTTCCGGTCGCCCAAAGATACTCCTCAAAATCGAGGGGCTCGAGAGGGATTCTTTCTTCCTCTGACGGTATGACAATGCTATCGACATTCTTTTTGATGGAGACAAGAGAGCCTGTCTCGATGTAATCAAATCTGCCGTCTTCTACAAGATGCTTTATGTATTCGCGCGCGATGGGAAACCGCTGCACTTCATCAAAAATGACCAGCGACTCTCTCGGTTCGAGGGCCTTACCATACTGCAGCTGAAGCATGCGTAAAAAAAGATCGACATCTTCACGATGGTTCAGAAATATATCGAGCGTGGCTTTGCTAGCAGCCGAAAAGTCAATGTACAGATAATCCTTGTATTCATTCTGCGCGAAGCACTTGACGAGCGTCGTCTTGCCAACGCGTCTTGCACCCTCAATAAGCACCGCAGTGCGCCCTTGCGAGCGTTCTTTCCACTCCTGCAGACGATCATATGCCTTCCGTTTAAACATAATCTCACCTCAGCATAATTTACGTGCTAGTTTACAAAAATACCGACCTTCAGATATATCTAATAATACAAAAATACCGAGCTTTAAATGAGCTTATAGTTACAAAAATACCGACCATTGCAATGGTTGAGACATACAGTAATACCGAGCTTTACGCATAACGGATGCTATGCCGCACCGTTAAAACAGCTGCACCTCTCACAAAGGGAAACCTGCAATCTGCACGCGTACCTATTTATGCATCGTGATGACGCAAATTCTCTGCAATGGCAGGGGCAGAAGTATCACCCGCAGCACGAGCTAGCAGATGACCTGCGTGTGCTCCTCGATGGCGGCGCGATCTCCATCAGCAATATCCGGCTCGCACACCACGGCGTCCAAGCTGTCCAGGCGACAGAAGGTATAGAAATCGCGCTTGCCGATCTTGCTGGAGTCGGCGATCAGGTAGCGCGAGTCGGCCTTGCTAAAGGCGAGCTGCTGGATACGGCCCTCGTCCATGTTGGACGTAGACACGTCACCGTCCAAGATGCCGTTGGCGCCGATAAACGCCGCATCGATGCCCAGCGCGCGCAGGGTATCCTCGGCCGTTGGTCCCACAAAAGCGGCGGTGCGGCGACGGTACATACCGCCCACGAGGCACAGCTCGCAGTCTTCGCGCGCCTCGAGCAGGTTAAACACCGAAAGCGAATTGGTCACAATGCGCAGGCGAAACGTCGGCAGCATCGAGGCCATCTGCTCAACCGTGGTGCCCGTGCCCAAAAAGATGGTCGAGCCCTCCTCGATAAGCTCCACAGCACGGCGCGCAATCTGCAGCTTTTCCTCGGCATGCTTAGTGCGCTTTTCGCTGTGCGAATACTCATGGCGCAACATAGCGTGCGGACGGCCCTGTGCACTGCGGGCTCCGCCGTGCACGCGCTCAATCTCGCCTAGGCTCGCAAGTTCTTCGAGGTCGCGGCGAATCGTCATGTCCGAAACGCCCAACGCATCCGAAATCTCTTTGACCGAGACCGTGCCCTGCTCCTCGAGCAGCTGACGAACCTTATCCTGTCGCTCTGCCTTAATCACGATGAATCCTCGCCGTTCTTTGCGCGCATATCATTCAAACAGTAACGAACAAATTGTATCAGACTCGTACGCGTCAAAAATGAACGCCCGCACAGCTCCAATCATCACTTTTTTGAGAAAAATACCCCCAGCTTTAGTGGGGTGTAGTGATAATCTCGCCTGTTCGCGCTACAGTTTGTCCGAAATATCTCGATGTTAGGAACCAAATGATCACTTCCGAGCTTTTCGGCACCGCGCCGTGCGGTACCCCCGTTCATCGCTACACCCTCAACGGGCCCGAGATCTGCGTTCGCATTATGGACTATGGCGCCACCGTGCTGGGCATCGATGTGCCCGACATTCCCGGCAACGTGCGAGATGTGGTGCTGGGCTTCGATAAGCTCGAGGATTACTTTGACAACCCCGCCTGCTTTGGCGCAACCATCGGCCCCGTGGCCAACCGCACTGCGGGTGCAACGATCACTATCGCCGGCACGGACTGGCATATGCCGGCCAACGAAGGCGCCAACAACCTGCACAGCGACCTTGAGCACGGCCTGCACAAGCGCGTGTGGGACGTTGAACTCGACGAGACTCGCAACGCCGTTCGCATGACCGCCTCGCTTGAGGATGGCGAGCTGGGCCTGCCCGGCAACCGCACCTTTACGGCCGTGTTTACCGTGACGCGCACCGGCGTCTTCCGCATCGAATATGGCTGCGAGAGCGACCGCGCCACGTACGTGTCCATGACCAACCACACGTACTTTAACCTTGCCGGCCATAACGCCGGCATGGACTGTGAGCACTTCTTTGTTGTCAACGCTGCCCACTATCTGCCCATCAACGACCAGAACATCCCCACCGGCGAGATCGCTCCGGTCGAGGGCACGCCGTTTGACTTCCGTGAGCTGCGCCCCGTCGCTCCCGGCATGGAAGCCGACGACCCGCAGATTAAGCAAGCCCGTGGCTACGACCACTGCCTGTGTATCGATGGCTATCAGTACAGCCGTAATCTGCGCCGCGCGATGCACGTCGAGGAGATGTGGACCGGTCGTGAGCTGGACTACTACACCACCGCCCCGGGCGTGCAGCTCTACACCGGCAACTGGCTGGGCGACGAGCACGCCAAGGACGATGCCAACTATGGCTGGGGCGCCGGCTTTGCCCTCGAGGCCGAGATGTACCCCGACACACCACACCAGCCGCTGTTCCCACAGGGCATTGTGGGCCCGGGTCACCCCTACAGCAATGTGATCGAATACCACTTTATGAGGCACTAAGCCCATAACGCAACATATCGCACAGCAGCGCCCGCCGGCACCACCGCCGACGGGCGCTTTACTACCTAGTCGCCTGCGACGTTCTTAAACGACTAGTCGTTGTGGGCACTCTTTGTCGAATGTGGCCGCCGCATCATCGATGATGCCGTGTCCTCGCGCGCAATGGTGGCGTCCGTCCCGCTTCGACCGTCGCGTTACGGCGCGAGAACATCCAGCGGAACAACTTGGACGCCACGCTCGGTAACATAGGCTTGCGAACCAAACCCGATGATCACGACTTTCGAAACCGGCGGGTTGTTTCCGGCGGCAACCATGCGTTTCTCGACAGCAACAAGGCTGTCAGACGCCTCTTCGATTTGAGCAGAGCTGAGTTTAACTTCGACCGGAATCCACGTTCCGCCGGGAGCCGCAATGACCGCATCGACTTCTAGATCGCGAGAATCATGATAGTGATAGAGGCCCATTCCGTTTGCTCGCGCATAAACCCACAAATCATGAAGCACCAGCGATTCAAAAAGCAGTCCGAGCGTCTTGAAATCTAGCAGTAGTGTCTCCGGGGTCGCCCCGAGTGCGGCGGCCGCCAGCGACGGGTCGGCGAGGTGATGCTTCTTTGAGTCTCTTAAATGCACCGGAGATCTCATTGCAGGGTTCCATGCGGGAATATCGCGAACGAAACTAACCCGAGCAAGAAGAGATATATATGATGCCGCCGTCTGTCTCGACACCTCTCCGCCAAGATCGGCTACGAGCGTCTTGAGCGTCGCCAAAGTGGATTCATTGCGCGCAAGCGATTCGATGACGGCTTTGACCTTCTCAGGGTCGCGGCGAGAGCCATCAACACGAGATAAATCTTCTTCGGCGACTATGCCGATATAGCGTTTGGCCATCGCGGACGCCGCCCGCGCATCGTGTCCGACCGCGGCGGGCCATCCACCGCGAACAACGCACTCGGCAATCGAGGCAGAATCCAGCGACCCGAAAGCTCCATTGAACTTTTCGCCAGAAATAATGCCCGATAGCTTAACCGCACCGCTGGATTTCCCGAGTTCGAAAAGCGTCATGGTGTCCATGCGCAGTTTGGCGAATCTTCCAGCGCCGCTGTGCATCGGGCGTTCGTCGTCTCGCGGTGTTGCCGATCCCGTAAATATGAATTGGCCAGGCTCACCGCCGCGGTTGTCGCACTCAAACCGTGCCGCGTCCCAGAGTTTCGGAACCTCCTGCCACTCGTCAATCAGCCGCGGCACCTCGCCGGAAACGGCAAGAGCCGGATCCGTCTCGGCGCGTAAGCGATTCTCGAAGTTGCGGGACGGGTCCATGAGAAGGAGCCTGGACGCCGCACGGGTCTCGGCCGTGGTCGTCTTTCCACACCATTTCGGTCCTTCGATGAGAACGGCACCGAATATACCCAGCAGCTGGTCGAGCTCATTTTCGATAATTCTAGTGTAGTACTTTTTTGGCATATTTATCACCATTGCTACCAGCGCGTTTAACTTAATTTACAGTTTACATTTAACCAAATTTCGGTTCTGTGATTAACCATATTTACGCAATTCAATTAACGAAACAGATTTAGGAGCCATTTTTGCGAACGGCTTAAGCTGTGGTGCAGTCATTGACGTTCTAAAAGACTAGTCGAAAGGGACACTCTTTTCATAGCTCCGACACATGCGCCAACATGCCTGAAATCGGCGCGCTACAGATTGCGCCCATCTACTACTTTTACTCCCGCACCCCTGACCATACGCCCCTATTTTCAAAAATTGCACGTTCGCTACCTGCAGTTTTAATATTGCGATTTTCATCGTGCTTCGAGGTAAGCGACCAAAAGTAGTAGATGGCCCCAATTCCTGGCCGAGGGTATCTCGCCGCTCCTCCACGGGAAAATACGATCCGTTTTCCTCCGCCCCCAGGTAATCACGCGAGCAGGTTCTCGATGGGATCGGGGTCGGAGCTGGGGAGATAGCGGATTTCTAGCTCTATGCCGAGCTCTTGCAGCTCTTTAAAGGCGGCGGTATCTGCATCGCCTACGGCAACGGCAGGCGTTACAGAGCGCTTGCCCTCCCTCGCCCGCATATGGCCGATGCTGATCTTGGTTATTGGCACACCGCCCTTAACCAGCGCGAGTGCATCCGTGGGCGACGCCACCATGATGAGAATCCATTGGCGCGGCGTTGCGGTATAAATGATGTCGATGGTCCTTTGCACCGAGAAAAACCGCGTCCAAACGCCTTCTGGCACCGCCACCCTCATTGGTGCCCATTGGCGCGAATCCGCCGCGATCTCATCGTTGACGATTAGGACAAGGTTGGAACCCACGGCTTCGTTCCACAGCTCAACGTCTTGCCCGTAAATGAAACGGTCATCGATACGCGTAAGAAGAATCTTGGGTTGAGCCATGGCTGCCCCATTCTGTTTGAGACCCATACGAGCGGGACGTCGACCACCAACTCAACAGCAGGTCAAGTAACAAATGGGCACTGCAGACATCACGCCTCTAATATTAGTGCATTTAAAGTGAGAAAAGCCGTCAGAACACTTGCGCGGATGTGTGATGTCCCGTATCATAGACAGCCGTTGACGCCTCAGTTGCGTCATCATATGGCCGCCAGCGTAGCTCAGTTGGTAGAGCACCGCTCTCGTAAAGCGGGGGTCACCGGTTCGAGCCCGGTCGCTGGCTCCATTACACAAGATAGCCGCCTTCGGGCGGCTTTTTTGTTGCCGATTTTGAGTGCGTGCGCGCCAATCCAAACATCGCCACGTCAACGGCGGCCCACTCGGTGGACTTCGGGTTTAATGCTTAGGGGCGGGGATTTACCAAAGTGAAATCTTAATGAAAAGAAACCCAGCTGCAACAATTGCCATGGTGAGGGCTCGAATTGGCCATATAGATCTAAAATAGTCACGATATACAAATGTCGAGAGACGTTGGGGATAGAGATGAAAAGAACTAAGGGTTTTCTTTTGTTGGTAATGATGCTGCTCGGACTGTTCTGCCTGAGTGGCCCTTCTTGGGCCGAGGCTGCCTGTCCTGAAGGTGAGCCTCAGCAGTCTTATACGGGCAGCCTGCTGATAACTGCTAAGGAGGGCGATGCCGACTCTCAGTCTGGGGTAAATCCCCTTGCCACTTTTGAGGGGGACGGCGGAACGGTCAAGCTTGACCATATTGGTAGCGGGATTTTGAGGTGGCAAGTTCTTCCGGACAAAATCGCGAACGATCCCTTCTCTTTTGCTGGAACGATATATCTATACAAGGTTGTGAGCGGAAAACAAAAATACGTCGATTGCTATCCGACAAACGGGTCTGGAATTGCATTCACCGGCATTTCGGGGCAGATTGATACACATGTACGAAAGGGAACCTATGTGGTGCGTTGGGTTGGAGCTGCTGGAGGCCCGATATGGATTGCGGTCTTGCGCCCCGATGTCCAAATAGGTTTCTCTCTCTAGACGGGAAGTTGCTCATGGACGCCATATATGACGGAGATGACTGGGTCGATCACTATACTTGGCGCCTGGTCGGCTCGGATGACAATGGGGATGTGGTGTTTGATGGACTATGTCCAAAGCATCTCCATCCTTTTGTCTCGTCGTTAATTGAGAGTTCCGCTCGTGTTGCCCCCTACAGCTCGGCGTCGCTTCATGATACGGACGTTTTGAAGACCATAAGGGAATCAATTGACGAGGGCACGATGAGCGGCCCGCTGTTTTCTCGGCTTGTGGGGCTAGATGAGATTGGCTCGAAACGACTGCTTGCGGGCGAAAAAGTGGAACTCACTTATCGGTCGATGATTTCAATCCTGCGGCTAGCCGATGTTCTTCGCAAATAAATGAGGCTTCCCTATTCAAAAAACCGAAAACCCCGCCAAACGTGATTTCCCTAGGGAAAAAACGCTTGGCGGGGTCCTGGCGTGTTTTCCCTAAGGGGATCACGCCATCAGACGAACAGCTCAGCCGAGCAGCTCGCTACTCCTCCCAGTAGGCGTCGGCAAGCAGCTTAAAGCAGATCTTCTTGACCGGCTGCGCGCCATCGCCCGGGAACTCGAGTGTGGGCATGTGAGGCTCGCCGGCAACGAACAGTGCAAACTTGTCGTCAGCAAGATCGCCGGCGATCGAAGCGTCGGAATCGACCAGGTCGTAGTCGTCCTTCTCGTCAAACTCCTGGACCAGCGTCAGGCTGCCCGTGGCAACCTTAAAGGCCTCACGACCCTCGACGTCGATCTGCAAGTCGTGATAGCGCTGATGCGTCTCGTAGTGAGCCTCGGCCTCGGGACGCGTCGTGGGAGCCATGACGTTCGCAAAGACCTTGTCGCCCAGAATCGGATGGCTGCCGACCTCGAGCTCTGCCGGGTCGTTCTCCTCGAGCCAGTCGATCAGCACATCGAGACCCTTGAGCATTCCGCGGTATTCCTCGATATCGCCCAATGCACCGTAAATCATTTAAATCCCCTCTCGGATCGTTTCTTTGGCGGCTACTCGGCAAACGCATTGCCGACGCTGTTGCCACCCACATACGTCTCGACCAGGGTAAGGTCGGGATTGAATACGACAAACTCGGCGTCGCGCCCCAGCATAATGCTACCGCACTTGTCGTCGACATGAGCTAGCAAGCAATGCCGGGGCCGACGCCCAGGCTTTTACAGCTCGGTCACGACAACGCCGTTGTAGACCTCGTCCCAACGGTCCATGACCAGATGGCCAGTCATGGGATCCATGGCATTGAGTTTGCCGCAGGTGTTGGCGGTACGCAGCACCGTCTCGTCATCCGCGCCAGCAGCAATCGCATGTGCGAAGCCGGCAATGGTCGAATCGCCAGAGCCCGTAGCGTTAACGGCGGGGATATCGGGGGTCTTGGCGCGGAATGCACGGCCATTATGGAAGCCCACGGAGCCGGCAGCGCCCATGGACACGACGACCCAGGGAATATCGGAGAAGCGGGCATCAGAGGCGAGCGCGGCGCGGAGCTCGTCCACATCGTCGGTGGTAAAGCTCGTGCCCAGAAGGCCGTTAATCTCGGTCAGGTTAGGCTTGACCAGCTCGGGCTTAATTTCGGACTTAAGGGCGGCCTCGAGCGAAGCACCCGAGGTATCAAGCAGCACCTTGGCGCCGGCGTTCTCGGCAATGCCCGTGATCTTGGCATAGTAGTCTGCCTCGACACCGCGGGGCAGCGAACCCGAAATGGTAACGACAGCGGCCTTGCTCGCAAGCTCGGCGAACTTGGCGGTAAAGGCATCGAGCTCCTCGGGGGCAATCGTCGGGCCGCTCTCGAGTAGCTCGGTCTGGTTGCCGGCGTGGAGGATGTTAAGGCAAATGCGAGTCTCGCCCTTGATGGGTACAAAATCATTCTTAATGCCGTTGGCATCCATGAGCTCGGCCATGTAGGCGCCCATGTGGCCGCCGAGTAGACCGGTTGCCACAACGTCGTCGCCCAGCTGACCCAGTACACGGGCCACGTTGAGACCCTTGCCGCCGGCGGTCTTTTCGGGCGTCACACGGTTAACGTCGTCGATAATGAGCTCATCGAGCTGATAGCGTGTATCGACGGACGGGTTCATCGTAACGGTGAGGATCATTTTTAGCTCCTTATCTCGCAGGCTCCTTGTGCCTCGCGATACGAGTCGACAAAACGGAATTACAGAATCTCAATCGTGAACGAGCGAACGACGGTCTCCTTGGGCTTGGCGACAAGGCAGCCACGCTTATGCTCAAGCACGTCGTCCTCATCGGAGCAGGTCGAAAGGCCGCCCCAAGGCTCAACTGCCACAAAATCACCCTCGGGCTTGCTCCACACAATGAGATATGGGAAGCCCTCAAAGCTCAGGCGGACGCCCTTGTCCTCGCCCTTTTTGGAAAGCGTGACCTGGCGGCTCTCGAGCACGTCAAAGATGGTCTCCGCAAAATCGAAGAGCTCGTGCGACAGGGGCAGCGTCTTTCCCACCATGGGGTTCTTGGAGCGCTTGTCCACGTCAATCAAGCCAGTCGAAGGGACAGCGGTGCAAAGCTCTGCAGCCTCTTCTTTCTCAAAGCGCAACTCGTAGTCCGTATAGGCCTCGCCCTCATCGAGCGGGCACCTAAAGCCGGGATGCCCACCGATAAAGAACGGCATATCCTCGGTGCCCTCGTTGGTAACCTCATAGGAGACACGCACGGCGGCGTCCTCGAGCGTATAGCGGGCGACGAGCCTAAACGGATACGGATAATCGCTCAGCAGCGCGGCGTTATCCTCCGAAGCCAGGCACATAGCCAACTCGTTCTCGCCTTGGCTCAGCAGCTTCCACTCCTGCTTGCGCGCAAAGCCGTGGCGAGCGAGCTTTACATGATGCCCGGCAAACGTCATGGCGCTGTTGTCGCGCAAGCCTCCGCAAATCGGGAAGCAAATCGGCGCCTGGCCGGACCACACGGTGGGATCACCCTGCCACAAGTACTCGCGACCTCCGGCCTCAATCGAGGTAAACGAGCCACCAGCCGTGGAAACCTTAATAGAAATCGAATCGTTGGAGAGAGCGTATTCCATTACCCATCCTTTCGAACAACTGCTTTATTTCACGCAAGCGCCCGTTTCAATCCTAACCATAAAACAAACCCGCACGCTCATCGATGCGTCCGGTATCCCGGCCATGTAACGGGGTACCATACAGACATTGATGCAATTACAGCTGAAAGGCCTTCTTATGCGAACCATCATTCTTTATGCCTCACGCCACCACGGCAATACGAAAAAGCTCGTGGACGCCATCGTCGAGGCGCACCCCGAAATCGATACCCTCGACGTGAAAACACTCGGCAAAAACGAGTATCCCAACCTGCACGAATACCATCTGATTGGTGTCGCCACGGGCATCTATTACTCCGAGATCGACAAGGACATGGCACGCGTGCTCACTAACGTGTTGCAGCCGCAGGACAAGGTGTTTGGCCTTATGACCTACGGTGGCAAAAACAAGTGGTACGGCAAGGATATCGATGGCATCTGCCGCATGAGGCAGGCCATCTTTATGGGTGTCTACGGCTGCCCCGGCTTTGATACGTGGGGGCCGTTCAAACTCGCCGGCGGTGTCCAAAAGGGGCACCCGACCGCTGAGGAAATTAAGGGTGCCGTCGACTTCTTCGACAAGATCGAAGACGAGTATGGAGACATCATCGTCGAAGAGTACGCCAAGCGCGAGAAGCGCCTAGCATACGAGAAGGAGCATCCTGCAGGAGGCCTGGTGGCCGGCGTTAAGCGTACGGCAAAGAAAATCGCTAGCAAGCTGTAACTGTAAAGGTGCTTTTGAGCGTTTAACCCGTACGGCGGGTCCGAGCAGATTCGGGCCCGCCGTCTTTTTCTTTCGTTACTCGGTAAAGGCGTTGCCGACGCTCTGGCCGCCAACATACGTCTCGACGAGGGTGAGCTCATGGTCGAACACGACAAAGTCGGCGTCGCGACCCGGCATGATGCTGCCGCACTTATCCTCGATGTGCGCGGAGCGTGCCGGCACCTCGGTTGCCATGCGAATGGCGATATCGGCGCTGGCGATGCCCCAGTCGACGATGTTCTTGACGCCCTGGGCAAGCGTGAGCACCGAACCGGCAATGCTCTTGCCATCGGCGAGCCAGCACAGGTTGTCCTTCATGATGACGTCCATGCCGCCGCTGGTGTAGCTGCCCTCGGGCATGCCGCCGCAGCCCAGGCAGTCGGTGATGAGTACCGTGTGCTGCCAGCCCTTGGCCTGCAGCAGCGCCTTGATGGCGGCAGGGTTTACGTGCTTGCCGTCACAGATGATCTCGGCGTAGGTCTCGGACGTGGACATAGCAGCACCCACGACACCGGGCTCACGGTGATGCAGCCCGCGCTGGCCGTTATAGGTATGCGTAAAGCAGCTGGCACCGGCGTTGATGGCGGCGATGCACTCATCGTAGGTGGCGTCGGAGTGACCGATGCTGGTCACCACACCCTTGGCGTTCAGAGCAGCCGCATAAGCAGCGGCACCGTCGCGCTCGGCCGCCATGGCGCTCTTAACGATGCGACCGCCCGCAGCCTCCTGCCACTGATCAAAGACCTCCTCGGAGGGATCGATAAGATAAGCGGGGTTCTGCGCGCCCACGTGCTTCATGGTAAAGAAGGGGCCCTCCAGGTAGATGCCCTGAATGCGAGCACCGCAGAAGTCGGGGCCGCGACCCTCGTCCGCCTGAGCGATGGCGGCGCAGGCGTCCTTGATCTGCTCGACGCCATCGGTGAACGTCGTGGGTAGCCAGCTGGTGGTACCGCGACGGGCGAGCTCAGTCGAGCTGATATCGATACCCTCGGGGTCGTTATCGGTAGTTGAGTGGTTGTAGAAGCCATGGATGTGGGTATCGACCATACCCGGTGCGATCCACGATCCCGTGTAGTCCTTGATCTCGCAAGAGGGCTCGTCGGCCTGCCAGGCGCCAAAGACGCCATCCTCGACCATAAGATAGCCGCCCAGCTGCGGACCTGCCGGCAAGAAGAACTTGTCAGCCTTAATTGCGTACGTGCTCATATGCACTCCTTGCTTCTAAAGCAGTTGACTGTGGTGATGCTTATACCCGGTCCAAGTGAAAACAAAAAGCGCCCGCCCGCCGTTATGAGCGGACGGGCGCCCTTACAGGGGGGACGCGATTAAGCGGTGAAGGGGTGAATCGTCACGCCCTTAACCACGCGGTTGACCGTGCCGGTGGGGCTCGGCGTATCGGGCGTGTTGCCCACGCGCACGGAGTTGAGCAGGCTGATGGCCTGGGCAAACATCACGAACGGCAGGGCAAGGTAGCCCTCGGGGAGTGCCTCATAGCCCTTAAAAGTGAAGGACTCGCCCTCGTAGACGGTAGCGCCATCCTGCTGAACGGCAACGGTGTGCTGAGCGATCTTGTCGCCACCGATCTCGTTGAGGATGTCGATATCGTACTGACGGGTGTAGGCATCGTTGTTGACGAACACGAACACGAGGGTCTTGTCGTCGACGAAGGACTTGGGTCCGTGACGATAACCCATAGAGGTGTCGTAGGAAGTAGCGACTAGACCGTGAGCGAGCTCGAGGATCTTGAGCTGGCTCTCCTGGGCAAGGCCACCGAAGGAGCCGGAACCCAAGTAGGTCACGCGGTTGAAGTCGCCAGCCAGGTAATCGGCAACCTCGGACTCGCGAGCGATGACCTCCTCGCCCATCTTGGCGATGGTCTCGACCCACTCGGCCTTCTGCTCGTCGGAAGCCTCGTCAAAGATGAGGGTGGAGAGCAGGGTCATGCAGGAATAAGAACCGGTCATGGCGAAGCCCTTGTCGTTGGCGCGCGGAATGAGCAGCGTCAGCGCATTGGGATCATCGGCAGACTCGACGGCGAGCTTGCCCTCGGGAGCGCAGGTAATGTTGAGGAACTTGACGTTGTGGACGAGCTCCTTGGCAACGGCGACGGCGGCAAGGCTCTCGGGGCTGTTGCCGGAGCGGGCAAAGGAAACCACGAGCGTGGGATCCTCGGCGCGCAGGAAGTCGCGCGGGGCGCTCACGATGTCGGTCGTGGCGATGGGCTTAAAGTCGTAGAGATCAGTGTTGCCAGCGCGACGCAGGTACGGGGCGCAGGTATCGCCAACGTAGTCGGACGTACCGGCACCGGTGAAGACAACGGACAGACGGCCCTCGCCCATAGCGCGAGCCTCGGCCAGAAAGGCCTCGATGGCCTCCTTGTTCTCGCGATAGATGTTGAGCGTATCACGCCAAAGCTCGGGCTGCTGAGCAATCTCAGCCGTGGTGATCTGGGCGCCGAGCTCGGTGAGCTCCTCGACACTCTTCTCGAACATTTCTAATACCTCTCTCTAGAAGTAATCCTCTGACGTGCAATTATACACTTCGGTTGGTTATCTGGTAGTAACCAGTTAAATACAAAGAATCATCATATGGAAACGATGCCAACACTAGTCGCTACGCTGGTGGTAAACCTTGTATTTAAACTGATCGGCACGAGCAACCGAGAGCGTATACTCCACAACCTCGTTTGACTCGTTATACGTAGTCCTAACCAAATCGAGCACAGGCGAGCCCTCGACAATTTCCAAAAGGTGGGCATCGGTGGGACGGGCTATGCTCGCATAGAACTCCTCTTCGGCCACACGTATTTTTTGCTGAAAGTCTTGCTCAATCACATCGTAAAGCGGCTTACGCTCCAGCAGCGGTCGCTTTAGGGACAGAAATTGACGAACCGGTAGATAGCTGCGTTCGACCATCATGGGCATGTTGTCGGCAGAACGAAGGCGCTTGAGCTTAAAAATGCGATCACCGATACGCAATCCCATATGCTCGGCCAGATTCTTATCGGCCTCCATCTCGCAAAACTCGAGAATCGTGGTCTCGGGGTCACGACCCATCGCGCGCATCTGCTCGGTAAAGCTGTAGGACTGCATAAGATTGGTTGCCTTTGCCGAACGGTCGGTCACAAAGGTACCGCGACCGTGCTGCCGAACCACCAGTCCTAAACGCTCCAGTTCCTGCAGAGCCAGGCGTACCGTAGTGCGCGAGAGACCATAGCGCTCCGAAAGTTCGCGCTCGGAAGGAATCATGTCACCGGCGCGATATTCATGGTCAATCTTTTCGGTCAGAATATCGACCAGCTGATCGTACAGCGGTTGCTTACGCGCTCCGATCGCCATCCTATCCTCCCTTTTGCTCGAATTCGGCTAACTACCTAGGGTGTTAAGCATTATCTGTCTGCCACACCCGAATCATCAAGAAAACAAAAGCCGCGCGCTCTTTCGAGCACGCGGCTTTTAACATACACATGGCTTAAGGGGTCGGGGTGTGAGCCGCGTAGGGACACACCCCTCAAGCTAGAGCCTTACCAGATGCTCGGCCAGAGACCAAGCGGGCCAGCGCCCAGGATGCCAAGGACGAAGAGCAGGAGAATGCCCTTGGTCGGGGTCCAGCTGTGCTTAGCGAACATGTAGTAAAGCAGCAGCGTAAGCATAAGCGGGACGAGCTTGGGGACGATGGTGTTGAGGGTGTCGGCAACAGAGAAGTTGACCGGATCCTCGGTGACGGTACCGTAGGTAACGGACTCCATGCCGTTGCCCAGATCGGTGACGCCGCACTCGACAGCGTTGCCGTCGGCATCGGAAGCGGTGAGGGCGTTGCCGTCCTTATCGGTCATGGCGATGGTACCGGCCTCAGCGGTCTCGGTATCGATGCCCTCCATACCGGTGAAGTTCTCGGCCTCCTTCTCGGAGACGATCACGGTAGTAGCGGAGAGGCCACGGGTGGTGCCATTGGGGATCTGGAGGTTGATCTGGGTGCCACCCATGGTGACGACCAGGCAACCGACGACGAAGACGCCCATGATGGAAGCGGCACGCGTGAAGGCCTGCATGTTGGCGGTCAGAGCGTCAATAGCGCTGGTGCCAAGCTTGTAGGACCAGTTCATGAGCCAGAAGCGCAGAGCGAACTGGACGACGTTGAAGATCACCAGGAAGATGATCGGCGCAGCGGCGTTGCCGTTGATGGCCATGTTGGAGGTGATGCCGGCCGTGATAGGCACGAGCGTCAGCCAGAACAGGGCGTCACCGATACCACCGAGCGGGCCCATTGCGGCGACGCGGACGGCGCGGATCGTGGGGATGTCAACCTTGTTCTGCTCGAGCGAAAGCACGATGCCCATAACAAAGGTGACAAGGAACGGGTGAGTGTTGAAGAACTCCAGGTTGTGGCTCATGGAAGCCGCGAGGTCGTTCTTGTTGGTGTGGATCTTCTCCAGACCGGGGATGATGGAGTAGAGCCAACCGGCGGCCTGCATACGCTCGTAGTTGAACGAGGCCTGCAGGAAGCAGGAGCGCCAGGCCATCTTGTTGAGGGTCTTCTGGTCGAGCTGCGGAGCAGGAGTGAGATCCTCGTAGTGCTCCGGGATCACATACTCATTAGATGCCATCTTCGAAGTCACCTCCGTCAGAAACAGCTGCACCCTTCAGCTCGGTCTGCTGCTGGAAGTCCCAGAAAGCGATGCCGAAGCCGATGAGAGCGAGGATGAGCAGAGCAGGGGTTGCCAGAGAATCGTTGGCAACGGTGATGAGCGCGAGGCCAAAGCCCATGAGGAAGAAGCCCCACATATCGCGGTTCATCATAACCTTGAGCAGGACGGCGAAGCCGACGAAGCGCATCATGCCGCCTGCAGCGGAGAGACCGGTCTGCAGCCAAGTCGGGATGGCGGAAGCGATGGTCTGACCGATGGTGGCGCCAGCGATGAAGAACAGGGTGACGACGACGGCGAAGATCAGGCCGAGCAGAGCCATGGCGAAATAGTTCAGACGCTCGATACCCTTGGTGTCAGCGTTGTGAGCCATGTTGTCCGCAGAGGACATGAGCGGCGACATAAGCGTGAAGACCAGGGTAACGCCGAGCTGACCAAGCAGAGCGAACGGAATGGCAAGGCCGACTGCCGCGTTGGGCTCGAGGCCCGTAGCGATAGCGAGAATGGCTGCCATGATGCCGCCGATGACGGCGTTAGGCGGCTGAGCGCCTCCGATCGGCATGTTGCCGATCGTCATGAGCTGATAAGTACCACCCACGAGAAGACCGGTGTTGAGGTCGCCAAGGATAAGACCGATGACGGCGCCGGTGACGATGGGCTGATAGAGAGACTCGAGGAAGTTGAACTGGTCGATTGCCGCGACGAACGTGACGATGAAGACCAGAGCGACCTGGATGATCGAGTATTCCATCTTGCTCCTCCTTTCAAAATGTATGTACGCACTTTGGATTTCACGTACAGAATGTCAGGGTTTCATTCCTGACAACGTGGATCATGAGGATTACGAGAAGAGCTTGCTCGTGTCCTCAACAGGCGTGCTCGGAACGCGCCTGATCTCCAACTCCACCCCCAATTCCTGCAGCTCTTTAAACGCAGCGACATCCTCGTCGTTAACTGCGACGGAGGTGGCGACTTGGCGCTTTCCTTCCGACATGTGCATGTTGCCGATGTTTACCTTCTTTATAGGCACACCGCCCTTGACGAGCGTAAGCACGTCTTCCGGTGTTTCGGCCACGATGAAGATCTTCTGGCGCGGGCTCGCCTTGCCAATGACGTCGATGGTCTTCTGCAGGGAGAAGAAACGCGTAGCGACGCCGGCGGGAGCGGCCATCTTCATGAGGTTCTGACGCATGGTGTTGGTCGACACATCGTCGTTGGCGACGAGGATGAGGTTGGAGCCCAGGGTGGAGTTCCACTGGGTCGCGACCTGACCATGAACCAGTCGGTTATCGATGCGGGTAAGAAGAATGTTGGGTTCTGCCATGTTGATCAGCTTCCTTTCGTTGATTGCTGACGACAGTTACTTAATCTCCTGAATCGCGTAACGCGAAACATCTACGACGGCACCGGATCGGACTTTGATCTGGACCTTTTCGCCTTCGATGCCTTTGACGGTTCCGTAGATACCGCCGGCGAAAAGAACCTCCTGACCCGGCTTGAGCTCCGTGTGCAGCTCCTTGAAGTACTTCTGCTTCTTCTTCATGTTGATTTGCGACCAGATGGTGTAAATCAAGCCCATGATGACAAGCAGGCCCAAAAGAGCGACCGAGGAACTCAGAACACTGGCTCCGAAATCGGCCATTAGATGCCGTCCTCGTCGCCGAAGATATCCTCTTCCTCGGCACCAGCGACGGAAGCGACCGTCTGGGCGGTGATGCCCGTCTGGCCAACGGTCACGGCCTGCTCGCCAAGCTCGGCGAGCGTGGCGTTGCCGCGGAGGAACAGAAGCTCAATAACCATGGGAAGGTTAGTTCCAGTCAGAATCTCGACGTTGTCGACATCCTGGGCAATCATCATTGCCTGGTTGAACGGGGTACCACCAAGCAGGTCGGTAAAGACGAGCACGCCATCGCACTCCTCGCGCATGGCGGTAATAGCGGCGCGGAGATCCTCACCGTAGGAAGCAGCCTGGTCGCCCTCAAAAGGAACGACGGTAAAAGCGGGCTGGTCGCCAGCGACCATAGCGATAGCGCTTGCGAGGCCGGGTGCGAACTGTCCATGACCGGTAAGAATAAAGCCAACCATTCAAATTTCCCTTCCGAAGGTGTGTACGATCTGAGTCCGATGATGTTCGGAAGCCAACGGGCAATCGCCCTTAAAGCTTCTTGGAAAGCGTTCTTTGAGAACCAGTGGTCTCTCAACTGGTAGTAACCACGTGACGTGTTGTTGTCACTATATCACCACAGAAGAGGTTGCTTTCGTTGATTCATACAGTAAAACGTTTTTGCACCGTTCACGGTAAAAAATCGACCGTTTACCGCTCGTTAACACTTCTACCTGCGGTTTTGAAACCGTATCGAAATACTTTGACGAAAGATCGGAACTTTTTTCGTGTCTAAACAACGCAGGGTGGCTAAAAATGGCGTGTAGAAAAAATGCAGGTCATTGTGAAGATTTGTGAATTGGTCTTTTTGACTTAATACCAGTTAGAACCAGTTTCGATATTATCGGTGAACGGTAGTTTTCGACCGTTCACCGGTTATTTGCAATCGTTTGCAGCCGTTTTCCCATATGAATTAGGGAGACCCGATGAAGCACTTGCGCGGTTGCAGGATATTTAGATACTCGTCCATCCCCCACGTGCCAAACTCTCACTCCCTAAATATGCCACAAGCTCTCGCTATTCGTCTCACAAACATTACTTACTCTTACTCTAATCTGTAATTGTTTATCGTTTATCATTAAGTATGATATAAGATACAAGTATCATCCAAGACATTGGTTGGAGGAGCTATGATCCGCTGGAACGTATCCAAATCGAATGAAGCCATCGACCGTGAACAGGCAATAGCCAAACTGAGGAAGCTCACTCGCTACTGCAAATGGGGCACAATCTGCACCATCGTGGCGCTCGCTCTGGGACTCCTCGCAGTCATTGCAATCTACGATCTACTCATATTGCCTAGCCTCTCCCAAGGGTTCTGTCTCCAATCCGTAGAGCTTGAGGCTAGCGAAGGGCCAATTCTCGCTCTCGTCGGCACCAATGAACAGACTCCTCTTATGCTTGTCGCGCACGACGGTCATACTGCCATAGGGAGCGGCATGATGGCATGCCTCGCGCTTGCCATCGCGCTAAGCGCATACAGGTTTTTCTCCGCCATTGAAAAGGCGGGCAGGCCCTTTGACCTCGAATGCATCCGCATACTACGTCAAGTAGGACATTTGTTCCTTATTGGCGGCGTTGCTGTGAAGCTTCTTGGTGCCATAGTCACGGGGCTGATACTCTCAGGATTTGGCGGCAACTTTACGGATGCGCTTGGTGGCCAGCACCTCGACCTCTCTATGGTCTTTGCAGGCCTGATTATTAGCCTGATTGCCAGCGTCTTCCAGTACGGGTGTATCCTGCAAAAACAAGATGACGAGTTGCTCTAGGGGGAATCCATGATTATTCTGCGGCTCGACCGCATGCTTGCCGAACGCAAGATTTCATCCAAAGAGCTTGCGGAACGCGTGGGTATCTCCCAGGTCAATATGTCGCGTATCAAGACGGGCAAGGTTTCTGCCGTGCGCTTTTCAACTCTTGACGCGATATGCCGGGCTCTCGACTGCCAACCGGGCGATGTGCTGGAATATATGCCTGACGATGAAGCCGATAACCTCTTTGGACTTAAAGATGAATAGCCATAATTAAGCCGCCAATCACGCCCTCAACGCAAAAAGCCCGCCAGAACGACGTTCTAGCGGGCTCAATCAGATATTTCGACTTCGTGCTCGAAAGCTCGGGCAACCTTTAAGCAAACAGGCCGTAGATGCTGATGTTGGCCTTGGCGTACAGGCCGTTGGCATACTCGGTCCACTTGGAGCTGGCGCTCGAAGCCTGCGAGGAGTACTGCTGGTAAGCAGTGTAATAGGCGGTCATGGCCTGCTTATAGGTGGCGCTATCGGCGGTAAAGGCATCGTCGGCGAAGGCCTTAGCGTAGGTGCTGTCGGCGTCCTTCCAGGTGCCCTTCGAGCTATCCCACTCGTCGCCGGCAAGTTTGATGATGTAGTCGGCGTAGTCCTTGCTCGCAGTCTCCTCGTTGCCGTCAGAAGGCTCGGTCGGAGCGGTCGGCATGCTCGCGGAAGCATCGCCCACCTTCTTCTTGTAGAGCTTCTGCAGCGTCGCGGACTGACGGACGATCTGCTTGGCCTGATCCTTGGACACGCCGTACTGTTTTGCCATGGTCTTGTAGTCCGAAGTGCCGATGGAATCCTCGGCGTACTTCTTCATCTCCTTAGAAGAGACGGTAATGCCCTCGTCCTCGGCAGCATCGAGCAGAATCTTGTTGCGCACGTAGGACAGGATGACATCGGCAGAAGGAGCGGTGTAGTTGCCATCGCTATCCTTGACGGTATCGAGGCTGTACTGGCTCTCGATGGCCTCGCGCGCGGTGATGTCGCTCTTCTTGCCGTTATAACTATAGCTTGCCACGGTCGAATCGAGCTGGTCCTCGGTCAGGGTCGACGAACCGACGCCCTTGCCGCCAAAGCCGCCATTGCCAATAAAGAAGCCGACCACCGCAGCGATCACGACTGCAACCACAAAGGCGGCAATCATCGTCTTCTTGTGCTTGGATACGTGATCGTCCGCGTCGGAGTCGTCGTCCTCGTCCTGTTCCTCAGGCATCAGATTCTCGTCAGCGGCATCTGCGGCGATCTGAGCCTCCAGACGGGCGTCCTCCTCCTCGGCCGTCGTACCGGCGGCAATGTGCTCGGCAGACGTACCGGCGACCAGATCGATCTTCTCATCCTCGTCACCATTGGGGCCTTCGCCGCGCTCGATGACCTGGATGCCGTCGATCTCGTCCTTCTCGTCCTTCTTTTGAATCAAACCCATATCGGTTACTCCTTGTTAGGAAACATAGTCCGCAATAGAATACGCCCGACAGAGCGCCGGGCGTATTGATTCTCAGGTTATACGCAAACACTTAAGTACTATTTAGGCGTTTGCAGTCTGCATGCCTTAGGCCAGGTGCGCGATAACGGCATCGGCAAAGGCCTGCGTGCCCACAGCGCCCTCAACGGAGCCGGTCTGGGCACGACGAACGTCGCCGGTGACCTGCTCACCCTCGTCGAGCGTGGCAGAAACGGCGGCGCGAATACGATTGGCCGCGTCGTTCTCGCCCAGGTGATCGAGCATCATAGCCGCAGACAGAATCTCGGCCGTGGGGTTAGCGATATCCTGGCCAGCGATATCGGGCGCGGAGCCGTGCGTCGCCTCGAAGATGGCGCAGTCGGCACCGATGTTGGAGCCGGGGGCCATCCCTAAGCCGCCCACCAGGCCGGCGCACAGGTCGCTCACGATGTCGCCGTACAGGTTGGGCAGCACCAGGACATCGAAGTCGTTGGGGTTCTGGACCAGGCCCATGCAGGTGGCGTCGACAATCTTGTCGTTGAACTCGATATCGGGATAGTTGGCGGCCACCTCGCGCGCAACGCGCAGGAACAGGCCGTCGGTCGCCTTCATGATGTTGGCCTTGTGCACAGCCGTCACCTTTTTGCGGCCGCAGCGGCGGGCGTACTCAAAGGCGTACTCCACAATGCGGCGGCTCTTGGCGATGGAGATGGGCTTGATCGAGATGGCGGAATCAGCGGCGAAGGTCTTTTGGCCCGAGCGCTCGACGAGCTGCGAGAGTTCCTCGACCTCGGCAGCGCCCCCATCGAACTCGATACCGGCGTAGAGGTCCTCGGTGTTCTCGCGCACGATGACCAGATCGACGTCACGGAAGCGCGAGCCGTCGCCCGGCTGCGACAGGCAAGGGCGCACGCAAGCGTACAGGTCGAAGTGCTTGCGCAGGGCCACGTTGACGCTGCGGAAGCCCGTACCGACCGGTGTGGTGATGGGGCCCTTGATGGCAACCTTAGTCTCGGCAACCGCATCGAGCACATGTTGGGGCAGCGGCGTGCCAAACTCGTCCATGACGCCGGCGCCGGCCTCCTGGACGTTCCAATTGATCTGGACACCGGTGGCCTCGACCACGCGGCGCATGGCCTGCGTAATCTCGGGACCGATACCGTCACCGGGAATCAGGACTACATCGTGCGCCATAATCTGTTACTCCTCGTCTTCGGCGTCGTCAGATTTTTTAACGCTAGCACGCTTCTTCTTTTTGGAGAGATCCAGGCCAAAACGTTTAACAAGCATTTCGCAAATCTCGCTCGAACGGGCCTTGAGATAGCTGCCCTTACCGTTCTCGGCATCGAACTTAAGGCGCAGCGCAAGCTTCTCGGCAACCTCGGCGTCGATCTCGCCCTGGCAAAACTCGTACAGGCAACCGAGCATGTCGCGATACTCAAGGTCGCCGTGGTAGCACTGGATGGCCTCGTCCAGGATAGGCCAAGCCTCGCGCGAACGCTCAACGCTCGTGGCGCCCCACACGCACAGCAGGCGGAAGGCGGCATAGCGCAGCGTGGAGGAGATCTCGTCGAACAATGCAGTCTCGGCGCCCTCAAAGGCATCGCCCAGCTGCTCGGGGCAGGTGGTAGCGAGCGCCGTCAGGGCATCGAGGGCCTCCCAGCGGGTCTGCGCCTCGGGGCGGTCGAGCGCCTCGATCAGCGC
>CAJMOP010000019.1 GCA_905215115.1 uncultured bacterium | reverse complement strand
GCGGAGCCGATGGCTGTGGAGCCGGGGTGCGATATCGTGCACCGTGCCCGCGAGCTTGCTGCTGCCGGAAAGGTTGCGGCCTTGGTGGATGCGGCGGCCCTGGGGTTTGCCGACCGCGATGGCGAGCGGATGTTAGCCGGCTCGCGCGGGGAGATCCCCACCGAGGCACGATCGGCGCGCCTGTGGGTGGATAGCCCTGTGCCGGGAGACGTGATGTGCCCGTTGGGGATGAACGGCCGAAGCAAGAAAGTGTCAGACCTGTTAAACGAGGCGCGCATTCCTGTTTCAGACCGCTCTGGCGTACCCGTGGTAAGAACGGCTCCGGGAGGTGCCGTAGTATGGGTCGCGGGCGTTCGCGCGGACGAGCGTTTTAAGTGCACGGCGGCGACGCGCGTGGCCTATCTGCTTCGCGTGGTCGATGCGGAATAGCGCTTCGCGCCAGCTATTCTGTGCGACGTTGACGGTATTCCCGCGCTGATGGCGCACGTGCTGGTAAATATACCCCGTGCGCTGCTAGAATGTGTAGTTCGCGTCCATGCGGCGGTGCGTGGGCGATAAGCACAAGAAAGGGTTGTCATGGCTTCTCAACATCCGGATATCGAGAAGGTTCTGTTTACGCAGGAGGATATCGACGGTATCGTCTCTCGCCTAGGCGAGCAGATTACTCGCGACTACGCGGGTAAGGATCTGGTGCTGATTGCGGTCCTGCGCGGCGCCGTGGTCTTTATGGGCGACCTGATGCGCAAGATCGAGCTGCCGACCAACATCGATTTCATGGCTGTTTCGAGCTATGGCGACGGTGTGAAGTCCTCGGGCATCGTGCGTATCATTAAGGACCTGGATATCGACATCCGCGGTCGCGACGTGCTGATCGTCGAGGACATTCTGGACTCGGGCCTGACGCTCAAGTATCTGATGAAGAACCTCGAGAGCCGCAAGCCCGCCTCGCTGGAGGTTGCCGCCTTCCTGTGGAAGGACGTTGAGGACCGTACCTCGGCCGTCACGCCCAAGTATGTTGGAACCCATTGCCCCGATGCCTTTGTGGTGGGCTACGGCCTCGACTATGCCGAGCGCTATCGTAACCTTCCGTATCTGGGCATTTTGAAACCGGAGGTTTATTCGTAAGATGCCCGACGACCGTAACGATAACAATTCTCAGACTCCCCGGGAGCCTAAGATCCCGGGGATGCCCGGAGGCAAGAAGCCCACGCGTACGGGCTGGCTGTATTTTATTTTGGCTTGCGCGCTTCTGGGCTACGCCTTCTTTAACATGGGCTCCGGCTTTGCCAATTCCAGCAATACCGTAAAGCTCGCGACGAGCGAGATGGTCAACGCCATTAAGCAGGATCGCGTCGAAGATTTGACCTATACGGTTCAAGACGGAAGCGTGGCGGGTCATTACTGGAAGACGAAAAAGGACAAGGGCGACACGAGCGAGCTCAAGAGCTTCTCCTCGACCTATGTCGGCTCCGATTCGCTTGCCGAGCTTATGGCGGAGCACCCCGATACCAAGTACATCGTCAACACCAATGACCCCGATTTTTGGGGCGACTTGGCGATGAGTGTGCTGCCGACGATCGCCCTGATTGCCATCATGTTCTACTTTATGCGCCAGATGATGGGTGCCAACAACAGGAACATGCAGTTTGGCAAGACCAACGCCAAGACCAACGAGGCCACGCGCCCCAAGGTTAAGTTCGAGGACGTTGCCGGCGTGGACGAGGCAGTCGAGGAGCTCGAGGAGATCCGTGACTTTTTGAGCGATCCGGATCGCTATCGCAAGCTGGGCGCCAAGATCCCGCGTGGCGTGTTGCTGGTGGGCCCTCCGGGCACCGGTAAAACGCTGCTGGCCAAGGCCGTTGCCGGCGAGGCGGGCGTGCCGTTCTTTAGCATCTCGGGTTCTGACTTTGTCGAGATGTTCGTGGGTGTCGGCGCCAGCCGCGTGCGTGACCTCTTTAAGGAGGCCAAGTCCCAGGCCCCGTCGATCATCTTCATCGATGAGATTGATGCCGTGGGACGTCAGCGCGGAGCCGGTCTGGGCGGCGGTCACGACGAGCGCGAGCAGACGCTCAACCAGCTGCTGGTCGAGATGGACGGTTTTGAGGAGAGCGAGTCGGTCATCCTGATCGCTGCCACCAACCGCCCCGACATTCTGGATCCGGCACTGCTGCGTCCCGGCCGTTTTGACCGTCAGGTCACGGTCGACCGTCCGGACGTAAAGGGCCGCGAGCAGATCTTGCGCGTGCATGCCGAGAACAAGCCGATGGACGAGGACGTGAAGTTCGAGAAGCTCGCCCAGATGACCGTTGGCTTTACTGGTGCCGATTTGGCGAACCTGCTCAACGAGTCTGCGTTGCTGGCCGCTCGCCGTCATCGTTCCGTGATCTCGATGGACGAGGTCGAGGAGTCGATGGAGCGCGTGATTGCCGGACCGCAACGCAAGGGTCGCGTGATGACCGAGGCCGAGCGCACCACGATTGCCTACCATGAGAGCGGTCACGCTTTGGTGGGCCACATCCTGGAGCACTCCGATCCGGTTCATAAGATCTCGATCGTCAGCCGCGGTCAGGCCCTGGGCTACACACTGCAGCTTCCGCAGGAGGATCACTTCCTCAAGACCAAGAACGAGATGCTCGACGAGCTCGCCGTGTTCTTGGGCGGTCGCGTTGCCGAGGAGCTCATGTGCGACGACATCACGTCGGGCGCGAGCAACGATCTGGAGCGCGCGACCAAGATGGCGCGCGAGATGGTCACGCGCCTGGGCATGAGCGAGGAACTGGGTACGCAAGTGTTTGGTGAGGCGCAGCATCAGGTATTCCTTGGTCGCGATTACGCCGATCACCAGGATTACTCCGAGGAGACGGCGCGCCGCATCGATATCGAGGTTCAGCGCATTATGCGTGAGGCCCATCGTCGTGCGGTCGAGATCCTGGACGCCCGTCGCGATCAGCTCGATCTGATGGCGAAGGTGCTGCTTGAGCGCGAGACTGTCGAGGGCGATGCCGTGAATGCCCTGCTCGATAACGAGTGGGACGCCTACCTTGAGCGCGAGGGCGATATCCTGGCGGCCAAGGAGGAGCGCAATGCCAAGGCGGCTGGCATGCCGACCAAGAAGCGTGCGCCTCGTATGAGCGAGGAGGAGCTGGCGGCTGATGCCGCGGCCTTTGCGCAGGCGGCCATGCAGGAGGATGCCGAAGCCGCATCCGATGATGCTGATGATGACCATGCCGTCGTCGATGCCGACGCCGACAAATAGCCTTTGTGGCGAAAGTCTCCGCGGGGAAACCTGCGGAGGCTTTTTCTTTTGAGCGATATGGGGCCGTCTGTTGATTGGGGACAGACTTAAATGAGCGTTTTCACGCATTTAAGTCTGTCCCCAATCAACATTGCTGCGGCACTTTGCTCAGCTAAAGCGTACAATAGCGCCTATGCGAAAGGGGAACAGATGATCAACGAAACTATGTATGCTCGCGGTGCGGAAAGCTCCATCATCCGTGAGATCTTTGGCTATGGCCTTGAGCGCAAGGCACAGATCGGTGCAGAGAACGTATTCGACTTCTCGCTGGGCAACCCGAGTGTTCCGGCGCCCGCTACTGTGGCTGAGTCCATTAAGAAGGCCTTGGAGCTGCCGAGTGACCAGCTGCACGGCTACACCCCCGCTCCGGGTCTGCCGCAATGTCGAGCAGCCGTCGCCGAATCGCTCAACCGCCGCTTTGGAACGAACTATGAGGGCAAAGACGTCTTTATGACGGTGGGTGCCGCGGCTTCGCTCACCTGCACGCTCAACGCCGTTACGAACCCGGGCGACGAGGTTATTGTTATCGCCCCATACTTTCCGGAGTATCGTGTGTGGATTGAGAAGGCCGGCTGTACGTGTGTCGAGGCGCTCGCCGATGAAGATACGTTCCAGCTGAGCGTGGACAACGTGCTCAAGGCGATTACCGATAAGACGGCTGCCGTCATTATCGACTCGCCCAATAACCCGACCGGCGCTGTGTATACACGCGACACGCTGACGCGACTGGCCAATGTTCTGCGCGAGGTCAACGCCAAGCGCGATCCCGAGAATCCGATTATGCTCATCTCGGATGAGCCGTACCGCGAGATCGTGTACGGTGCCGAGGTGCCTTGGGTGCCTTCGATCTACGAGCACACCATCGTGTGCTACTCGTATTCCAAGTCGCTTTCGCTACCGGGCGAGCGCGTCGGGTGGATCCTGGTTCCCAATACGAATCCTCAGGCAGCTCGTCTAATGCCCGCCGTTGCCGGTGCCGCCCGTACGCTGGGCTTCGTGTGTGCACCGGCGCTCTTCCAGCGCGTGATCATCGATTGCATCGATGAGCCGAGTGACGTTGAGGCCTATGCGCGCAACCGCACCGCGCTTACCGATGCGCTGGCGGAGTACGGCTACACCTATGTTGAGCCGGATGGCGCGTTCTACCTGTGGGTGAAAGCGCTGGAGTCCGATGCGAACGCCTTCTGTGAGCGCGCGAAGAAGTATGAGCTGCTCGCGGTGCCTTCGGATAGCTTTGGCATGCCGGGCTGGTTCCGCCTGGGCTACTGCGTGAGCTATGAGACAATCGTCAACTCGCTGCCTGCCTGGAAGCAGCTGGCCGACGAATATCGTCGAAAGTAAAGCGCTCTGCTTACAATGTTTAACGTGAAACGGGGTTTGGTTTTAAGCCAGACCCCGTTGTCTATGCCGTTGTGTGATTGGGATGAAGCAGTTTTACGACTGCCGAAAGCTATGCGTACAATGAATATACGCGACGGCCATACTGGACAAGGAGACCCGATGCCCTACCTTCTTTCTTGTGATATTCATACTCATACGATGTTCTCTGCGCATGCGTACTCAACCATCGAGGAGAACATCTATTGGGCGGCAGAGCGTGGTCTGCAGGTGCTCGGATCTGCCGACCATCTGAGCTCTATGGTTACAGCCTGCCCCAATGACCTGCGCAGTTACCAGTTCTTTATCAACCAGGATATCTGGCCGCGCATTTGGAGCGGCGTGTTGGTGCTGCGTGGTGCCGAGGCTGATATCGTTTCGCTGGACGGAAGCCTGTTTGGCGAGGATACTCCTGTCACGCTCGATATCGCCGGCGATTCGTATAGTCGTGAGCATTCGCTGTTCGATTTGGTGACGCGCAATTTGGATTATTTGGTGGCAAGCGTGCATAATCCGCAGATTGCCGAAGGCGCGACGCTCGCCCAGACAACCGAGATGTATATCAATGCCTTGGAACACCCCAAGGTATTCATGCTGGGCCACGCGGGGCGCTCGGGCGTGCCGTTCGATATCGATGAGGTGCTGCTGGCGGCCAAGGCCAAGCACAAGATTATCGAGATCAACAACCATAGTCTTGAACACGGTGTCGACACTGAGCATTGGGCCGTATGCCGCAAGATCGCCGAGCGCTGCGCCGAGCTGGGCGTGGGTATTGGCGTGTCGACCGATGCCCACATTGGCATGGCCATTGGCAAACTCGATCACGCGCGCAAGATGCTTGACGAGATTCACTTCCCGCTGGATTTGATCGTGACGCGCGACCGCGAGACGCTGCTGCGCGAGATGGCGGCAGCCGGCGTGTGTGACCTGCGCAAGGGGATGTAGCGGAGTTCATAAACCAAGCGAAGGGGGGGGGCGGTCCAGACGGGCCGCCCCCCTTCTTGTCTCGAAAATCTACCGGGGTGGATTAGCGGCGCTCGAGGACCGCGACGGTCTCGGTGTGGTCGGTATGAGGGAACATGTCGACCGGCGTGATCTTGAGCAGGCGATAGCCTCCGTCGAGGAGCTGGTGCAGGTCACGCTCTTGGGTCACGGGGTTGCAGCTGATATAGGTGATGCGGCGCGGCTTGAGTGCGCAGGCGGCTTCGAGGAACTCGGGGGTGGAGCCGGCGCGCGGCGGGTCGATGGAAAGGACGTCGACGCGTTCGTTGTTGTCGGCGGCATCGAGGATGTAGTCGGTGGCATCGTCGGCCATAAACCAAGCGCTGCGGGTGAGGCCGTTGAGCTCGGCATTGCGACGTGCGTCGGCAATGCCCGCCGGGTTGCGCTCCACGCCGAGCAGCATAATGCCGATGCCCTTGTCCTGGACATCCTTCGCGGCGCACAGGCCGATGGTTCCGCTGCCGCAGTAAGCGTCCATAAGAATGTCACCCTGCTGCAGGTCCATGCCGTCAATGGCAAGTCGATAGAGCAGCTCGGTTTGCTGCGGATTGGTCTGATAGAACGCGGTAGGGGAGATGTCGAATTCACAACCGAGCAGCTGGTCGCGCATGCATTCGGCGCCATAGACGATACGGGTCTCCTCGCTCAAGATGGCATTTCCGGGGCGACCGTTGATGTTCTGAGCGACGGTGACGATATGCGGATCAAGCGCCGCGACGGCTTCAAAGAACTCCTGCGCATGCGGCAGGTCGCGTTGAGCGGTCACGAGGGTGACCATAATCTGGTCGGTGCGCCAGCCGCAGCGAACGACGGCATAGCGAAGCAGCCCCAGATGCTTGTCTTCGTTAAAGGCGGGAATATGCAGACGTTCGGCCTCGCGAGCGATGCCGTTGAGAATCTGACGAGCGCCCGGCGCCTCGACAGGGCATTCAGGAACAGCAACGATTCTGTGTGTCCCACGTTCAAAAAAGCCGCAGCGGACAGCGCCCCCTTTGCCGGGAGCAAACGGAGTGGCAGCCTTATGACGAAAACCACGCGGCGCAGGATATTTGCCCGGGTCTCCCAGGGTGACTCCCATACCGCGAATGGGGTCGACGCTAATGCCCTCGCGCTCGCAGAGCTCAGCAAACAGCTCCTCCATAGCAGCCTGCTTGGCCGCCAACTGCTTCTTATAAGGACGATTGAGTGCCGTACACCCACCACAAGTTTTCATGATGGAACAAGGAGACTTGGGGTCCGTGGCCTTACGCACGGATGGAACCGAATCATTATGCGGACGCTTGGAACGAGTCCGAGGTGCTTTGTCCCCGCCCCGACGAGAGTCAGAACGCTTGGTCTTAGCCCTGCTCTTGGTCGATTTGCTTTTTGCAGCTTTAGAAGACTTGGATTTCGTGGAAGATTTCTCCTCCGACCCCTCAGCTGCCTCGATCAAAGCACGACGAGCCTTACGCTCCGCACGAGATTCTGCCATCAATAACTCCACTAATTCATGAATTAAAGCTGCAAGTATTGTACCGTGCCAAGCCAGCAGACGATATACAAGCGGTTTATTCGTGTCAGTGATAAGCCCAACGACGGTTGCCCGCCGCGTGAGGGGTGTGGGGGTTAAGTTTATCGCGAGTTCCGCACGAACAGGAGGCCACTTAATGTGGCCTCCGTCGTGAGCAGGACTGTAGAGCGGGAAACTTAACCCCCACACCCCTCACGCGGCGGGCAAACTCGCCTTGTGCTCTATCACGCTAAAGTGTATGATTCTGAACGTTACATGATTCACTTTACTTAACTAAAGTGCCATCAAGGGGGAATACCATGAATGCCGATATGTCTCGTCGTCAGTTTGTTGGTCTAGCCGGCTCACTCGCTACGGTTCTAGGCCTTGGCCTGGTTGGCTGTGGCGGTGCCGATAAGGGCTCTGCTGCCGGATCTACCGCAGCAAAGGATGTGAAGGGCGCCGCCGAGTCCAAGAAGCTCGTGGTGGGTTTTGACAAGTCCTATCCTCCGTACGGCTTTGTGGGCGATGACGGCGAGTACACGGGCTTTGACCTCGACCTTGCCAAGGCCGTTGCCGATAAGCAGGGCTGGGAAGTCGATTACGAGGCCATCGATTGGGATGCCAAGGACACGCTGCTCAACTCCGGCGCTATCAACTGCATCTGGAACGGCTTTACCATGGAAGGTCGCGAGGACGACTACACGTTCTCCGAGCCGTACATGCTCAACGAGCAGGTGCTCGTGGTCAAGAAGGATGCGGGCATCAAGAGCTGGGATGATCTTGCCGGCAAGACGGTGATCACTCAGACCGATTCCGCCGCTCAGGACGTGCTCGAGGGCGATCAGAAGGATTTGGCGGCGACGTTTGCCACGCTCGACACCATCGGCGAGTACAACACGGCCTTTATGCAGCTTGAGAGTGGTGCGGTCGATGCTGTGGCGTGCGACCTTTCGATTGCCCAATATCAGCTTGCCGCAAAGCCCGATGCCTATACGCAGCTTGATAAGCCGCTGTCCAGCGAGCACTATGCCGTCGGCTTTAAGAAGGGCGACACCAAGTCGGCCGACGCCGTGACCAAGTCGCTCAAGGCGCTCTACGAGGACGGCACGGTCAAGGACCTGTGCGACAAGTATTCAAGCTATGGTCTTTCCTTCGACAACTGGGTGCTCAAATAGCGGCTTTCCCAGGCACCCGATTTTGCCGTTCAAACCGTCGCTTGCGTACATTTAGTACGCGGCGCTCCTCTTTCACGGCAAACTCGGGCACCTGGAAAACCCGCTTTAGCATTGGGTTCGCTGTTCCGTTACTGTGAAAGAGAGCTTGGGTTGTCTATTCAGGTCATGATGCAGATGCTTGGCCAGGGATTCTTGGTCAGCTTGCAGCTGTTTGTGCTGACGCTGCTCGGGTCGATTCCGCTGGGAATCCCCGTGGCGTTCATGCGCATGAGCAAAATTGCGCCGCTTCGCTGGATAGCGCGCATCTATATTTCGGTGATGCGCGGCACGCCGCTCATGCTACAGATGTTTGCCATCTACTTTGCCCCGTACTACGTGTTCGGCATCTCGCTCACGCCCGACTCCAAATGGACGGCATGCGTCGTGGCGTTCATCATCAACTACGCCGGCTACTTTGCCGAGATCTATCGCTCGGGCTTGCAGTCCATTCCGCGTGGTCAATACGAGGCAGCCGAGGTGCTGGGCTATTCGCGTATGCAGACGTTTCTGTATATCGTGATGCCGCAGGTTGCCAAGCGTATTCTGCCGGCGATGGGCAACGAGATCATCACGCTGGTCAAGGACACGTCGCTGGCGTTTGCCATTGGCGTGGGTGAGATGTTCTCGACCGCCAAGGCGCTGGTTGCTTCGCAGGTGAGCATGGTGCCGTTTGCAATCGCGGCGCTGATCTACTGGGTCTTTAACTTTGTGGTCGAGATGCTACTGGGCGCCGCCGAGAAAAAATTGGATTACTACCATGACTAGATCGTTCCGCCGTTCTAACGAACGGCGGACTGCTCGACGCTGCGCGCGTGCCTGACGGCCAATCTGCTCCTCAAGCCGTCGCTTGCGTACAGAAGTACGCGGCGCTCCTCTTTCGGAGCACATTGTCTCGCCAGTCACACGCTCGCTGACTTTTTAAACACATGGAGGTTCCCGTGTCCGGAACGGTAATGAATATATTGAACGCGCGTAAGGCGTTTGGCGGCAATGAGGTGCTCAAGGATATTTCGCTCGAGGTGAAACGCGGCGAGGTCGTGGCGATTATCGGGCCTTCGGGCGGCGGTAAGTCCACGCTGCTGCGCTGTGCCACGCTGCTCGAGACGCTCGATGGTGGCTCGCTTTCGTTTGGCGACCTTGCGGTTGCGACGGATGCGGGATCGGGTGCGGTCTATGCGAAGGGAGATGTTCCCAAGCAAGCGCGTTCGCGTTTTGGTCTGGTGTTCCAGAACTACAATTTGTTCCCGCACTATACCGTGATGAAAAATATCACCGATGCGCCGATCCGCGTGCTTAAGCGTCCGCGCGAGCAGGCGGAAGCCCGCGCTCACGAGCTGATTGCGCAAATGGGGCTGACGGGCAACGAGAACAAGGTGCCGTGTGAGCTTTCGGGCGGTCAGCAGCAGCGCGTGAGCATTGCCCGCGCCCTGGCACTTGATCCGGAAATCTTATTCTTTGATGAGCCGACCTCGGCGCTCGATCCCGAGCTGACGGCCGAGGTGCTGCGCGTCATCAAGGACCTGGCGGCGCAGAATATGACGATGGTAATCGTGACCCACGCGATGCAGTTTGCGCGCGATGTTGCCGACCGCGTGGTCTTTATGGACGGTGGTCGTATTGTCGAGGAAGGTCCTGCCGAGCAGGTCATCGACCATCCTCGCGAGCAGCGTACCCGTGAGTTCTTGAGCCGTATCGAGGGGTAGGCTCAGCTATTTACTCAATTATTAATTGAGGTGATGCCGCCACAGGTCTTACGGCCTGGGGTGGCATTTTATTTGCATCGACGGGGTCCAATAATCGCCTCGCATGCGTTCTCCTTCCTCTCGCCGCCCGTATCCATACGTGCGCCGAAAGGTGTGCATGGACAGTCACCTGTGAGGGTAGGGTGGTGGCATAGGACATTTGGAGGGTGAGTCGGCTCGGCTGCCGACCATGCTGCTCCCGGGACGGCACCGACCGCGAACTCTCCCCGTTGGCGTCGCGCATTGCGCGCGACCCTGCAAGGAGGTCATCATGGGTGCTCCCAAGACCGGCAATGTAAGGAACGTGGTGCTCGTAGGCCAAGGCGGGGTGGGCAAGACTTCACTCGCCGAGGCCATGCTCCACCTTTCCGGCAAGACCGCCCGCCTGGGCGGCCACGACGGCACCAAGCCTACGCTCGACTATGACCCCGAAGAGGTCAAGCGTGCATTTTCCATCTCGACGACCATTGCGCCGATCGACTGGAAGGGCGCGCGCATCAATGTGCTCGATGCCCCGTGCTATCCCGATTTTATCGGCGACGCCTTTGCCGCGATGAGCGTCTGCGAGACGGCTCTGTTTGTGGTCGACGCCGAGGCCGGCCCGCAGCCTACGACGGTTAAGCTCTGGTATGCCGCCGAGGACCTGCGCCTGGCGCGTGCGGTGTTCGTAAACCGCCTGTCGCGCTCCGAAGCCAGCTTTGCGACCACGATGGACCTGCTGCAGGAGCGCTTTGGCACGCGCCTGGGCGCCGTGACCCTTCCCTGGGGCGAGGGCGAGGACTTTGACGGCATCATCGACCTGGTGCGCATGAAGGCGCGCCATTGCAACGGCACCGAAGCCGTTGAGTCGGAGATTCCCGAGGAGTATCGTGCCCAGGCCGAGGAGGCCCATGACCATCTGTGCGAGCTGGTGGCCGAGGCCGACGACGAGCTGATGATGAAGTACTTGGAAGGCGAGGAGACGCTGACGCAGGAGGAGCTTGAAGGCCTGTTGTCGAAGGCGATCGCCGAGCGCATCTTTGTGCCGGTCTTTGCGGGCGATTGCATTAAGGAGCAGGGCGTCAACTCACTGATGGATGACATCGCCACATACTTCCCGGCGCCGACCGACTATGGCGAGATGCCGCTCATCGACGGTGATTCGCTTAAGATCTCGAGCGACGATGACCGTCCGGTGGCGTTTGTGTTTAAGACCCTGGCCGATCCGCAGCAGGGCCGCATCAGCTTTATCAAGGTGCTGACGGGCACGCTTGAGCCGGGCATCGAGCTGATCAATGCGCGTACGCGCAAGGGCGAGCGTCTGGCTCACCTGTATGTGATGTGTGGCCGTGACATGACCGAGGTCGGTCACGCTTATGCCGGCGATATCATTGTGGCTCCCAAGCTGGCGGCCGAAACGGGCGATACGCTCTCGATTACCGGCAAGGTCGAGGCTGCGGCGTTTAAGTTCCCCAACTCGCAGTACCGCATCGCCATCGAGGCCGAGAATCGCGGCGACGAGGAGAAGCTCTACACGTTTATCGAGAAGGCTTGTAAGGCCGATCCGACCATGAGCATCGACCGCGACGAGGAGACCGGTCAGACCATCATTTCCGCCGTGGGTGAGGCGCAGGTTTCGGTCCTGCTCAATCGCCTTGAGGACCGCACCAAGGTCGTGGCCAAGAGCGTGCCGATCCGCATTCCGTATCGCGAGACCATCCGCCGCACGGCAAGCGCCCAGGGCCGCCACAAGAAGCAGACCGGCGGTGCCGGTCAGTATGGCGACTGCTGGCTGCGCGTTGAGCCGCTCATTGGGCCCGACGGCACGAGCGATGGCTATGAGTTTGTGGACGAGGTCGTGGGCGGCCGCATTCCGCGCTCACTGATCCCCGCCGTGGACAAGGGTGTCCAGGAGACCATGAAGGACGGCATCATTGCCGGCTACCCGCTCACGGGCATTCGCGTGGCTGTGTACGATGGCTCGTATCACAGCGTCGACTCCAACGAGATGGCGTTCCGCGCGGCGGCTCGCATCGGCCTGCGCAAGGCATGTGCCGATGCCGACCCGGTGGTGCTGGAGCCCATCGAGGAAATCACGGTGACTATCCCCGAGAGTTACGCCGGTGCTGTAATGGGCGACATCTCGGCCTCGCGCGGTCGCGTGACGGGCATGGAAACCGATGAGCGCGGCGATACCGTGGTCATTGCCCAGGCGCCGCTGGCCGAGCTGACGGATTACTCGACGCGTCTGCGCTCTATCACGCGCGGCACGGGCGACTTTACCATGAAGCCTGCAGGCTATGAGCAGGTGCCCTATGACGTTCAGGCCAAGCTGGTCGAGCGCTATGAGGAGGGCCGCGCTAAGTAACTAGACGATAAAAAACCGCCGCGATGGGGTAGTTCCGTTGTGGCGGCTTTTTTGGCGGGCGAGGTGCCCGCCCCAGCATCTGTGGGGCGGGCACCTTTTTGTGCCGTTGCAGTAGAGAAAAGTCCTCCTTTGCTAGAATAAACGTATATAGACGTCTACTTGAACAGGGAGGCAATATGTACGAGGCGGTTATCTTCGATATGGATGGGCTTATGTTTGACGCCGAGCCTATCTGGGCTTCTTGTTGGCCTAAGACCGCAATCGAGTTTGGGGTTGAGTGCATGGAGGGCCTTGCGGACGCCATGCGCGGAACCAATGGAGCCGAGGCCGTATCCATTATTCGCGAATGGTATGGTGACGAAGTCGACCCCAAGGCATTTGTTGATCGTTTTTACGAAATAGCCCATGAAGCATTGGCCCATGGCGCAGAGAAAAAACCTGGATTGGATAGGCTTCTCGAGTATCTCAAGATTGAAGGGATTCCGATGGCGGTTGCCTCCTCGTCGAGCAGGGAGATGATCAAGGCCAACCTGATAAGGGGAGGAATACTTCCATATTTTGATTCGATCGTTTCTGGTATCGAGGTCGAGCATGCCAAGCCCTATCCTGACGTCTTTTTAAAAGCGGCGGACGAGCTAGGGGTGCCGCCGCAAAAATCCCTCGTCTTGGAGGATTCCTATAACGGGGTGCGCGCGGGCTTTGCAGGAGGTTTTCACACCGTCATGGTTCCTGATCTCTCCGAGCCAACAGAAGAGATGGAAAGATTAGCCACGGCGATTGTCCTGAACCTTAATGATGTTGTCGACATGCTGGCAAGCGGAACATTGGGGTAAACAGGTTGAACGATGGGCTGTCGACTGTTTCTCGGCAGCCCTTTTTCTAATTCGAGACATTTAATGCTATGCGCAAGAATCAAAAAGGTATATAGTCGTCTATAAACAGGTACATAGACGTCTATATAAGTATCTGGAACGTAAACTCAACTCGAATTGCCGTAACCCGGTTGGAGGAATCATGGCAGTTGTAACTTCGACTGAGCTGATCCAGATTGCACGCAAGAACGGATGGCTCCTTCCCGCATATAACACGACCAATATGGAGATGACCCTGGGTATCTTGGACGGATTGCAGAAGGCCGGCATGCCGGGCATCCTCCAGATCGCCCCTACCAACGTTAAGCTTTCCGATTACGGCATGATCGCCTCTATCGTTAAACGCGCGGCGGAGGACTATATCGTTCCCACGTGTCTGCATCTTGACCACGGCAAGACGCTCGAGGATGTTCGACAGGCGGTTCAGGCCGGCTTTACCTCCGTTATGATCGACGGTGCCGCGTTGCCCTTTGAGGAGAACATTCGCTTCTCGCGCCAGGCAGTTGACTACTGCCATTGCTACGGCGTGCCCGTTGAGGCTGAGCTCGGTGCCATCAAGGGCAAAGAAGACGATCATGTTTCCGAGGCGGATCTTAAGACCGACCCCGATCAGGTTTGCGAGTTTGTGGAGCGCACGGGCTGCGACCTGTTGGCCGTGTCTATCGGCAACGTTCACGGCCTTGAGGATACGCCGCGCATCGATTTGCCGCTGCTTGAGAAGCTTGCCGAGGTGTCTCCGTGTCCCCTCGTTCTTCATGGTGGCTCGGGCATTCCCTATGAGACCATCCACGCTATGCAGCCACACAAGATGTCCAAGATCAACATCGCAAGCGACCTGCGCAAGGCCTACATCACGACGGTTGGCAAGGCGTACGAGGCAAACAACAACGAGCATAATCTCGCCAAGGTACTGATTGATACACGTAAGGCAGTTGCGGACGTTGCTTACAAGACGACGCACGCCATCAACGGCATCGCTGAGTAGCGCGGAATTACGAACATGGATGAGGCGATAATGGGTGCGCTCTACCTTGGTGTCGATGTGGGCACGTCATCGGTGAAGCTCACGTGCATTGATGAAGGCGGAAAAGTTGTCGCGACTGCGAGCGAGGCTTACGAGTGCTCTGAGCCTCATCCCGGTTGGCGGGAGATCAATCCGGAGACATGGTGGATCGCCATTTGCTCTGCATGCTCCCTGCTTGGAGAGAAAGTTGACCTGTCTCTAATAAAAGGCGTTGGTGCTACCGGGCAGATGCACACGACGGTCTTGATCGATGCCGATGGGGTGCCAACGTGTCCCGCCATAATGTGGAACGACCAGCGCACGATTGACGCTGTCTTTACCGAGAAGCAGTGGGCTCTGTCTGCGGGCCATCCTAGGGTCGCCAGCTTTCTTTCGACTGGGGTTCCGGCGATTAACCTTGCATGGATAGCTAAGAATAATCCTGAGGGCCTTTCAAAGAGCGAAGTGTTTCTTTCGGTTTCAGATTGGATTGCTCTCAAGTTTGGCGGGCGTGCTGGTACGGACTATTGCGGGGCTTCGACAACAGGGCTCTACGATAACGAGAGGCAAGCTTGGATCGGTGAGGTCTGCGAGCATTTTGGAATCCCCGAGTCGTTGCTTCCCGTTGTCGAGCCTTCTGATGCCGTAATTGGGGCCGTGGTTGAGAGAGCTTCAAGCGAGACGGGAATTCCCGCAGGTGCCATGATCGTGAGGGGAACGGGCGACAATCCCGCGGCAGCGATCTGCACGGGATGCCTTTTGGAGGGCGTCCCCACCATCTCACTTGGAACAAGCGGCGTGCTGATGTATTCATCTGAGGGAGTTGACCTTCCGGCTGTTGGCAAGCCCGTGTTGTTCAAGTGGGGAAATACCCTTAAGACCCAAATTCAGCTGAGTATCAGATCGTGCGGCGGTGCCAAGGAATGGTGGTACGGGCAGATTCTAAGCAGTGAGTCCTACGATTTGGAGGACAAGGCCGTCGAGGACCCCTTCTACGACATGAGGGATCTCATGTTCTACCCCCATCTATCGGGAGAAAAAGTCCTGCACGGTTGCCCGTCGGTACGCGGTGCCTTTCTGGGGCTTGATCTTGACACGACTCGTTCCGAGCTCGAAAGGGCTCTGATGGAGGGCACGGCGTATGCCTTAAGGGAGCTCAAGGAGTCCGTGGACCATTCGGAAGAGTGGCGCAGCATCAGGCTCGTTGGAGGAGGGGCCAAGAACGATTTTTGGGCGCAAACGCTCTCCAACGTGTTGGGGGTCGATATGGTGCGGATGGAATCCTCCGGTGCCGGTCAGGGCGCGGCGCTGCTGGCTCTCTCGGCTTCTTGCGGCCAAGACTTGACGGCGGTTGCCGCAGGGGTCTGCAGAAAACTCGATTCCATTGAAAAAAACGACAGGGCCCATGAGCTCTACGACGCGCGTTTTAGCAGGTATATGCGTATATTCGAGGCACTCCAAATTATCTATGAGCTAAATAGCGCGTAGCCGTTTGTCTTGTAAAATCTACCGTTCACCGAAAGGAATGCGAGAAGGCAACTCGAAGAGCGGTCCCTTTGTAAGATATAGACAACCGTAGACAACCATGAGCGTATATGGCCGATTGAAAAGGAGGAGGGGGCGCTCAGGTAGAACGATAGAAGTAACGAACATTAACTAAGGAGAATGAAAATGGGAGCAGTAAACGATTTCCTTATCTTCCTTGCGGAGGGCTTTACCGGCCTGTTTAATGCGGCTGGTGATCAGTTTGCCTCGTTTATTACGGGCATGATCCCCATGCTGATCTGCCTGATCCTTACGATCAAGGCAGTCATCCAGCTGATCGGCGAGGAGCGTGTCTATGGGTTCATGAAGAAGTGCACCAAGTATGCAGTTCTCCGCTATACCCTCATCCCGTTCCTTTGCACTTTCTTCCTCTGCAATCCGATGGCATACACCTTTGGTGTGTTTGTCGAGGAGGACTACAAGCCCGCATTCTACGATGCGGTCGTGTCCATGATGCACCCCATCGTTGGTCTTTTCCCGCACGCTAACTCTTCCGAGCTCTTTGTTTGGCTTGGTATCTCGGCCGGCTACGAGGCACTGGGAAAGAACTCCTCCGAGCTTGCTATCCGCTTCCTCATTGTTGGTCTAATCGTCTGCCTGATCAAGGGCATTGTCACCGAGAAGCTGTACCTCATCATGAAGAAGCGCAACGAAGCTAAGCTTGCCGCCTAGTAGTTCAGCGCAAAAGGAGAGTCTAAATCATGAGTGAATTCAAAAGCGTAAAGGCGTCCCACGGCGGCAACGGTTGGGGCGGTCCCCTCATCATTACCCCCACGGCCGAGAAGCCTTATGTTCTGAGCGTGACCCTGGGTGGCATCAGCCCGGTCGCCCTTCGCATTGCGGAGCTTACCGGCGCCGAGGCGCACGACCAGTTTAAGGACCCGATCGAGACCGATCAGGCATGCGCCGTTGTCATCGACTGCGCCGGCGTGGCTCGCTGCGGCACCTATCCCAAGATGGGCCTTAAGACGCTGAACATCAAGCCCGGTTCTCCGTCTGGTCCTCTGGCCCAGTTCATCACCGAGGATCTCTTTGCATCTGACGTCAATCCCGATTGCATCGTCCTTGCCGATGCGGCCGATGTTCCCGCTGAGCCGGTAAAGGCCGAGAAGGCACACGAGGAGACGACGAAGGAAAACGTCCACGCCAAGATCGCTGAGGGACGTGCCGAGCTCGCATCCAAGGAGTCTAACGGCTTCATGGACGTTGTCTCCAAGATCGGCACCGGTGTCGGCCGCGTTATCAGCATCATCTACCAGGCTGCGCGCGATACCGTGAACGATGTTATCCGCAACATCATCCCCTTCATGGCGTTCGTCTCGGTTCTGATCGGCATCATCAACTATACCGGCTTCGCAAATGTTCTCGCTGGCGTCCTTACGCCTCTCGCGGGCTCGCTGCCCGGCATGCTGGCGATCGGCATGTTCTGCTCGATTCCGTTCCTCTCGCCGTTGATCTGCCCGGGCGCAATCATCGCCTCCGTGCTTTCCGTCCTCGTTGGCAACCAGATCGCCAACGGCACGATTCCTGCCAACTTTGCCCTTCCCGGCTTCTTTGCTGTCAATTGCCAGGTTGGTTCCGATTTTGCCCCCGTTGGCATGACCCTCATGGAGGCAAAGCCCGAGACGATCGAGATCGGTTACCCTGCGTTCCTGTTTGGTAAGCTGATCGCTACCCCGATCCAGATTGTTCTTGCCTACGTACTGTCCTTCGGCCTGTAAACTGAATGCTTTGAGAGGGAAAGGCCTGCTATGCTCAACGCGCTCATTACAATAGCCTTCTTTATCCTTGTGTGGCTTGCTGGGACATTTACCCAGTATCGCTATTGGAGGAAGGTTCGCATCCTTATCCATGAGCACGCTCGTGATCATGAGGGATACTTGGGCACGGGTATGTGCAAGGTTAGCTTTAGCCGAAAAGCGTTTGTGATGATTCTGACGGATCATGACGGCGTGATTACCGGTTGCTATGAGCTCAAGGGCCTCTCCCTCAAACCGGAGTTTTCGGAGATGGGCGAGATGCTGGGGCTGAATATCGAAACGGCTCTGGACCATTTGGCCAACGAAAGCTATCACGATGCTTTTGCCCAGGCTATTCGTGTTATTGACAGGTCGATGACTGCGTCTGCAGCGTAACTAAGATAGGAGAAATCAAATGTACAAGGTTACGGTCACTGAGATTGGCTCGTTTGTTGAGGAACTTCTCAACGAGAAGATGGTGGTCTTGTTTGGCCCGACTGCTCCTGCGGAGTTGCGTGACATTTGCGTCGTTCACGATGGGGTCCCCACGGAGAATAGCGTGCTCGTCGAGGGCGGCACTATCTCTATCGGCGACCAGGTCTACACGATTAAGGAGTTTGGTGAGGCCGCAAATGAGAACATGGGAGGACTCGGTCATCTGACCATTGCGTTCGATGGTGAGCGAGAGCTGCTTCCCGGAACTGTTCTCGTGGCGCCTAGCACGCTTCCCAAACTGGAGGCCGGCATTGAGATCAGCTTTAATAGCTAACTCGCTCGGTTTGGCAGGCCATGTATTAGTCGGAAAGGACGTGTTCCCTTGAAACGTTCCGATTTAAAACTGCCACTTTTTACGGTCAGTCCTAAGACCTATCTGCTTGGCGACGATTCGATCGCAGCGGCCCACCTTACGGATGAGATTGCAAAAGGGCGAAATCATTCGATTTTCTGGACCGCCCCCGTTCCTGAGCTCTGCGCGGTTGCAAAGGATCTGAAATTTGCAATTCCAACGGCGCAGCACGCCGATCTCATCGGCGATGGAAAGGGAATGGGACTGACGCCTCTTGAGTCGCTTAAGAGCGCGGGAGTTCGAGCTGTCTTTCTTAATCACACGGCACACCCCCTGGCCGTTGACAAGCTGGCGGCAACGATTGATCGCGCTCGTGAGCTTGAGATTCTAACCATTGTTGCGGCCGATAGTGTCACCGAATCCAAGGCGGTTGCAGCAATGAACCCGGATGTGATTCTTTGCGAGCCGAGCAGCCTGGTGGGTACGGGTCATACAAGCGGTGATGATTACATCGCAGAGACCATTGCCGCCGTTCGGTCCATTAATCCCGACATCGTTATCATGGAGGGGGCGGGAATCAGGTGTGGAGACGATGTTCGTCGCCTGATCGGGCTTGGCGCGCAGGGTACCGGCATTTCGAGCGCCCTGGCGATTACGGATGACAGGACGGCGTTGCTTACAGAGCTGTTTGACGCGCTGGACTAAATCCGCTTACTAAGAAGGCGAACCCACGGGTTCGCCTTCTTGCGTTTTGGAATCTTGTTGGGAGCAACGCTGTCGCGCCCAAGAGGTTTAATGGCGGCGCTGAAAAACGGTGCCAAGTTGAAATCTGCTGGATTTAAGCCACACGCGCGCATATTCAATTGCGGAGTCATTGTCCAGGTAGACTGTTTGAAGCTGCTGAAGAAGTGGGGATTGCGTAGAGAGACCGAGCGCATTCGCGCGTTGGGTGTCTGCGAGCTTTGCCACAAAGGAGGTCTTCGAGTATTCGATCTGGTGGCCAGAGAGCCGCTCGATAATCGCAAAAAGGCCCTCGTTGACAAAGTCGGCCGTCTCTATGCCTGGGACAAGCGCCATGTTGATGTTATTCTCGATAAACATGACGGGCTCGCCCTCAACGCTGCGTACGCGCTCAAGATGGAGATAATTGGAGCCTTCGGCAATGCCGAGGTGCTTGGAGATGTCTTCATCGCATTTGCAAACTTTGCAATCGAGAATGCTGGTTTCGAAAGAAAGGCCCTGCTCGCTTAAAGACTCGGAGAAAGAGATAAGGCCTTCAGTAAGGGGGAAAGAGATGTCTTTGGACTTAACGTAAGTTCCCTTTCCCTGAATTTGCTCAAGTAGACCCTCATCAACAAGCTTTGAAATGGCCTTTTTGATGCTGCCGCGGCTAACGCCGAGCGTGCTCATAAGGTCGACCTCCGACGGGATTTTGGATGCCTCTTCCCAAGCTCCCGAGGCGATGTTCTCGCGCAGATATTCGACCACTTGCATATAGATGGGGGTGGCACAGTCCTTTTTAATAAATGAGTCGTTGACGCGATTGGTCACAGTATCTCCTGATTACTTTGAAGCAAAATTGCCTTTATTTTACGTTGTTCTGCAGCGTTAACTTATTGAGATTGTAATTGCAAAGAATAAATTACGTATTTAGTGTGCGGCTTCTGCTGCCTTGGGCGCCTGTTCGAAATCAGCGACTTTGGCGCGATGCTGTAGGGGATAGAGGCCGTGCGGAGTCTATTCGGTTCAGGATGCGGCATTGCCGTTGTCGAAAAAAGCACCAAGGGGCCGTCCCTCGGTGGTGGTTTTGCCTTGGGTTATGGATTGTGGTTAGTCCCCGTTGGCTTGGTTTTTGCCGGTGGCGTAGTCAATCTGCACATGCGGCTGCAGGTTGTAGCAGTACACGTGGAAGCACAGTGTCTTGCCGTGGTCCTCGACCGATTGCGCCTCGAGGCGGACACCGCGGCAGACGAGTTCCTCTTCGTTGTACATGGGCGTGACGCGGTAGAGCACATGGTTGCCAGTGTCGCGGATGTAGCCGAGGATCTGCTCTTCAAACGGCAGCATGCCCGTTTCGTTGAGATAGCGCGTGCCGGTGAGGAGATTCTTGCGATTGGCGTTCTCGCCGCAGAGCGACCAGGCGATGAGGTGGCAGCGGTTGTAGAGGCTTTGACCCGGAATAAAGTCGTAGCGCTGCTGGTGCCAACCGGCAGGATGGATACGTGAGATATCGCCGCGCTTACCCTGACCGAGCGATTCGGGTCCTATGCAGGCGAGTGCTTTGCGGGTACGGCCCAGGCTGTCGAGCTTGGAGAACTTCTTGAAGCAGCCCTCTTCGGTGGCGCGTTCGTATTCATCGAGCGTGAACGACGGTGTGCCGAGCGGGTGCGTGCCATCAGCGCGAAGGGCGACGTAGGGGTTACCGGCATAGTCGGGAATGCTGGTGAGGTATACGCCGCGCGCGCGGCCGAGATCGGGATTTTCGACCTCGTCGATGGGGGTGGCGGCGCTGTCGGCGGGGGCGCTATCACCGTTGCCCGCCGCATTCGATTCGGAGCCATCGCCGGCGTCTTGGCCGCCTTCGGAATCCGTGGAGCTCGCTGTTCCCGATTCGAGCCGGGCGACCAAGTCCGCCTCGTCATCGGTGCGGCTGGGGCTCTCGTTTTGCTTCTCGGCCAGGGCCGCCGCCTGCTCATCGCTTTGCGGCGACAGCAGCTTGGGCGCCCCGTCGAGCGATCCCGTAAACAGCGCAAATCCCAGCACCACGGCGGTGCCGATGGAAAGTACTTGCTTGTAGGCGGACTTGCGTGACATGGGGGCTCCTGGGTAATCGGTTGCGAATCTACCAGTCTAGCAGGAGACGCCGCAGACCGTTTTCCCAGATAAAACCTGCCAAAATAAACCTGTCCCTTTTTGGTGGGTTATTGATTCATGTAACAAAAGCCCAATATGCTATATACGTTATATACAAGTTGGAAAGCGTGGTAGAGTGGCGGCAATACAAGCCGGCGAAGGGGACCGATATGATCAAGGCTGTCATTTTTGACATGGACGGCACGCTGGTCGATACCGAGCGTTTGGACATGAGGGCATGGAAGGTGGGCGCTGCCGAGCTGGGGATTGCGATTGACAATGCGCTGGTCCATCAGTTTATCGGTCGCTCGATGCCCGATGTCAGGGACATCCTTGAGGAGCATTACGGCAGCCGCGAAATCGTCGAGACGGTCGAAGCTCGCTACAGGAATGCTCTCGACGAGATGGTCAAGACCGATCTGGAGCTTAAGGCCGGCGCTGCCGAGTGCCTGGACGAGCTGCTGGCGCGGGCTATCACGTGGGTCTTGCGACGTCGTCGCGCCGCGTTGCGGCCGAGCGCAACCTTAAGACGGTCGGCCTCTTTGACAAGTTTGAAACGGTGACCTGCAACGAGGATACCCTGAACGGCAAGCCCGATCCCGAGATCTACCTGCTCGCCTGCGAGCGCGCGGGCTTTGCTCCCGAGGAACGTGCCGTGGTCGAGGACTCACGCAACGGCTGCGTCTCTGGCATCGCGGCCGGCTGCCATGTCTTTGCTGTGCCTGATATCTTGCCGCTGCCGCAGGACGTGGTAGATGACTGCGAGGCCGTGCTCGATACGCTGTTCGATCTGACGGCGGCGGTCAGGGCCGTGCGCTAAAGGTATGCGCCGAGGCTGATGACGGTGGCTTCGGCGTGGCCTCGCTTGCGTTTTCCCAGATAAAACCTGCCAAAATAAACCCGTCCTCTTTTGGCGGGTTGGCGGGGTAATGCCCGCCGCAACTTATGGCACGGTTGGGATGTGTACGCTTTAAAGAGCGGAGCACATGGTTAGAGAGATGCGCTCGTCTCTCTAAACGTCTCTCTAAAGAGAAAGTCGGTTAGAGAGATGGCCTTAGATAATCTAGCAGTGAATTTGATACATCTCTCTAAATAACTCTCTAAAATTAGGCGCTTATCTCTCTAAAGTTAGAGAGATATACTAAACTCTAGAGAGATAAATCTATTGTTTTAGAGAGACGGAATGCCAATGCTGCTGGATGAACCTCTTGGCCTCATCGTTGAGCGCCTTCGCAGGCGGGGGACCGATGACGCATCGGTAGAAGTTAAAGCCTGCACGAATAAATTGAGTGCAGACGTATGGGAGACAGTGAGTGCTTTTGCGAACACTGCGGGCGGGCTCATTATTTTGGGCCTGAACGAAGCCGAAGGATTTGTTCCTTCTGCCAACTTTGCTATCGACAGGGTGCGCGACCAGTTTGTTTCGGGTATCGGAGACGGAGGCTCAGCGGCGGTGGTGACCCATGCGCCGCGGTATGAGCTTGATCGAGGCGAGGTCGACGGGCTCCAGGTACTTCTGGTGCGCATCTTTGAACTTGAGCTCAAAGCGAAGCCATGCTATATCGGCGCGCGCGGCGTGCAGAACGGTAGCTACAAGCGCGTGGATGATAAAGATATCAAGATGTCGCCCGCTGAGCTATATGAGCTACAGAGCGCGCTGCTTCCGAGTGATGCAGACGGTACGGTGGTTTCGGAGGCAACAGTCGAGGATTTGGATCCAGATGTCGTGCGGTCCATTATCGCAAATCGCCGGCTGCAGACCCCGCGCGTTTTGCGCGGGGCCGATACGCTGGAAAAGCAGCTGGCCAGACTCAATATCACTACAAAGGATGGAGCTGTGAAGCTCGCGGGGCTGCTGTCGGCGGGAATTTACCCCCAGCAGTTCTATCCTAAGCTGATGATCGATGTCGCCGTTCATTCCGATGTGGAAAAATCTGCTCCTGGGCAACCCCGGTTTATTGACCGCCAGTTGTGCGATGGCCCGATTCCGGCTTGCATCGAAGATGCCCTCGCTGCGATCGGACGAAACTTGCGCAAAGCGGCGATAGTGCGAGGCGCTGGTAGAAGGGAAGATTGGGAAGTACCCCAGGAGGTTTTGCGCGAGGCCTTGGCGAATGCCTGTATCCATCGAGAGTATTCGCCCATGTTTGTGGGGCAGGCCGTGAGCGTCGATATCTACCCAGACAGAATAGAAATCAAAAACCCCGGCGGGCTTTGGGGCGGAAAGACGTTGGACAATCTTGCGGACGGGGAATCGCGCTGTCGAAACCCAAAGCTCATGAGTCTGATGGGGGCGACGCCGTTAGAGCATGCTGAGGGGGCTGTTGCGGAAAGTCAGGGATCTGGCATCCCGGCTATGATTCGCGAGATGGAGTCTCGTTCGCTTGGCAGGCCGAAATTTATCGTTAAGGCCGATTCGTTTACGGTGCTGCTTTCCCGGCACGGGGCGGAGCTTGCTGAAAACCGCATGTGGATTCAGGGCCATGTGGACACCGAACTGACGCATCGCGAGGAAACATTGCTCATGTTTATGCGGGAGCATGGGTGCGTATGCGATGTTCAAAAAATACGAGAGGCTTTGAAGTGGGATTCGGATGACATTCGCCTGATCTGCGGGGACCTTGTCGATAAACATGTCCTGTCAAAGTGTGGCAAAGACACGTTTGAAATTATCGATATGAGCAGAGAATCGTCAGCTTCGACGGCGGATAGGATCCTGGAGGCTCTCAGCGCCGGAATGGATATGACGGCGCGAGAAATAGCGGTTGCATCGGGGGTCAAGATTTCGTCCGTCCGTTACCATCTGCCAAAAATGGCGGATAAAGGACTCATTGAAGTAATGGGTTCATCGACGAGCCGCAACCGCCGCTATCGGAAGAGGTAGATGCAGCCGAGTCGCCTCTCTAGTGTCTCTCGAAGTTAGGTGGATACTAGAGAGGCGATGGTTCCGCGATATTTCCCCAGATAAAACCTGCCAAAATAAACCTGTCCCTTTTTGGTAGGTTAAACGGCGTAACTTAAAGGTTCATGTTGCCGTGGATGTAGGGGGTGACCTCGGGGGAGATATGATCGCAGCCTAGGTTGCGCAGGGCAGATTCGATGGCGGCGGGAAGCGGGGCCTTGCCCTCGTCGTTGACCGCGGTGCTGCCGAGGGCGGCGATCTTGGCGACGTCTGCCGGCGCGGCCTCGATATGCATGCAGCCGCCGA
>CAJMOP010000018.1 GCA_905215115.1 uncultured bacterium | reverse complement strand
CGATGACGATGGCGTCTGCGGCAATGCGGTCGGCCACGGCGTGCCACTCGCGCGAGAGCTGCGGCACCACGCCCGCAAAGGCGATCGCGTCAACCGTATCGAGCGAGAGGCCGTACATCTTAAAGAAACCCATCAGGCGCACGTGGATCTCGTCGGCGGTATAGGAGCGGTCGGTGGGCATACGCCACGACTGCACCAGCTCGTCTCCGTCAAACAGGCCCATGGCCGTCTGCGTATTTCCCATATCGATAGCGAGCAGCATGTCTACTCCCGGTGTTGGCATAAAAGGACGCGCACCATTGTATACGTGCCGTCGACGGCGCTCGGCTGCAATTCGTTTACGGTGATAGGGGCTGAGGGGTTTAAATATGAAGGAATTATGCTCTACGAGATTTTCCTTGCCGTTTACCGAACTCCCGCGTAATATTCTTTCTTGCGCACATGAGGCGCCCAGACATTGCGGGGTGGAGCAGTCTGGTAGCTCGCCGGGCTCATAACCCGGAGGTCGTAGGTTCAAATCCTGCCCCCGCGACCAAGAACTTGCAGCTCGTCGGCCTAGCCGGCGAGCTTTTTGTTATCCCGGGACCGTGTTTTCGGTTCAATTCTCGGCCTCTCAAACAAAATCTCGATCTGTAACATCTAGACCCGATTTGGGCGGCTAGGTGTTACAGATCGAGATTTTCCGGCAGCCGGCCCCCGTTTGTCTAAATCTGTAACACGAGGGATGGATTTTGCCGAGTAGCTGTTACAGATTGAGATTTTGTTGTTGCTCTCCTTTATGAGTGAATCTTGACTCTTTTTATTATGTGAGGCGGACGGGCTATCGATAATCACGGGCTGGATGGATTGACTTGTCGATTGATAGATTCCAATTGGAAGGAGCTGCGACGACCCTTAACGATCCTTAACTAGAAACAGTGACGTCTTAAAAACAATAAAGGGGCCGCTATGTAGGGGCCGTCTATACGATGCCTTTGACTTACACTTCTTTATGGAGCCATGTAAGGAGGCGGCAATGCAGCAACCCATCGCGACAAACGATGTGATTCTATTTTCCACTCTCAGGGAGAATCAGTACTTCGATCGAAAGAGCGCCCGCAAGGATGACAAGGAGATTGCGAAGCATTATTAGTGCATTCGCCAACTCGGCGGGAGGCAAGCTCGTTATCGGTATCGAGGATAATGGTGAGGTGACGGGCTTCAAGCGTAACGGCGCGCGCGACATTGAGAAATTCGAGCGCGCTGCGCTCACGACTTGCACGCCAACCCCTATTGTCCGCAAAGACCGAATCCCCGTGGTCAATTCTTCGGGCGAGGAGGACTTCGTTCTCGTTTTGGACATCGATGCCTCGACCAACCACTCTGTTGCTCGCGTGAGCGACGGCGAGGTTTTCTTGCGGCAGGACGACAAGAGCGTGAGGCTCAGCCGCGAACAGGTATTTGCCCTCGAGTACGATAAGGGGCAGAGAATCTTCGAGGACGAGCTTGTTGAGGATTCCTCCCTAGATGACGTGGACCATGAAGTACTTGATCGCTACAAAGGGATTCTTGGAACCGAAGTTTCCGACGAGCAGGTCCTTAGAAGTCGTCGTTTTATGCGTGACGGAAAGCTGACCGTTGCTGGAGCCTTGCTATTCGCGCTGGATCCGTCCGCGATGATGCCACAGGCGCGAGTCCGTGTCCTGCGCTACGACGGCGTCAAAATGGAGACGGGCGAGCGTCTCAACATCACGAAAGAACGAAGCTTCTGTGGGCCGCTGCCTAAGGTGATCCAAGACGCCTACGAACTCATCTCGAGCATGCTCCGCGAATTTCAGTTCCTGGGGCCCGACGGGAAATTCCAGACCGTGCCTGAGTATCCTGAGTTCGCCTGGTTCGAGGGCTTGGTCAACGCGGTGACACATCGCGACTACTCGTTCCGCGGCGACTACATCCGGGTCTCGATGTTCGACGACCGTTTGGAAATCATCAGTCCAGGCGCGCTTCCCAATATCGTGACGCTCGACAACATGAGGACCACTCGTTACTCGCGCAACCCACGCATCGCGCGCACGCTGGTTGAATTCGGTTGGGTTCGGGAGCTAAACGAGGGCGTCAAGCGCATTTATACCGAGATGCAAAACTCTCTGCTCAATGATCCGGTCTACACGGAACCTGATGGGGCAAGGGTTCAGCTAACGCTTGAGAACAATATCGTTGCCAGAACCGTAAGGAGAAGCGAGGCTCTCGAGGACAAGGTATCACCGGAGGTGATCGCCTCATTGGGGGAGTATGAGCTCGCCGCCGTCAGGTTGGCCTTTGTGAACGGAAGGGTGACAGCAAGGGAGCTTGCAGCGCACATCGGGAGAAATCGCCGCACAGCAAGCCGGGTGCTTGGTAAGTTAATTGAGGAAGACGGGCTGCTCGAATGGCACGGCTCATCCCATAACGACCCAAAACAGTTCTACACGATAAGGTAAGGTGGTCGATCTATTTCGCACCTCTGTCGCAGTAATGTCGCACCTCTGTCGCAGTGGCTTCGATGACGCGTGGATATAGTCCCTCGGCAAATCTCAAACAAAATCTCAATCTGTAACGGGTAGGGGTCAAAAGCGGGCCTAGATGTTACGGATTGAGATTGTTGAGGATGGGCTGAGGGGAATGTCTCGATCTGTAACACGTGGGGCCGTTTTTGGCCGATAGATGTTACAGAACGAGATTTTTCGGCAGCCGGGCTCCGTTTATCTGAATCTGTGACACGAGGGACGGATTTTGCCGGGTAGCTGTTACAGATTTAGATGTTCTAGCGGGCCGGGTTGGTTTGTCTCGATCTGTAACAGGTGGAGGCCAAAAGTGGGCCTTACTGTTACAGATTGAGACAAACCGACGGGCCGCCCCACCCCATCCACCTGCCGCTACCTGCTGTCTGCCGATTTCCGTTGCGCCACTGTGCTCCCATGCCATATCCTCTAGACAACTACGCGGCATCATCGCCGCCGCGCCTACAAGAGAGGAATGTCCATGACCGCACCTGCATCCAAGCTGCTCCAGCCCATTACGGTTGGCCCCCTTGAGCTCAAAAACCGCATTATGTTCCCGCCGCTGACCACCGGCTACGAGGAGCGCGACGGTTCCATCGGCGAGCGCAGCCTGGCTTTTTACGAGCGCCTGGCCCGTGGCGGCGTGAGCTACATCGTCATCGGCGACGTTGCTCCCGTTATGACCGCAAGCCCCACGCCCAAGTTGGCGACCGACACCCAGATCCCCACGTTTAAGGCGCTGGCCGACGCTGTTCACAAGCACGGCGCCAAGGTCGCGCTGCAGCTGTTCCACCCCGAGTATGACGTGCCCGGCGTCGGCCGCATGGTCATGGGCTCCATGGCCGCTGCGAAAGCTGCGCAGGAGGCCAAGGCCGCCGGCGACGAGGAGACCTTTGCCGCCAAAATGGCCGAGTCCAACGAGATCCGCAAGCAGGCCTACGCCAAGCTGCACCACGACATGCAGCACTTTGTGAACGAGGCCACCGTGGAGCAACTCACCCAGATCAAGGAGGCCATCGCCGCCTCGGCCGCCCGCGCACAGCAGGCTGGGATCGATGCCATCGAGGTCCACGGCGACCGCCTGGTGGGTTCGCTGTGCTCTGCCATCCTCAACAAGCGTACCGACGAGTACGGTGGCTCGTTCGAGAACCGCGTTCGCTATGCGCTCGAGGTCGTCGCCGCCATTAAGGAAGCCGCGCCGGAGCTGATGGTGGAGTACAAGCTCCCCGTGATCATGGAGAACCCCGACGGCACGCCGCGCGGCAAGGGCGGCCTGCAGCCCGACGAGGCCTGCGAGTTTGCCAAACTGCTCGAGGGTGCGGGCATCGATATGATCCAGGTTGCACAGGCCAACCACACCGGCAACATGGGCGACACCATTCCGCCCATGGGGGCCATGCCCTACAACTGGACGCTGCCCGTGGCCGAGCGCGTCAAGGCCCTGGTCTCCGTGCCGGTGGCAACCGTGGGCCGTGTCGTCTCGGTCGAGGCCGGCGAGAAGATTCTGGAAGACGGCGCGGCCGACATCATCGCCTATGGTCGCTCGCTTATGTGCGACCCCGACATTGCGCTCAAGGCCGCCACGGGTGAGCCCATCCGCGAGTGCCTCAACTGCAACAAGGGCTGCGTCGACGCGATTCAAAACCGCAAGTACATTTCGTGCGTGCTCAATGCCGAGAACGGAGACGAGGCGACCATCGCCATTAAGCCGGGCGAGGGCGACAAGAAGATTGCCGTGGTGGGCGGCGGTATTGCCGGCCTGGAGGCCGCGCGCGTGGCGGCCAAGCGCGGCTACGACGTGACCGTCTATGAGGCGAGCGACCATCTGGGCGGCCAGATTGTGCTGGCAGCCGCGCCCCCGCGCAAGGACGAGATCATGCGCTCGGTCGAGTACTACGAGAAGATTCTGCCCGGCCTGGGCGTGAAGGTTGAGCTCAACCATGCCGCTACCGCTGAGGACCTCAACGCCGCCGACGCCGCGATTGTGGCCGTGGGCGCGCACGACGTGGTCATCCCCGTTCCGGGTGCCGATTCGGACAAGGTCGTCTCGAGCTGGGACGTGCTGGCCGGCAAGGTGGAGCTTACGGGACGCGTCGCCGTCATTGGCGGTGGCCTGGTGGGCACCGAGACTGCCGAGTACCTGCTGCAGCACGGCTGCGAGGTGGCGATCGTGGAGATGCTCGACAAGATTGCCGCGGGCGAGTCCGAGACCATTCTGCCGCTGATTATGAGCGACTTTGCAGAGCACGACGTGGAGCAGCACGTGAAGACCCGCCTGACCGCCATTACCGACGAGGGCGTGGAGGCCGTCCGCACCGCCGAGGACGGCGCCGAGGAGCCGGTGAAGATCGCCTGCGATTACGTGGTGATGGCCGTGGGCTCCAAGGCCAACGCGTTTGACCTTGATGGCGTGACGGTGCCCGTGACCTGCGTGGGCGACTGCTCGGGCGAGCGCACCGCCGATATTGCGAGCGCCATTCGCACGGCATATCACGCGGCCAACGAGCTTTAAGCAAGAAAGCTATCGCGTATTGAGTGGGCGGGGAGTGCCGTATCGGCGCTCCCCGCCTTTTTTGCCAATGAGGGCGCCCCTGACCAGCGGGTTCAGAAAATCCGACTTCTTAGAATATGAAAGTCCGAATTATATGAACAGGAAAATCCGAATCGCAACCACCCGAAAATCCGAATTTGCTACAGTGGAATAGAAGAACCAGAAAGCAGGAACTGGAAATCTGCGGGGGTGGCTCATGGCGGGCGAGAGGCTACATCGGGACGGATACATCCCGCGTATCGTGGATGCGCAAATCGAACGCTACCTTCGCGTCTTTGGCGCGGTCGAGATTGCGGGCACCAAGTGGTGCGGCAAGACGTGGGCCGCGCTCGAGCACGGGGCGTCCGTCTCGTATGTCGACGAGAATCTCGACCTCGCGCGTGCCGACCCGGCGATGATGTTGCTGGGAGACCGTCCGCATATTATCGATGAGTGGCAGCGCGTTCCCCAGATTTGGGACTACGTTAGACACGAGGTCGACCGTGCCCGGGGCACGCGCGGCGCCTATATCCTCACGGGTTCCGCCACGCCTGCGTTTGGCTCAAAGGCGGAAGCGCCCGCGCATAGTGGAGCCGGCCGCATCGGCCGCGTCCGCATGCACCCCATGACGCTTGCCGAGACAGGTGAGTCCAGCGGCAAGGTGAGCCTGGCGGGCTTGTTTGAGCATCGTTTTGAGCCCTGTCGGTGCGATGGCGATACGCCGGGGCTTGTCGAAGCCGCCTGCCGCGGCGGCTGGCCCGAGGCGATCGATATGGTTTCGGCTGACGCCCAGCTCATCGCCCGCGAATATCTCAACACCACATTTTCGAGCAGCTTCCCGGCGGTCGGTCTCGACCCCGATATTGCTCGTCGAGTCTCCGCATCGATCGCGCGCAATCTGGGACAGGCAACCACGTATAAAACGATTCTTATGGATATGTTCGGTGCCGAGGAGGAGCCCGCAGCGTTTGCCGATGAGACCAAGGTGCGCAGGTACCTGGATGCCCTCAAAGGCATGTTCATTCTCGAGGAGGTTCCCGGTTGGGTTCCCGCCGCGCGCGACAAACGGCGCTTTACCGTCAAGCCCAAGCGCTATCTGGCAGATCCGAGCCTTGCTTGCGCCTTGCTAGGTATGTCCTTGCAGGCGCTGCTTGCCGACTGGCAGACATTTGGTCTGGTGTTTGAGAATTTGGTCATACGCGACCTTTCGGTCTACGCACGTTCGCTCGACCTGCTGGATAGCACGCCCGTGCGCTATTATCGCGACGATTCGGGCCTTGAGTGCGATGCTATCGTGCAGCTAGCCGACGGACGGTGGGCCGCCTTTGAGATTAAGGTGAGCGAAGATAAGGCGAGCGCCGGCATCGAGAGTCTCAAGCGCGTTCGCAAGAAGGTCTGTGGAAATCCTCGTTCACGCACACGCGAACCGGAGTTTATGGCCGTGATTGTGGGGGTGGGTGAGTACGCCCGCGAGGTCGAGGACGGTATCTACGTGATACCCGTGCGCGCGTTGGGGTGTTAAGGGGCAGCACGCCGTGTGTTCTCCGCCCGGCGCTACGGATTGGTGCAAGGGGGTCAGGTTTGTTTGCGCTATGTTGGTGCGAAGTAACCTGACCCCTTTGCACCAAGGGTTTGGCTTTTAAGACATCATTAAGGCTTGCGCTGTGGAGCAAACCGCAGGTCAATGCTATTCTTTTACCTTATCGTATGGTGTTGTATTCTGCCTGAATTCTATGCCTACGAGCAACGGATTGATCGCGACCAAGCGGAAAGGACGGCACGCCCGCTAGCAGGGCAAACGCAAACGATGAGTGGCATGGACCGACATAGCGAGCTCCAGCAGCACAAGACGGCGGCCGAGTACCGCCAAGCTGCCGACGAGCATGTGCGGACCCTCAAGGATTTCTGGAAGGATTTCCTGGTGAGCGGTCTGTTTGTGCTGGCCGCCATCGTTGCCATCTTTGCATGCCTTGCCTGGTTTGCCGCGAACAATCGAGTGAGCGCCACGGGGAGTACGATCGGGGCGAAGGGCCCACGGTTTGTGCTCTCGGGAACGCAGGGCGGCACGGCAGGTAAGTACGACGCCCAGGACAACTACGCGTCGGACAGTACAAGCCTTGCCGTGAACAATCTTTTCAACCTCAATAACATGAGTGCCGATGGCAGTCTTTCTCCGGGGTCGGCTGGTCAGCTCCAGCTCAACGTCAAGCCGCTCTGCAACGACCTGCACGATATCACGGTGGAGATGACCTGGGAGATTTCCGTCCAGACGAGTGCTGTCGGCATGGGCTCCGCTGCGGATGCATCGAAAAACGAAGAGATCATCAACTCGCTTAAAGATTTGGTGCGCGGTCATATCCTGGTTTTTCAGGGCAAAGACACCTCTGGCTTTTACTCCAATCCGCTGGTCCCCACGACAACCACGGTGACCCAGGACGGAGCCAGCGTTACCGTCATCACGCAGAGCTTTACCATTCCGGCGTCGGACTTTTGCCCTGCGGACTCAAATAGCACGACCAAAACCGTACCCAAAACCCTCTACTGGATTTGGCCGGAGCAGTTTAAGAGCTACGTTCGCACGGGCAACGCCGGCTACGGTGGCAACCTTTTTGCGAGCACGGACCCCGCCGCGGGATACGCAGCCCTCGTCGGCGACATCAACAATAACCACGCGCGCTATTTCCGCGCCGATAGCACGAGCGTGCCAGGTCAGGCGCCTAGCGCGGTTCCGCCTGTCGGAGCCGGCATGTCCTCTGCGGATGTGGAAACCTGCGCCAGCTACTACAACAACGCCGACGAGATTATCGGCAAGAACGTCAAGTACATTCGCGTGCGCTTCACCGCCAAGGAGGCGGATAAATAAATGGACGAGCAGCTTAATGCCCGCGAGCAGGGCGATATCAAACACAACGAAGGAGCGGCAAACCCCGGCGGCAACGGGTTCGGCTCGCACGGCGAAGCGCGTCCGGCTGGCCGCATCGAGCGCATCAAGGCTTGGGTGAGCGACCACCGTCGCGAATCCCTGGCCATCGTGGGTCTGGTGGCCGTGCTTCTCGTGTTGCTGGGATTGACGCTCGGATGGTTCGTCGATGCCAATCGCGGCTCCACCGTCGGCAAGATCAAGGAGCCGGCAGAGCTCAAGGTGCTGGGTCCCAACGCTACGGCAACAGAGCAGATCGACCTGAGCTACAACCCCGAATACGGCGATACCAAGACTGGCAGCACGGTGACGCTCAAGCGCCCGTTTTGCGTGCAGACGGGCGGCGACGGGTTTGAGCTGCAGCTTGCGAATACGACCAACATTACGGGCCTCACTATCGAGCTGTATAAAGCTGAGGATACGGGCCTAGGTGATGCTCCCGACGTGAGGGGCACTGCGGGCGGCAAGCCCTATAGCTGGAAAATGTATGAAACGGATCTGCTGAAGAGCTTCACGCCCATCGAAGACCCGGGTGAGGGCGCAAGCGACCCTACATTCAAGGACTATCAAAACGTCCAGCGCAACGCGCGCCCGCTCTACCGATACAAGGTGTTCAACAAAGACGAGCTCAATGTCAAGACGCTCGACGGCTCGACTGGCAACGACACGCTTAACTTCATCATCAAGCTTTCGTGGGACGAGAGCACCAAAGAGACCGACGTGATCTACCTGATCGCGCGCAACACGAGCGGTAAGTAGGAGAGGGGGCGCACATGGAGAAGCAAGGGAGGCAGCAGGATGCCGAGCGCGAGCAGCTGGCAAAAAGCAAAAGCCTAGTCAAGAATAAGCTGGTTGTGGCGGCAATCGCACTTGTTTGCGCCGTGGCGCTCGTGACGGGTGGTTACTTTACCTATTCCGCCTACACCGCCAACGGATTTCTAAAGTCCGTCGCCGCAACGGGCACCGCGCAGAGCCTGTTTGCGAGCGATTTGCTCACGGGCTATATGAGTGCGCCTAGCAACGATGAACTCGCCCGTGCCCAGCGCTCCGTTACGGTGTATCCCAGCAACGGGCAATGCAGCTTTACCTTTAGCATCTACAACTATTTGCTGGGCAACAGCAACTTCTGCAACGACAAAAATGTGACATACACCTTGACGGTCGAGGGGTATGGGCTCGATGGCGCCACGTGGAGCTATGCGCCCCAGCCCGGTGGCAGCGTCGCGCTTCCGGAGAATCAGCCCACCAAGCACGACTACACCGTGACGTTCCCTGAGGACAAGTTGGGACATGCCTACTTTGTGATTAGGGCGACGGTGGTTTCGGGCGATAGCCCCGGCACCGAGCTCACCTGTCTGGCGGCGAAAGTCGTGCCGTCAAAGAAGGCCGAGGTCAAGACCGCCGCGGTTGAGGGTGCGCTGGTTGACGAAACAGATGAAAATACTTTTGCTGATTATGCTGCCTGCAACTACCGCGTAACGGTCACGGGAGCACCGACAAGCGTCACGCTCAAGTGGGGGGAGCAAGTGGAGATCGACCCGTTCTTCCCGATCAACCATAGTGCGACGGTGGATACCGCAACTCGCACGGCTACGTTCACCATGGAGCCTGGCTCGATGATCGTCAACTTCTACCGAGTGGACGGCAAAACGCCCGATGACTGGAAAAAGCTGGGTATTAGCGCAACCAAAACCCCCCAAACGCGCACGACGGAGACTCAATAACTCTGGAAACAGAGTTTTTAGGATAAGAGGTACGGAATCGATGAGAACGGCAAAGCGCATACTCGCAGAGTTCATGACGGTGATCATGGTGCTCCAGGCATGCTCGCCCACGGTTGCCGCTGTGGCGGCCGGCTGGCAAAACATTTCGAGCGAGATTGCCGCCGCGTCTGCGGAGGCATCGGATGCAGCCGAGAGCGGCGAGACCAAGAGCGATGTCACGACCGGGTCTGGGTCGAGTGATACCGGCGCCGCGGGTGACGGTGCTGAGGATGACGCTGCGAAGGACGACGCTGCAGCGGGCGATACTTCCGATAGTGCCGCGGGTTCCGATTCCGCGGGCGACCAAGCGGAAGGCGACGACTCTGCCGGGGATACTGCCGCTGACGATGCCGAGCAAGACGCAGATGATGCAGCTTCGGAGGATGCCGCGGCCCAGGCGAATGCGACGATCAATACTCTGGACGAGCTTGTCAGGCTGCTCAAGGCTAACGGTGCGGAAAGCATCGTGTGCAAAGACGATAACAGCGGAATCAAAAGCCTCGATGTCAAGTTGTCGGCGGCGTTTACCATCCTGTCCAACGCCGACGCTTCGCTTTACTACGATGCGCAGATCAAGGTTATCATCACGGGCGATGCGAAGCTCACCGAGTCGGCAAATAACGGCATGTCTTTCCAGGGCTTTGGCAGCGATGAGCATCCGTTTGAAGGCAAAATCTATAGGTCTCTGAATGGCGTTGATAGCCCTGTTGAGCTTACGACTAACCGGACGGTTTTTAATAACCTCAAGCTAACTGACCAAAACAATACAGTCAAGATAAAGTGGGTAGGCGCAACTACCTATAGCGCGCCGATGATCGCTTCGAAGGTCAGCGGTGGGGGCAAGACGCTCAACGCTGTGGTCAACATCGCGAATCCCGTAGGCACCGACGGGACGGATACGACTTCCGCTCTGACGGCGCCCCTTTTGGGTGAGGCGATGGGTGACCTTACTACAGAGGTCACCTATGGCCCTGCCGGTTCTCTCGAGAAGCTCAACGTAAATGCAGCGGGAAACATCGGGCTTTTAGCGAATACAGTCAAGAGCGGAACCTTTACGGTGGGGTCTGTTAAGTTTCCCGATAGCCTTGCCGCGGGCGGTGTCGTCAAGACGAGCTCCGGTAATGCCGGTCTGCTCGTAGGCACGGTCGAGGATGGCGCGACTCTGAACGTCGGCACCCTTAATGTTCCCGCTGCTACCGTTCAGTCTGCAAGCGGTTCCGCCGGTGGTGTCGTAGGTCTCATCGGTTCGAACACAGGCGCCACAGTCAACGTCACGGAGGCTCTCGACCTGCACATGCTCACCGTCAAGGGCACCACCGCCAGCGGCGGCTTCATCGGTAAGGCGACTAGACTCACGCTTGGCTCGGACAGCGAGAAGTTCACCTGTCCCGCCAACGTCGGCGATGCGAACAGCAAAAGTTCCGGCGGCTTCATCGGCGACGTTAGTTTTGCCGGCCCGGTCGAGTTTACCGACAACGACCAAATCGATACGGGCGAGGGCGTGAATCTTGGCCAAAGTGGGGACACGGGCGCGGGTGGCGTGTTCGGTCTCCTGGACACAACGAACGGCGATGTCGCAATATCAGGTGGCTCGTATACTAGCAAACTGGTGACGGGCTCCAGCTCCATCTATGGCGGTCTGGTCGGTAGAATTCAGGATGTGACCAACACAGAGAAGTCGAACAACACCCTTCATATAAAGACGGATGCCGCGGGCAACCGCTGTTCGGTTGATACTACATGCAGCGTCGCGCCGCGACTGGCAGGAGGCCTGGTCGGCTGGGTGGCAAAGAGCAACAATACTGGAGGCGTTGTAATCGTTGACGGCGCGGACGTCACGTGCCATTCTCCAAAAGCCAATGGAAAGAACTGCGGGTTTGGCGGTGTTGTTGGCGCCTTGGATAGCGGCTATAGCGTGGGCGGGCGTTCGCGTTTTGGAATTCTGGACTGCGGGGACGTTCGCGTTGAAACTGATAAAAACGAATCAATCGCATGTGGTGCCGGAATTGTGGGTTCGGCATGGAACGGCGGCTTGCGCTTGCGTGGGACTACCGATTTATCCGATTGCAAGCTCGAGGCCAACGGTAATACCAGCCAAATTCTTAGATCCTTGGATGGATGCGCCCCATTGGTGTTTGCTCTAGGTTCAGGCTCGGATGCTGAGGCAACGAACGATAATTATTGGCTTTACAAACGTCCTGCTGCGGCGAGGATCGATGACCTGACCTATAACCAGGTTATCCGCCTGACCGGAGAGGAGGGCAAGCTCAGCAAGGATCTTATTAAACTTGATGAAAGCACCTTTTATCAGCCGTTGTGCAATCTGAGTGGTGCTCCAGATGCTGGCAGCAGTGCTGGCTACTCTTGGGGTAAACAGCTACGGTCCCAAAATGGTGACGGGAAGTCGGGTACATACCTCATTAATGATGCGGATACATTCGCATGCATTGCCATGACGGTCCAAACGAACGGCTACTTTGGCGGTGTATTCGGCATCGGCACGGCTAATATTACGAGCTGGTATGGTAATAGTGGGAATGCTATCTCAATTACTTCCGACATTGACCTGCGAGGTACAGGCCTTGAAGGTCTTGCATGTGATGGGTCCGGGCAAGTTAATGCCTTCGTAGGGGCTGTCGAGGGCAACCATCATACCGTTACCTTGGCGATTGGCGAACCTTACGGTACGCGCAACGGCAATGCGCTTGGCGCAAACGATTCGACTGAAGGCAACGGCAAGATTTACCGTCACAGCCGTCTGGGCCTCTTTGCCGCTATCGGCGGCTCGACGGCGAATAACCAGATCGCGACGGTGAATAACCTCACCGTCGATGGTTCCATTAAGTTTGATAACGGCTTAGGCGTCGACGCTGGCTCGCTTGCGGCAACTATCACTGGCAAGGCAACGCTCAGCGGCGTTACGTGCAAGCCGAAAATCACCTGCGATGATACGTTCGGCAACGATGTCAACATTGGCGGCATTGCTGGTAGCGTGAGGGGTGGTGGAACCGTTACTTTCGACAGCAGCAACATAAGTGGCAGCACGAAGGCGCAAGCGACCGTCAAAACGGGCGCTACCCTCAACGGCAACACGCGCATTGGCGGCGCTATCGGTTATGTGGCGGACGTTGTCGCTATCGTCAACGTGACGAGTCTCGAGGTCGGTGACGCGACCGCGAGCGAAAATGCGATTACCGCGGGCGACAGCGCGAGCAATAAGAAATCCCAGATTGGCGGCCTTATCGGCTGCATCACTCAGGGCACCGCGGCGAATACGACCAACGTCAACATCACGGGTCTTTCGTTCGACTCGTTCAGCATGACCGTTGGTAAGAACCGCGACGCGAAGAACGGCGCTGGTGGTCTTTTGGGCTATAGCTGGGGCAATACTGTTGTCACCATCGGGGATAGCAGCAAAAACACCAGCGACAGTACGTATGCTCTCAAGACGAACAACGCTTCCATAACAGCAAACAGCTCAGGTGAACTCGGCGGGCTCGTATATGCAGCCAGCGGTCACTGGGTTATCAACAACTACGCCATCGATCTTTCTGGTGCAACCATCAATGCCGAGAGCGCTACAACGCTTGGTCTGCTCGTTGGCCGCGGCAGTAAGGTGGCTTCTGGAGTATATGGCTCCGAGTCCTATACGGGTTTGTACCTGGAAGATAGGGCTTATTGGGGAACTGCATACAAAGTTTCCGGTATTACGGTCAATGCATCTGAGAAATTATCGGAATTCGACGAGTGGGTGGGCAATGGCAAAAAGCCAGGCAGCAAACTCATGGATGGCGAATGGAACACCGTGGTCTCACTGCATACCTATACCGACAAGTTGGATATGAGCGGTAACGCGGAGAACGACAACAGTTATAAGAACCGTTCGAACTTTGGCGCAAGTCATAATACAAACGGGAGTATTCGGTATTACTACAACCTTGACCGTGCGTATAGCGCCCTCAGCGCCAACGGCAAAGACTATATAGCGCAGAAATCTGTCCAGCTCACTGCTCCGGAAGAGCTTCTTTTGTGGTCCGCATGCCGTTATGCGCCCGCCGAGGTGCAGAAATACATTGCTCCTGGAATGACTGGAGTTAACGTTGGTCTGAATAGCATTACGGTCTATATCAACGGCGGTACAAGTTCAGAACAAAAAACTATCGATTTAAGAGGTTATAGCTACTATCCTGCACAGCCTGGCGGAAACGTATTTGTTCAAGATGTAAATATCAAATTTTGCCACTCTGATATCAAGTCAGAGTATGCTAACAATAAATCCAACTCGGCCGGCACGCAGCATGAAAACATGCACTGCGGACTTTTGCGTACGATTAATGCGAACCTCACGGTAGGCAATGTCACACTGGGCGGCACTATCGGAATTGCGGTTAGCGACGGTGATACAAGTAAGGCAGGGCCTGGCGGCACCGTGTCAGGTGCTCTGGTGTGCCGCTATATTTACGGGTCTTCGACTTCGGTTAAGCAGGTCTCTATCAATAATCTTACGCTTGATGGTTTGACCGTCGATGGCGTGACCGATACAACTGGCTATGCTCCTCTGCTTATCAACGAGATGCAGACGTACGTGAATTTGAGCGCAACGAATATCTCAGCCAAGGGGTATGAGGGCGACACCAAGGCAGCTACGTCGCTGTTCGGTAGGCTTGGTGTGGGCAGTACGGCCGACCAGGTGACGGCAACATTCAGCGCGATCAGCCTCCCCAGTGCAACTGATAACGCGATGTTCACCCGCGCAAGCTTGCTTGAGAGCTTTGGCTACGGCGAGGGGAAGACCGGCTCGGCGGTGTATACCTTTATGATGGATGACCAGACAAACGATAAGGTCACATTCGGTAGCGAGATCGACTCGAAGGGCGAATACTCCGGTAAGCAGCTCTGGTACTACGACGAGAGCACCTATGGGACCCCCGCTGGCCTCGTCACCGTTGACAACAAAGAGGCAAATGCGGATACTCCGCAATTCGGTGGTTATCTCCCGTATGTGAAAAAGGGCAATGTCAACGAAAACAAAGTCCAATACCACGAAATCAAAGTTAACCAGCGTGTGCCCAAGCTTACGACGGGCTGCGGTACCTATGGCGATCCCTATTCCATAACTAAAGCATCAGAGCTCAACACGGTTGCTGAGTATATCAACACGCAAAATGCAATCGACGGTTGGGAAGTAACGATTGCCGCCAATCAGGAAGAGCTATGTCAGCGTCGTTCGTCCAGTGAGAATACTGAAAACGAAGTGACGTACATCTACAAACAGGCGAACAAAACATGGGAGAGGAAGACAGGGGAAGGTACCACTGACCCCAATAACGCGCTTGACGATGCGACGATGCACAGCTATCTCCAAAGCGCCTACTACAGTATCGAGCCGGTTGATAGCGAGGGAAATGGTAGCGATACACTTGTGCTCGATACCACCGCTTTCCAGGGTTTGGGCAATCAGAGCAACCCGTTCAGGGGGGTTGTTGTTGGCAATCTGAGAGACGGCGGTTTAGCGACCATCAAGATTAACAAGCCCGAAGGCGCAAGCGCGCTTTCCGGATTGATCCCGTATAGCTACGGCAGCGTTGTGAGCAACCTGAATATTGAATACTCGGGCATGCCGGTCTCAATTGCATATAAGAGTAAAGATGCATCTGGTGTGCCGGGCGCGTTCTTTGGCGGCGTGATCGGTTGCATCATGGGCGGTGACAATATCATCGATGGCGTGTCGGTGAATGCGGATGCTGGCTTTAGCGTTGCTGGGGCGGCAGGCGATAATGGCGGCGGCGCGCACCTTGTGCCCGTTGGCGGCTACGTTGGTGCTGTTGCGGGTGGCGGCGTCATCTTCCGCAACTCTTCGCGCGGCGACGGTGCCCTTAACCCCTGGCATAGCGCCGGTACTTCTCTCTATGACAACCCGTATGTTGGCCGCGTAATCGACGGCTATGCGTTCAGCGAGCTTGCCGATGGTAAGAGTCTCGACAACACTGATCGTAACTACAAGGTGAACAATCTGGATACTTCGAAGACGGGGTGCATCAAGACGGATGCGACGCAGGGCCGCTATAGGGGAGACGACGCCAATAGCTCTGCGATAACCACAACCGTCAATGACTCGCAGGGACTGCTCGTACTCTCGGCCATCATCAGCAGCGGTGCGGCCGGCGGTTCGGCGAATACGAATACCACGAACGATGCGTATGGAACGTATGCGGGCTCGCGTGCCTACATGGGCGGCAACAACGCAAAGGGAGTGTACCAATTCGGCAACAAGCAATACGGCAAAGTTCGCAACGCGAGCTATACACATGTTGGAAGGCCGGCGAGTGCCGCTGACGACTTTGCTAATGCGAAAAACGATGACATGAAAAGTCCCGGTATTCAGTTAGAGGGTAACGCGCTCGACTACACAAGCGATGGTTCGGACGTTAACTCCCCCTACCTGGTAAAGAAATACGCAACGTGGCAGACGGGTAACATCTGCGCCGCGCAGGTATCGGGAATGGATTTGCAGTTCAAAGCGGGTGAAACCTATGACATGACTACTTATGGCACGGGTTACACGGGTCTTTCGGGCCGCTACTACTCAAACGCATGCGCATCCGGTAAGGGCGCCGACCGCGATCGCATCGTGCCGCTTGTTGCGTGCATCAACGGTAACGGTGCAACAATTAAGGTCGGTAGCAAAGAGGCCAGCAAGGTATATGGGGTCACGGAGTACGCCGACGATAATTACAAACTCACCGGAGTGGGCGCTCTCTTTGGCACCGTAACGTACACCTCGACCAACGTGAGGGGGAGCATCGGCACTCCGGGAACGGACGGCGCTGCTGCTGTGGGCAACGGCGGCTATACCGTCCAGAACCTAAAGTTCGATGACTGCAATATTTCTCTTACGTATATCAATGCAGCCGGCGCCCCCAGTGGTGCGGGCGATGAGCAAGTTGGCGTCGGTCTGCTTGCGGGCACTACGGCGAACGCGAGCTCGCTGGCGGATTACGGCAAATATGCAGGAATTACCATGGATAACTGCAGGGTGAATGGCCCCAATAACGTTGGCGGATTGCTCGGCGCATCCGGCTATGGTAGCCGCAGGACTGACAAAGATGCAACTTTGCTGGTGAATCGTAACGATGAATCACGAGCGACAACGCGCTATTCTCCGGTCAAGCTTTACGATTGCTCTTATAGCAACATGGACATTTCTGGCGTGCAAAACGTCGGTGGCTTCGTCGGCAAGCTGAACAAAAATTCCGCTGGTGGCGTTTGGACAAAAACGAACATGTCTATTGCCAAGAATTCCACGATTGTGTCAACTGCTTCTAACGCAAGGACCGGCGGTGTCGTGGGTCTTGCTGGAGGTGGTTTCCTGGTGAACACCGATGATGCTGGAACGCCTTCGCAGGGTGCCGAAAAGGCGGAGATCAGCAATGTCACGCTTCAGCCGGCAGCATCGAGCGCGACCGAGGGGACCGGCGGCCTTATCGGAAGGTCCGAAAATGGAATCGTGTCTGTCTACAATCTGTGCATCCAAGGCGACGTGCAGAGTAAAACGGTATTTGGTGTTAGAGGATCGAATAATCTTAAGTACGTTGCTGGTGCAGTCGGCGAAGCGGCTTCGGGCGGTGCATTTAAGTTCGATAGCTGTGTAATAAAAGACATCCATCTTGGTGCTCGTGAGTGCTCTGCCGGTTTAATCGGTGATCTGAAAGGTGGGTGTGCCCTCGAGGTCAAGAATTCAACTATCACTGGACTGGTCGTCGATGGTTCGTATTCTGGTGGTGTTGTTGGCTCGATCGGTAACACGGCGAACTCTGTCACGCTTTTGAATTCGACCATTGGCGAGAATAACTTTACCGGTAGCAAGAACGCTGCATGGAACTCATCGCTGGGAAGTTGTTCTGGTGGCGTGTCTGGCGATGGCCGTGGCTCATTTAGGCTCGTAAACGTGCTCATGGATCGCAATATCTTTGGGGCGCAAACTAGCCAGGGATATTTGTTCGGAAATAGTTCATCCGCTGACCTCGTCAACGTTTTTGTCGCAGGAATTGCCATTAGACCAAACAGTGCGAGCGAATCGCTCAAGCTGATGCGCAATTCTTCCGGTGCCGACGACCTTAAAAAGGTGAACAGAAAGTCATACATCGCATTTGCTGCCTATGAAGACAAGCTTTCCGATGCCAAGGGCGCGACACTGTATGGCAACGATGCTGCGAACGGCAATGTGACGCCGGCCGTTTCGCCCTACGTCACGACGAGTCCGACGAGCGGCCTTGCTGTGCGCGCTTCCGATGCTGACACGGCCGGCCGTTATCTGTTCGGCGACGGCATGAACGTTGGCCTTGCCACGGCCATCCAGAATCCGTCGAGCCCCGGCGTTGCCAACCGTTACACCTACACCAACATCGGCGGCATCAATGACGATGGCGCCTATCAAAATACGTCGAGCTATAACGCCAAATCCGTGGCAAGCATGTTCAATGCGAATAACGATGCAAGCGACAGCAAGGTTGCAACGGATTTTCCCGTTTTGGTGATCTCGGGTACCGATAATACGACGGTCAAGAGCTATCTAAACATCATCACGAACGGCGGCTTCTCCGACGCTTGCAGATTGAATAACGAGAATGGCACCAATCCGCACGTGACGGCCAAGGCGGAGGTGTTCCAACTCAAGAACGGTGTATTCGTTAAGGACGATGGTGCGTCGAGCAATCCCACACTTCGTGTGGTGAACAACGGTAAAAAGAACATGTCGTTTAGCCCAAGCTCCGATTGGGACAATGGCAAAGGTCGCTTTACGCTCCTGACCGTTACCTTTACCGAGGCGGGTCAGAGCTACAACGTTCAGGTGCCGATCATCGTTAAGCGCAAGCTCGAGATCGATTTCACTGCAACGTATGATTACGGCACTCAATTTAAAGAAAAAGACTACGCTAACCTTGGAAAAGATGCACACGTGCTTACGAGCTTTGGCGAGCCGATGACGGGTCTGCTTACCTGGACATACAATTCTGCCAATGGGAAGGAAGTCGACTTTGGCTGGGACAGCTATATGGCTGCTGGCGGCTCGATGAAGGGGCTCGGCAAGAGCATCCTCTTCAATGGTGCCGACGGAAGGTTTCCCCAGGGCACCCAGCTTACGCTCATCGATGCGAACGTTGACGGCAAGGCCGGTGGCAGAGAGTATCACTATACGGTGGGCGAAGGCGGAGCAACGAGCGTTTCCCTGAGCGGAAACGACGGCTTTAAGGATTCTGCGGGCAATCCATATCAGGAGCGATGGCTGAGCGAGACTTTGGATGTGTCGGCCACGCAGGATGGCACCGGCACATGGACTAAGTGTGATAAGGAGGCAGAGGCGACCGCCAAGGCGAAACTCGATGGCAAGTGGACGCTGTTTAAGGTTGCGGGCGCTGACGTTTCCAGCAACAGTCGCTATACGCTAAAGGTACCTAAGGAGAAGGATACCGGCAGGGAGCTGCGTGCGTCGGAGAGCGTCTACCTAGTTGTCAACGTGCCCAAGTCGGGCAACGGCGGGACGCAAGCTAGTATCAACGGTTTTACGGCTTCGTCTATTGACTCGAATTCTTCGGGTGCCCGCATATCTTGGAATTTGCATCACGTCTTGCGCACCGGTGGCGAAGATAATCAAAACAGTACGGCATCGACATACAGCATCTTGTCCAATTATGAGCAGAGTGTAGTCGACAATAAAAATGCGGCGCGCATTCCAGTTTCGAAGTCGGAGGACGGTGCCGCCTACGTGCTTTCTCTTGACGTCAAAGATACGGTTACGTTTAGCCCGAGCCAATACTATACAGAGAGTGACCATCTGTTCTATCAGCTCGATACATCGCTGTGTCGCTATGGCGCCAACAACAACCTAATGGGAGTAAGTAGTTTCCCGAGCGGAACCTCGGCAATTGCGAAGTTTTATGTTGCCATCGGCGGTCAGAACTACAGGTGGAATGGCGGCGATTGGGAGCCGTGTGACGCTTCGACGCCTGCGTTCACGCAGACCGTGACGGATACAGGCGATGATTCGCTGAAGCTCGCGCTCGACCATGACCTCGCCGGAATCCGCAAGATCGCAACGGACGGATCCTTTACCGTGCGTACGGTGGTGGAAGAGATTCGCCTTACGCCGGACGGCTGCAACAAGGTTATCTCCCTGTCCAAGCAGTCTGGCGAGGACGCCTGTACCAAGATGTCCTATACTGCCAAGCTTTCGACGCGTAAGGAAGGCCTTAATACCTCGAGCCTGACGCAGACGAAGCCCGGTAACGTCGGGTACTATCGCATGGACACGGGTGATACGACCATTACGCTTTCTGCGCCAGATAAGTCGCAGCTTGGTATTAACGTGGACGACCTACGTCCGATCGCGAATGGCACGATTGGTCTGGGTGCCACGTATGAACTGGGTGGACTTAGCAACGCCGCCGAGGCAATTGCAAATGCCGACTCTGTTGTGTACACGCTCGAGCTGCAGCGCCGCGGAACCGACGGCACGTATGAGAGTGTAACGGATGATATCTCCAACTACGTAACAGTGACGGAGAGTAAGCTTGCCGCGGTCGCTCCCTCCGGTAGCACGATCACCTTCACTGACTCGAAGGAGAATGGCAAGTTCAAAACGCAGAACGGTGACACTACGTTTAGCCTGCCCTTTACCGTTAAGGTCAACACGCAGGTTGAACAGCGTGAGCAGTTCTACGCGAACTATCGATTGGTAATGAGAGCGAGCCTGGTTAAGGGTGACGTGGCGAGCGCAAAGCCTCAATCGCCCGACTATGTGACCTATACGCTCACGAGGGTGAACCTCAACGGCATCGACCACTAGTTCCGAAGCCAACTAGCTTCGCAAAGGGGGCGGCAACCACCCGGTTGCCGCCCCCTTTCTTGCTCGCGCGGCCTGCCGTTGCTTCGGCTTCCCACCAAACTTTCCAACTTTCCACTTAACTTAACACCTAAGGTGGAAAGCTGGAAAGTAAGTGGAAAGTTGACATGTAGGTGCGGGCTGAAGAGGGGTTAATAATTAAACAAACCCTACCAGCCAAACAAAAAGATATCAATCTGGTTGGTAAAACACCGTCAATGAGCCGCGAGCTAACTAGCTGCGTAAATAAAACCTAAAGAACTGTTGCAAATTAATGGCAAATGCCCAGATAGCGAAATTGCGATTTTCAATTAACTGTTACGTGCAAACAGCAAAATGCTACTATCTAACATGCACGTAAGAAAGCAGATTAACGGTTAAGGCTAAGAAGTGGCAGGTATGTCAGAAGCAACAAGGACTCGCACGCATGCGCCCGAGGTCAGGCAGCGCGCCGTCGAGATCCTCCAAGAGGGGGTCGGCCATCGCGCCCTCGCCGCGGAGCTTGGCATTCCCCAGGCCACGGCTCGTCAGTGGGCCCGCGCATATGCCGTGGGCGGTGCCGACGCCGTTCTCAACGCCGGTTCGCATCATCACACCTATTCGTTCGAAGTTAAGCTCGCCGTGGTTAAGGATCGCTTGGAAAACGGCCTGACGGTTCGCGAGGCCATGATCAAGCATAAGATCCCCAGCGAGTCTTCGGTCAAGGCTTGGTGCCGCCAGTATCGCGAGAGCGGTGAGTCCGCGCTGGTCGATAAGCCGCGCGGCCGCAAGCCGCGCGTTAAAAAGGCGGAATAGCAAACGGGATGGTGCGCCAACAGGGGCGCATTTTTCTTGCCGCCCCTCTACTCCAATGCGGACAGACTCCTTGCCCCGTGCGCCTAAAACTCCCCAGTTGACCGAAAACCTGCCGCCGCTACTCCTCAACTGAGCTATAACGTTAAACAATTGCAGCGTTTTTGCATGGGGGAGTGATGGTATGACGCTACTGTATTTCCTTACCCTGTTTCCGCTGGTACCGGCGCTGGGCATGCTGCTCGCGCGTGGTGACCGCGCCCGCGATGCGCTAGGGCTTGTAGGCTCTGGCATCATTATGGCGGTGACGGTTGTAGTCGCCGTCATGTTTTTTGGCACGGGCCCGCAGAGCTTCGAGGTGGCACCGGGCACCTCGCATGTGCTCTCGATCATCAGCTCCGTCATCGACGTGATCCTGTGCGCCGTCATCCTGTACAACGCGCGTAAATATAAGAGCACGCTCACCACGGTGCTCGGCATAGTCCAGCTGGTGGGCTCGCTCGCCTTTGCAGCCATGACGCTGCCCGCGGCCGAAGCCGTCACCGCGACGCCGCTCTACCTGGACTACATGAGTGTGATCATGGTCCTCGCGGTCGGTATCGTCGGCAGCCTAATCTGCGTGTATGCCCTGGGCTACATGAAGGACTTCCAGGCTCATGACGAGCACGAGGCCGCGCTGCGTGGGCAAACCGCGCCCGACCGTCGCCCGCAGTTCCTGGCGCTCATGTTCCTGTTCCTCTCGGCCATGTTCGTCATCGTGACGAGCGATAACCTGGAGTGGCTGTTCTGCGGCTGGGAAATCACCGCCGTGTGTTCGTTCCTTATGATTGGCTACACGCGTACGCCCGAGGCCATCAAGAACGCCTTTACCCAGATCATCCTCAACATGCTGGGCGGCATCGCGTTTTTGGCCGGACTCATGTACCTGCACGTTAACGGCATGCCGCTGACCATCTCGGGCATGATCGAGCTTTCCGGCACCGGAACCGCGCAGTCCGCGCTGCTGGTGATGCCGGTCATCCTGTTGTCGCTCGCCGCACTTACCAAGGCCGCACAGATGCCGTTTCACACTTGGCTGTTGGGTGCCATGGTTGCCCCCACGCCCACGAGTGCCCTGCTGCACTCGTCAACCATGGTCAAAGCCGGCGTGTTCCTGATGGTCAAGCTCAGCCCGCTCTATGCCATCTATCCCGTGACCGGCTTTATGGTCACGAGCGTGGGTGCCATCACGTTTTTGCTCGCTGCCCTCATGGCCATCTCGCAGAGCAACGCCAAACGCGTCCTCGCGTACTCCACCATTTCCAACTTGGGCCTCATCAGTGCTTGCTTGGGTGTCGGCGCGCCCGAGGCCGTATGGGCCGCCATCTTCCTGATCCTGTTCCACACGGTGGCCAAGTCGCTGCTGTTCCTGTGCGTGGGCACGGCCGAGCATCATATCGGCAGCCGCAATATCGAGGACATGGACGGTATGTTCAGCCGCATGCCGCACCTTACGCGTCTGATGATGCTGGGCATCATGGGCATGTTCGTGGCACCGTTTGGCATGCTCGTGTCCAAGTGGGGCGCCCTGGTGGCGTTCGCGCAGACCGGCAACGTGCTCATGATCATGGTGCTTGCCTTTGGCTCGGCCGCGACGTTCTTCTTCTGGGGCAAGTGGCTTGCCAAGCTTTCGGGCGTCGACCCCACGGCTCAAAACGTTGAGGTCAATGTCCATAAGACCGAATGGATGGCCCTCAACACCATCGCCGCGCTGCTGATTCTGTGCTGCGTGGCGTTCCCGCTCATCTCGAGCGGCCTGGTGTCGCCTTACTTGGCCATGGTGTTTGGCCGCGTGCCGTACGTTATTGGCAAGGACTCCATGTATCTGATGGTGGTTATCGTGGCGTTTATCGCCGTGGTGCTGCTGACTTCATTCCGCGTGAGCAACAAACCGCACGTCAACGTGTACCTTTCGGGTGTGGGGACCGACAAATATCGCCATTTCCGTGGCTCGATGGGACACGAGGTGAAGGCCGAAAAGCGCAATTGGTACTCGGAGGACGCCCTTGGCGAGAAGCGTATTGGCCCCGCGGGTAGCGTCGTGTGTTGCAGCATTATCTTGTTTGCGTTGCTGTGTTGCGCGTGGATTGGGCCCGAGCGGCTTGCCATGAGCGCGCCCTCGGTGCTGCGCGGCAAGTATTTCGAAGGCTCGGGCGTCGTGGGCATTTTTATTGGCACCGTGGCGTTTGCTTTGCTGGCGCCGCTTGTGGGCGGCCTGATCGACGGCCTTGACCGTAAGCTTTCGGCTCGCATGCAGGGCCGCGTGGGTCCGCGTCTGCTGCAGCCCTTCTACGACGTTGCCAAACTGCTGCGCAAGGCCCCTGCCAGCGTAAACACCATGGACGATACCTATATGGCATGTGCGCTCATCTTTACCGTGGTAGGCGGCGGCATCTTTGTGTCGGGTTCCAACACGCTGCTGTGCGCTTTTATGGTGACGCTCGCCGCGATCTTTGTGGTGCTGGCGTCCGCCTCGACGCAAAGCCCGTTTGCGCAGGTCGGCGCCGATCGCGAGCTGCTGCAGGTTATGAGCTACGAGCCCGCCGTTCTGCTGATGAGCGTGGGCCTGTACCTTGCCACCGACAGCTTCGATTCCATTGCCGTGACGGGGCAGTCAGCCCCCATCATCGTGTACAGCGCGCCCATTTTCCTTGCGCTGCTCGCGGTGCTTACCATCAAGCTACGCAAGTCGCCGTTCGACCTTTCGTACTCGCATCACGCGCATCAGGAGATTGTCCAGGGCGTCGCCACCGAGATGAGCGGCAGCACGCTGGCCAAGATGACCCTTATGCACTGGTGCGAGACCGTGCTGTTTTTGATGTGGGTGGGCATGTTCTTTGTCTGGGACAACCCGGTGAGCTGGGCCGTAGCCCTGGTCGTGATGGCCGCGACGTATTTTGTCGAGGTACTGATCGATAACACCTTCGCCCGTAGCACCTGGCGCAGCTGCTTTAAGCTCGGCTGGGGCGTGGCGCTGGTGTTTGGCCTGCTCAACCTTATGCCCATCCTCGTCGACGTGTTTATTTAGGAGGCGGCATCCATGGATCATAAAATGTCGCGCTCACCGTGGGTTATTCATTACGACGGCTCGAGCTGCAACGGATGCGATATCGAGGTGCTGGCCTCGCTTACCCCACTGTTCGATGCGGAGCGCTTTGGCGTGGTCAACACCGGCAACCCCAAACATGCGGACATCTTTTTGGTGACGGGCTCGGTCAATGCCCAGAACCTGCCCGTCGTGCGTCAGATTTACAACCAGATGCTCGAGCCCAAGTGCGTGGTGGCGTGCGGCATCTGCGCGTGCTCGGGCGGCGTGTTCCGCGATGCCTACAACGTGATCGGCGGCGTGGACCGCGCGATTCCCGTGGACGTGTACGCGCCCGGCTGCGCCGTGCGTCCCGAAGCCATCATCGATGCGGTCGTGCAGGGACTC
>CAJMOP010000017.1 GCA_905215115.1 uncultured bacterium | reverse complement strand
GCGTTCCTTGGTGATTTCGCCGATGATGCGGATGCCCAGGCCCGGGCCGGGGAACGGCTGGCGCTCGACCATGTTCTCGGGCAGGCCGAGCTCGCGACCCACGACGCGCACCTCGTCCTTGTACAGCAGCTTGACGGGCTCGCAGAGCTCAAACTGCAGGTCCTCGGGCAGGCCGCCAACGTTGTGGTGAGCCTTCACGCCGTCCTGCGACTCCAGAATGTCGGGATAGATGGTGCCCTGGGCGAGGAAACTGACCTCGTCGCCAACCTTGCGGGCCTCCTCCTCGAACACGCGAATGAACTCGGCGCCGATAATCTTGCGCTTGGCCTCGGGCTCCTCGACGTCCACGAGCTTTTCCAGGAAGCGATCAGTAGCGTCGACATAGACCAGGTTCGCATCCATCTGGTTCTTGAAGACGTCGACGACCTGTTCGCTCTCGCCCTTGCGCATCAGGCCGTGGTTCACATGCACGCAGATGAGCTGCTTGCCGATAGCTTTGATGAGCAGGGCCGCAACTACAGAACTGTCGACGCCGCCGGAAAGAGCCAGCAGGACCTTCTTGTCGCCAATCTGCTCGCGGATTGCAGCAACCTGCTCATCGATGAACACCTGGGCAAGTTCGGGAGTGGTGATACGCACCATGTCGTCGGGACGCTTGTTGGGATCCATGCAAAGCTCCTTTTCGGTTCGATGGGAATGCGCTACACGTATGCAAACGCACCGTCATATGACCTCATTATATGCAGAGCGAGGTTCGTTTCCCATCGCTGCGACGGAGCTTTTTGCAGGGGTGGCAATTTTTCCTAATGTCGAGGTCAGCTAGGCTTCGGTAGCCACCTTGGGAGCATCGCCAATAGACTCTTCCTTTATACGTTCGGCATAATCGTAGGCGATACCCACAAATTCCAGTCCCGATCAACAGGGGTAAAATGGCTGCTAATGTTGCCAGCTGTTGGGAGATGGAAGATGGACTGCGATGGCTACCCGCGCATTCCCATGCCGTTGATGTGCACCGCCTTTGTGCCGGGGCAGATTGACGCTGCGGTTGCAGGCATTTCCGACCCCGATTCACGCACCATCGCCACGGCGGAAGCGCTGTACTTTCGCGGACAGGCCACACTCGCCGCCGAGACAGCACGCCCCTATCTTGACGCCACCGACCCCGCGCTGCGCTATTCCGCATGCCTTATCTGCGGATATGCCAGTCTGTCGCTCAACCGTATCACCGATGCCCGCCGTTGCCTTGCGGGCATCCTCGATACGCCAACTGACGAGGAATCGTCTGCCGTCCACGCCACGCATATCCTGTTCGCCTCCGCCGCGAGCGTCCTGTTGCACTTGCCTTCCCCGTATTCTGCCGAAGAGTTTTATCCACTTGCGGCGCATCTGCCCGAAGGCCTGCGCCTGTTCGCCAGCTACGTGATGGCGCACGCGTTGTATCTGCGCGGCGAATACGGCCGCAGCCTGGGCATGGCGGAAAACGCCCTGATTATGAAACAGGGAAGCTACCCCATCTCGGAGCTATTCCTGCACTTGTCGGCTTCGATGGCCTGTATGAGTCTCAAAGACGTCGACGCCGCAAAAGCGCATTTTGGCGCCGCTTGGGACATTGCGCGCCCCGACGGCCTTATCGAACTCATCGGCGAACACCATGGCCTTTTGCAGGGACTCATCGAGGCATGCCTAAAATCGCAATACCCTGACGATTTCGCACGCATCATCGAGATCACGTATCGATTCAGCTACGGCTGGCGACGCATCCACAACCCCGATTCGGGCGAGGACGTGGCCGACGATCTAACGACCACGGAATTCACCATGGCCATGCTCGCCTGTCGTGGGTGGACCAACGCCGAAATCGCACGTCATATGGGAGTATCGCCGGGCACCGTTAAAAACCGCCTATCAGGAGTGTATGCCAAGCTTGGTATCGGAACTCGTGCCGAGCTGGTCGCGCATATGTTGCGTTAGCGACCGGGCTGCCAAGCGCATCGAACGCGTTCCGGAACCCGGCACTCCGCTCGATCAATTTGGACATTTTGACCCTTGAACGGCACTACCGCCACGAAGCGGCTTCTCGCAAAATTGGATTATTTCCATCGATACCTGCGGGATGGGAGCCAAAGATGCTTGATCGCCGTTCGTTACTTGTTGCCGGAGCGTCCTCGCTGGCGAGCATTATGTTGCCGCGCGTGCCGGGAAGCGCAAACGCCTTCATATTGCCGTTTGCGCCCACCGAAGCCTATGCCGACGAAAAAGACCCCTTCAGGGTGCTCGTTCTCTCGCGCACCATGTTTGGTGTGGTCGTGGTCGACGTCGCCAACAAGAATGCGCCCATCGCAGGTGCCCAGGTCACGCTCACATCACGCTATGCCGCAGGCAAGCAGCTCACCGCCACGACCGACGACGAAGGCACGGCCATCTTTGAGGTCGCGCCGCTTTCGGAAGGCTACGTGGACGAGGCAACGCTCCTTGACGCGTACGACTTTAACGGCGGCATCTCCATTAGTGTGGCGGGCTACCGTGATGTCGAGATTCCCCTTGCGCGCATCCAGGGCGGCACCGCCATAACCGCGCCCACGCGTCCGCTTTCCGACGGCGAGCCGTACTTCCGCCAGCTCACATTCGACGAATGGGACATCCAGTACGCTGAAGCCACGTTTATGGCATTGCCGAAAGACGACACGGCAAACGAGCAGCCCGACACGCACGCCTTCGCTGTACAGGCTCATCTGCCGCAGGGTGGGCAGGCAACGCTGCGCATCAACAAAGTGACGTCTGCCGCGGGCAGCTCACCCGAAACCGTCACGCAGATCGGTCAGATCAAGGCCAGCGCATCGGGCGCGGATAATCTGGCGACGTTCACACTCGAAGACATGTTTCTCGACGCGGCATCGGGCCTTCTGGAAGAAGGGTGCAAACTGCGCTTTGTCCTCGACTATCAGGGCAAAACCTACACGCTTTCATCCCCTATGGCCGTTGTCACCGCGCCGGCCGCAAAGGCGGAATCGGGCTCGACCACCATCATTCCCACCACCATGGACCAAGAGATCACTCCGTTTGATTTCCCCGCGGCGTTTCCCGGCATCGGCGGCAATAAGTTCACGTGCTGGATACCCACATTTCCGATCCTCTTTGATTTCTCGTTTGCTGGATACGTGCTGTTTGGCGGAGGATACAAACCAGCCAGCTATATGAACGATTCGGGCAATCCAGATCCAGAGTACTGGAAGAAATCACCGCGCGAGTCGGGTGCCAAGCAGGCAAACCGCTACCTCGACGAGATGGAGGGGAAGTGGAATCAGTACAAGAGCATGAGTGCCGGTTCGGGCACCGACCCAAGAAACACCAAGCTCCTTCGCCACCATTGCACGCTGCTGTTCACGATGGATATCGCCACACAGCTGTACGGCTCGCTCGCCTACGATTGGGTGGGCAAAACCTGGGGTGACAACAACGACCCCGCATACGGCAATATTAAGGCCCTCTTCCAGGTAAGAACCGACCTCAACTGGACCGAACAGTTCACCTTGGGACCGGTGCCGTTTTTCCTAAACGTCAACCCCTGGGTGCTGGCAAAACTGGCGCTCGCCGTGGGCGCCCACACACACGGTAGCGGCGCAGCGTTTTTCAAAAACATATCGCTCGACTATTCCAACACCTCGGGCTCATTCACCATCCAGATCGGGCTTGCCGTCACCTTTGGCGCCGGCGTTGCAGGCGTCGCCTCGTCTGCCGTGCGCGGCGCCGCGTCCCTCACGTTGTTCATTGGGTACGAGAAGGCGGATGGACACCAGCTTCCGCGACTGCGCGTAGGTGCAGACGTCGATGTCGATGTGATACTCCAGTTCGTCATGTTCAAGTGGACCACCAAAGCTTGGTCGGGATCGTGGCCCACACTCCTCGATTCGTGGAATATGTCAGTGAACAATGGCGATCGGTATGTGCTCCAGCGCTCTGAGCTGGCCTTGGGTGGAGATACGCCTTATACGCTGGATGCCCGCTTCGGCTCAGCCGGCAACGCCGAGGCAGGTGGTGTGCCGCAATTAATCGCATCGGCCACCATCGTCACCAACGCCGAGCTGCTCGCACGCGCCGAGGTTAAGGCCACTGCCGTAAACGTCGCGCCTGTCGTGCGCGATTGGGATCAAGCGGTTACGCACATTGAGCTCGAGGCGGATGCAGAAAGCGACGACACGGGACAGATCGAGCATTTCGTCCATGCACTGATAGAGAACGACGAAAACGCCGCGCCAATGTATGAGTACACCTATATCGGGCAGGCGACGAACGCCGTTGCGGACCCCAACGCCAATTCTGCTGGTGTATCGGAGGACGAGCGTGGCGGTATCAAACCATCGAGCGACAGTGTGCTGTTTTCCGGCGTGCTCAGCGAAGCTCACATGAAGCTGGCAATGATTGCCGGCGCAGAATGCCTGTTCCGTATCGCCTCGGTGCGCTACGACGACAATGGCCGCTCGCGCCTGGTGGTGCACACAAAGGCAAACGGCACGTGGTCCGCTCCCATGCCCGTGGACTTTCCCCTTGGGTTTGGCGAGAACGACGTGGAGCGCGACAGCATATACGATTACGACTTCGACGTGGTGGAATATACGGACGGTAGAGGAAACCGGGACGCCTACGTGCTGCTGGTCTCGGGCGAGCGCCCCGCCGGTGACAACACCCTTTTCGATACGGCAAGCACAGCCGGCATACTGTCCGTTGTACGCCTGCGCATAAGTAATGACGAAATCCGCGTGGTGTCGCATACGTCATGGCGCAGCATCTCGCACGGCCGCCTGCAAGAGGATGGCTACCATTGCCTGCAGTGCCCGCGTATCACGGTGGGCAAGACGCTGGTCGACGGGCGCCTGTCGGGTGCCTACCTCCACCGCCGCGGAACCACCGCAGAAAAGGCGCTCGGCAACGGGGCTGAGGTTGCGCTGGAGTGCTTTACCCTGTGGTCGGACGTTTCGGGCGACAGCCTGACGTTCCGCCAAGTTCTCCGCTTTCCGCAGGCACCTTCGAGTATCGAGCTGGGCGAGCCCGAAAACATCAACGGCAAAATGGTGGTGCCCGTTGCGTACGAGACCGCAGACGGTTGCGGCTGCGCATCGTACGCCGTGATCGGCCGGTCCATTGCGGGCTGGGGCGTTATGCCGCCGGACGCCGCGGTGCCCCGTGCGGTGCCGTGGCCGCAGCACACGGGCTTTTTGGCAACCGTCAACGAGCAACTGCAGCATATTACTTGGACGCGAGGCGCATCGGCATTTGCAACGCGGCCCGTGGGTGCCGCAGGCTGTGGCCCGGCATCGTTTAGCGTGAGCAACAACGGCAGGTGCGTGCTCTATGTAGAGAACACCGATGGCAAGGTGGGACAAACCTACGACGAAGAAGGCAACCCGGTAGCAGTGATGGGCAAGCACTTCCGCATCTTCGCCAGCACCTTGGCAGGCGATCTGTTCACGGAGCCGTTCGTGATGTGCGAGCTGGACCATCCCGTCGATCAGATAACGGCATTTTTGACGTCGGGAGGCATTCTCTCCGCGCTCGCCACGCACATTGTGAGCGCGGAGCAGAGCGAGGCAGAGCTGCACGGCATCGAAGTGCCCTTGGTGGCGTGTGCCACTCCGACGGGCGCGGTCGCTACCTCGGGCGCGGTGGTGCCCGGAGCAGCAGGCGAGTCCTTCATGGTCACGGTGCGAAACGACGGCAACACTTTGCTGACCGCCGGCACGATCGATCTGTACCGAGAGGGCTCCAGCCAGCCGTTCTCCAGCGCATCCATCGGATTCGGAGCGAACGCACGCATGGCTTCGATCCACGATCCAGAGCTTGCCGAAGACGCTTCGGCCAACGACATGGCACACGTGAAGTACGCGCTCGAGACGCTGGGCGCATGTTTTGCAACGCACCCGCTGGTAGCCGACAACGGCAACGCCGTGCTGGCACCGGGTTGCACGGCACAGTTCCGCATGAGCTTCGCCATCCCCGAGAGCTGGAGCGACGAAGTGGGCAAACGCGTCACGCTGTATGCGAAGGCGCGTAATCTGGTGGCGCTCGATCCCGTAACGCTCGAGGAGATCCGACCGGGCGCAAACTCGGCGCTGAGTGCCGTTCTGCACGAGCTTCATGTGCCCGACGCGGCATGCGAACGCTCAGAAGTTCAGGTCGGCGTATGCGACAGCGCGGATACGACAGGACTTCACGACGCCCCAATGACGGTAGACGGCGATGGTGGCTCGAGTGGAGGTGGTTCCGACGGAAGCAGCTCCGGTGGCGGCAGTGGCTCTGGCAGCGGCAAGGATCACGGCAATAACAAGCGCTCCAGAAAAGCGGGCGCGCTCGCCGGCACGGGCGACAGCAACGTCCCCCTAACCGCAGCCGCAGCAGCACTCGCCGCAGCTGGTGCCGGCCTTGTCGCCTACAGCGTCCGCCGCACGGCGCTCGAAAAAGACACCGCCAATGAGGTCAATTCGGATAGGCCTCGCTAGCTCCTAGTTACTTTTGTGTGAGACGCCGACTCGGCTCATCGAACACCAAAAGGGGCTGGCCCCGATAACTCGGAGCCAGCCCTGAGTCGCCTGACGTGAAAATCGCGGCGTTATTTGAGCTTCAGTGCCTCCATCATGGGCACGGCGGCATCCCAGTCGATCTTCCAGCCGATCGACACGCGGACGGTTTCACCCGTTGCGGGAGCCGTCGCAAACAGCGTATGACCGTTGTCGGGACCGGTAAAGCGCAGCCACGTTATGCCGTTGTACTCGACCTGGTCGGTTGTTGTCTCCTTGCCTTCGTAGACCTGCTCTAGGCTTGCAACCTCTTCCTCCGGCGAGCGCGGGAAGATGCTGATGTTCAGGCGTCCTCCAGTCTCGTCGTGGAAGAAGTTTGCCTTTTCGCGCTCTTCGTCGGACGAATCCAGCGTGTACCCATCGGCGGCCTCGATGCTGTACGATGCGCAGTCGATGCCCGTTAAATCTGCCTTCTCGCCAGAATCGGCCACGCCGCCGGCCGCCTTGAACTCCTTGGTCTCGCATCCCGTGGTGTCAAAGTGCATGGCCTCATGATTCTTGGCGGGGGCGTAAGCGTCTACGAACTCGACAGTGATGGGCCCGTAGTACGCCGTCTTGGGCGCCCAGAAATACACGTACTCAACGGTCTCGCCCGGGCCGATATCTGGCCTCTTGGAAAGATCGATGCCCTCGTGAAGCTCATCGGGAGCCTCACTTGCAACGTAGTCGAGCACGGCCGCCTTGCCGGAAGTAAACAACGGGTCGCCTGCCTCAAGATCGCCTTGGGCAGCATGCACGTTAAAGGAACTGAACGTCCTGTTCTTTGTGTTGTTGTTGGTAATCTTGATGTGCAGGTAAAAGCCGTCCTGCTTCTTGGCATCACCGCGATAGAACGTACCGTGAGCCACCAACTCATAGGTAATGCCAGCCACCTCGACCGTCTGCGACTCATAGGCCTTGGCCTTCTTGGACTTCTCCTGCACAGGCGCGCTACCACCCGAGCTGCCAGCCGAGCCGTTCGGAGCACTACCGCCGCAGCCTGCCACGGTACACGCCAGCACGGCCGAAAGCGTCACAGTGGGAATTCCTAACAGCAGCTTCTTCGTCATGGGCTTCATCATCCTCACCGCTCCTTTCGCTTGCAGCTCATCCGTTGCCCGAGGCCTTCGCCGTCCCCGTGGCATCGGCTTCCACTATGAGCGTATGACGAAACACGGCGCGGGCGAAGTGACCCACGGCCCAAATAACGACCCGCCAGCGTTCCTTATGGGCCAAAGGGACTCGCACACGCACGCCCGTGGCCCATAAAACGAGACGCTTGTCCCAATATTCGATTCGGAACAACAATCCGCACGACACGTTTTACCCGTTAATCCGAACGATTGTTCGATGGATTTCGTGTTGGTTGGAATCGCCTATGGGCCGGGCTATGCTACCTTGACTATCTATATGACTTAAACGCAGCAAAGGAGCATCGAGAGAGCGAGCATGGCAAAAAACACCGCAAACTATGGTAACGACAGTATCCGCCAGCTCAAGGACGAGGAACGCGTACGCCTGCGCCCCGCCGTCATCTTTGGCTCGGACGGGCTCGACGGCTGCGCGCATGCCGCCTTCGAGATCCTGTCCAACGCCGTTGACGAGGCGCGCCAGGGCTACGGCAAGCTCATCACCCTTACCACCTTTCGCGATGGCTCCATTCAGGTAGAGGACAACGGCCGCGGCTGCCCGCTCGACTGGAACCCTTCCGAGAAGCGCTTTAACTGGGAGCTCGTCTTTTGCGAGCTCTACGCCGGCGGCAAGTACAACAACAACCAGGGCGGCGACTACGACTTCTCGCTCGGTACCAACGGCCTGGGCTCCTGCGCGACCCAGTACGCCTCCGAATACATGGATGTCACGGTCTGGCGCGATGGCAACAAATACTCCCTGCACTTTAAGAAGGGCAAGGTCGTCGGCGCCAAAAAGAAGGCACTCGAGATTGAGCCCAGCGACGAGGACCGCACCGGCACCACCATCAAGTGGCGCCCCGATCTCGAAGTCTTTACCTCCATCAGCATTCCCCACGACTGGTATCGCGAAACCATGCGCCGTCAGGCCGTGGTCAACGCCAACGTGACCTTCCGTCTGCGCATTGAGGGTGACGATGGCGAGTTTTCCGAAGAGGATTTTTGCTATCCCAAGGGCATCGAGGACTACGTGCTCGAGAAGGTCGGTACCGACTACCTTACCGAGCCCTTCTTTATCGAGGCCGACCGTCGCGGTCGCGATCGCGAGGACCTGCCCGACTACAACGTAAAAATCACTGCTTGCATGTGCTTTTCGCGCACTTTCATGATGCAGGAGTACTACCACAACTCATCGTGGCTCGAGAACGGCGGCTCGCCCGAGAAGGCTGCCCGCAGCGCTCTGACCAGCGCCATCGATGCCTACATCAAGCAACAGGGCAAGTACAACAAAAACGAGAGCGGCATTAAGTGGCAGGACGTCCAGGACTGCCTGGTACTGGTGACCAACTGCTTCTCCACCCAGACGTCCTACGAAAACCAGACCAAAAAGGCCATCAACAACCGCTTTATCCAGCAGGCCATGACGGCATTCTTTAAGGAGCGTCTCTCGACCTACTTGATCGAGAACAAAGACGCCGCCAACAAGATCATGGAGCAGGTGCTCATCAACAAGCGCTCGCGCGAGAACGCCGAGAAGACGCGTCAGAGCATCAAAACCAACCTGCAGCAGAAGACCGACATGGCCAACCGCGTGCAGAAGTTCATCGACTGCCGCTCCAAGGACAAGACCCGTCGCGAGATCTACATCGTAGAGGGCGACTCGGCAGCAGGCGCCATTCGCACCTCGCGCGATGCCGAGTTCCAGGGTGTTATGCCCGTCCGCGGCAAAATCCTCAACTGCCTGAAGGAGGACTACCCGCGTATCTTTAAGTCCGACATCATCATGGACCTCATGCGCGTGCTGGGCTGCGGCGTGGAGATCAAGGACAAGCGCATCAAGAACCTCGGCGCCTTTGACCTGGACAACCTCAACTGGAACAAGGTCATCATCTGTACGGACGCCGACGTCGATGGGTACCACATCCGCACGCTCGTACTCACCATGCTCTACCGCCTGGTGCCCACGCTCATCGACGAAGGCTACGTCTATATCGCCGAGTCGCCGCTCTACGAGATCAACTGCAAAGAGAAGACCTACTTTGCCTACACCGAGCTCGAGAAGAACGGCATCCTCAAGGAGATCGGCGACCAGAAGTGTTCCATCAACCGCTCCAAGGGTCTTGGTGAGAACGATCCGGACATGATGTGGCTCACCACCATGAACCCCGAGACGCGTCGTCTGATCAAAGTGGAGCCTGAGGACGTCACCAAGATGGAAACCATGTTCAACCTGTTGCTGGGCAACGACGAGGCGGGCCGCAAGCGCCACATCTCCGAGCACGGCAAGGAATACCTGGACCAGCTGGACCTGCAGTAGCACCAAATCGATAACGACGGCCCATAAGAAGTTCAAGAGGATATCGTGGCAAAGAAGAAGACGAAGAACCAGCCAAAGAAAAAGCAGGTCAACGCCGAGAACGTCATCGGCCTGCACTCCGAGGTCACCGACCAGCCGATCACGCAGACGCTCGAGGTCAACTACATGCCCTACGCTATGAGCGTCAACGTCTCGCGTGCATTCCCCGAGATCGACGGCTTTAAGCCCTCGCACCGCAAGCTGCTCTACACCATGTACAAGATGGGTCTGCTCAAGGGCGAGCGCCAGAAGAGCGCCAACATCGTGGGCCAAACCATGAAGCTCAACCCGCACGGCGATGCCGCGATCTACGAAACGATGGTTCGCTTGGCCACCGGCAACGAAGCGCTGCTTGCCCCCTTCGTGGAGTCGAAGGGCAACTTTGGCAAGTACTATTCGGGCGATCTGAGCTACGCCGCCTCGCGCTATACCGAGGCCAAGCTCTCCCCCATCAGCGCCGAGATCTTCAAGGACATCGACAAGGACCCGGTCGACTTCGTCGACAGCTACGACGGCGCCATGAAGGAGCCGCGCCTACTGCCCACCACGTTCCCCAACATCCTTGTCTCGGCCAACAAGGGCATCGGCGTCGCCATGGCGTCCGACATCTGCGGCTTCAACCTCAACGAGGTCTGCACTGCCACGATGCACTACCTGCAGGATCCCGACTGCGACCTGCTCGAGTACATGCCCATGCCCGACTTCTCGACCGGCGGCGAGATTATCTACCGCCGCGAGGAGATGGAGAAGATCATCGAGACCGGCCTTGGTAGTTTCCAGATTCGCTCCCGCTGGCGCTGGATTCCCGAAGAGCGCATCATCGAGGTCTACGAGATCCCCTACACCACCAAGACCGATGTCATCATCGAGCGCATCGTCAAGCTCTCCAAAGAGGGCAAGGTCAAGGAGATTGCCGACATCCGCGACGAGACCGACCTCTCGGGCTTGCGCATTGCCATCGACCTTAAGCGCGGTGTCGACCCCGACAAGCTCATGGCCAAGCTCTATCGCTCGACCACGCTGCAGGATTCGTTCTCGTGCAACTTTAACGTGCTCGTCGACGGCTATCCCCGTGTTATGGGCGTGCGCCAGATTCTGCACGAGTGGGTCAAGTGGCGTATTGAGTCCACGCGTCGCCGCATTAACTTTGACCTGGGCAAAAAGTCCGAGCGCCTGCACCTGCTGCACGGCCTCGAGGCGATTCTGCTCGACATCGACAAGGCCATCGCCATCATCCGCGGCACCAAGCTCGAAGCCGAAGTCGTGCCCAACCTTATGCGCGGCTTCGACATCGACGAGACCCAGGCCGAGTTTGTCGCCGAGCTCAAGCTCCGCAACATCAACGAGGAGTACATCCTCAACCGCACCAAGGACATTGCCAAGCTCGAGGGAGAGATTGCCGAGCTTGAGGAGATCCTCTCCAGCGAGGAGAACATCAAGAAGGTCATCAGCGACGAGCTGGCCGCGGTCAACAAGAAGTATGTGATGCCGCGCCGCACGGGCAGGATTGAGCCCCACGAGGTTGTCGAGGTGAGCCTGGAGCCCGAGGTCGAGGAGTACCCGGTAACCATCATGCTCTCGCGCGACGGCTACCTCAAGAAGATGACGGACCGCGTGCTCAAGAAGGCCGCCACGCTCAAGTACAAGGACGGCGACAAACCCTTTATCGAGTTCCCGTCCTCCAACACGCACGAGCTGCTCGTGTTTACCAACAAGAGCCAGGTGTACAAGTGCAAGGTTGCGGCATTTGAGGACACCAAGTCGGCCCAGCTGGGCTCGTACCTGCCGACCGATCTTGAGATGGAACCCGACGAGAGTGTCATCTGGGTCATCGACCCCGAGGACTACAAGGCCGACGTGCTGTTTGTCTTTGAGAACGGCCGCGTAGTGCGCGTCGCACTTGCCGGATACGTCACCAAGACCAACCGCAAACGCCTGAAGAACGCTATCTACGGCGGCAGCAAGCTGCTGTATGCCCAGGTGCTCAAGGAGGATCGCGACATCGCGCTGGTCTCGAGCGACTATCGTTTGATGAACTTCAACACGTCGCTGCTCAAGACCAAGACGACTACCAACACGCAGGGCGTCCAGGCCTTTACCGCCAAGAAGGGCCGCTCGGTCACCACCGTCGGCACAACCGAGGAGATCCTTGGCGCCGGCGTCTCGGCCGAGAAGTTCACCGCGCAGAGCCTGCCTTCTGCCGGTGCCCTCATGAAGGAAAACGACATGCCGAGCCTGTTTGACTAAAACAACGGCAGAACCGCCATAAGCTCTTAAAACGGTGGGGCCCGGAACGCAGCAACATCGCGCTCCGGGCCCCGCTCGTTGCAACGTAGTCGGAATAATAGGAATCCCCGTTTTTCACTCCTGCAACCCCGCGGCACAAGGCATGTTAGGCCGTTAGCAAAACTTGCAAAAGTTAGCAAAAGTTGCAAAAAGTAGCAAAACTTGCAAAGGGGTCACCATGGATCGCAGCAAATGGCCCCGCCATGCCAGGCATGCTCGAAGATATTATCGAGCGAACCAAAGAAGCGACAGATAGCCGCCTCTCACAGCCTCGCGCGTGCATAAACGGCGTTCAGATTGGGCCAGTCGGCATCGATTGGACATATACTCAGGAGACTCAAGGTAACTGGCGCACGTGCATGAATGGCGTCTTCAGGCAACTCGAGAAGCATGACATCGAGCTTCTCTCGAAACGACCTATCAGGAGCTTTCCGATAAAGACATTGAGTTTTTGCTCGCGATGCTGCCCGATTCTGGCCCCAGCAGGGTCTCGGAGATAGCCAAACGCATGGGCGTCGCCAGCAACTACGCAAGCCAATACAAACGCCGCCTCCTCGAGGACGGCGTTATCGGGGAACGTGGACGTGGCCTCGTCGGCTTCGACATCCCCGCGTTCAGGGAATTCTTGAGCGAGAAGGCCTCCTAGCACGCCAAGATTGCCCGCAAGGGCAACGGCGCATGGCAATCAGCAATCCTCTTGGTAAGGGCAGCAAGCATTTCAGCTAGTGTTGATTGCCATGCGTTCTTCTTGCCCTTAGGCCAGCTTGCGAGCGAGCTCGCGCACCTCTTTCAACTTGGGCGATGAGGTCATGCTGTCGCGCTCGGTCATGCCGCTAATGGTGACAATGCCCTGGTCCTCCCACTTGCAGTACGCGCAGGCTGACTTGTACATGGCGATCGCCGCATCATAGACGCCTTCGCTGTGGCTATCGAGCAAAAGAGCCGTCTTGGTGAACGGGAAGCCCGTGGCACCGAAGGCGTACAGACGGTCGATGGCGGCCTTTTCCTGCGCGGTGATATCGAACCAGTAGATAGGCGAAGCGAAGACAACCATGTCGGCGTCTTTCAGCGACTCGATCACGTTGGCCATGTCATCCTTCTGCACGCAAGTGCCCTCGTGGGCGAAGCAATACTGACACCCCAGGCAACCAGCGATTTTCTTGCTGGCAACGCGGACGACCTCGACCGTATTGCCGCTCTCGCGCGCGGTCTCGGCAAACGCCTCAACCATGGTGTCGGTATTGGCGCCCTTGCGCGGGCTACCACTCAATACAACGATTTTCATAAGAATCTCCCTTCTTCATGCCGCAGGCGCACGATGATTCGGGACAGGTTTTCGTTAGCACCCTCGTAGCGGTTCTCCGCCCCCAAGCGATGTGTCCGCTACGAAACAATCGTCTTGTAATAAGCGCCGAAGTCTGCGAGCGAGTCCATGATGGGCATCATCTGGCGGCCGAGCTCGGTAAGGCCATACTCAACGCGGGGAGGATTCTCGCCATAGTCATGGCGAAAGACCAGCCCATCATCCTCCATCTGCCGCAGGCTGTCGGTAAGCACCTTCTGAGAGATCCCCTCTAGGTTGCGGCGCAACTCGTTGAAACGCCAAGGGCGTACGCGTAAGTTACGAATAATGAGCAGTTTCCACTTGCCGCCAATGAGCGCTACCGCCGTTGCGACCGGACACTCCGGAAGCTCCTCTTTCGCCATCATGGGAGACCCAACCTCCTTGACCATACCGGTTTCACAAAAAGGCACGCAGTTACAAATATGTGCGTACTCGTATTTGCATGCGCTTTCGCGTTGAATATATCTCACGCAGGAAATGCCTGCAAGGTAAATCAACCCCAAGAGAGGAACCATTATGGCTAATTATGCAAAGACCCACATCGGCAATGAGAGCCGCGTTGAGCTGCACGAGGTGCTCGGGCTTACCGGGGCAGAGGTGAGTATCAACAGTCTTCCCGCCGGCGCTGGCGTTCCGTTCGTCCATGCACACAAGGAAAACGAGGAGATCTATGGCGTGCTCGAGGGCGCAGGCTCGGTCACGATCGACGATGAGGATATCGAGCTTGCGGCCGGCGACTGGCTGCGCATTTCCCCCGCTGCGCATCGTCAGTTCCGCGCCGCGTCCGACTCGGGAATCACATACGTCTGCATTCAGGTCAAGCAGGGATCCCTCGATGCCTTCACGGCCGATGACGCCATCATGTTCTAATTCGCGATTAATCTGCAAGGGGCCGATACCGCTCGCATGCCCCCTTCGGAATAGGCGCTGAGCAGTTCCTGGGCGTGGGCGAACTCGGGCCCCCGCTTCCAACCGAGCAGGCGGTTGACCGCGAGATTTCCCTGGACGTTGTGGACGAAGAGCAGATAGGCGTCCTCGCGCGAAAGCCCGGTCTCCTCCATGATCGAGGGAACCATCTGCTCGGCGCCGCGCTCGACGACGCGCTGTGCCACCCGGGCGTACGCGTCGTCATCCGAGTAGAGCAGATAATAGTCATCGTTTGCCGGCGGACGCTGGCAGAGGGCCCCCGCCTCCGACCCCTCGAGCGGGGGCACCGCCGCCAAGGCCTCGTCAATAAGCGCATCGAGCAGCGCGAACTTGTCCTCGTAGTGCAGATAGAACGTGCCGCGGTTGATATCGGCGCGGCGGCAATATCCGCCACCGTCATCTTCGCGAAGCCGACCTCGGCCAGCAGTGCAAAGAACGCTTCCCGTATGACCGAAAGTGTATAGCGTCGGCGACGATCGATCTTCCCCGATTCCATTGCCCCTCCAATTGCAACGCTCGACAATGCCCAGCAAACGCTCGTTTATCGACAGCGCATCGAAGCTGTTCATTGCTCTCGCACAAATCAACATGGATACTTTTTATCAACACCTGTTCATAATAGCTGAAAGAAGGTATCCAGTGACTCTATACGAGCAGCTCGTTGTCGAGCTCACCAACCGATCGTTTTCCCTTCAGGCCGCCTACCGTAGCAGCGGCACGCCCTATGAGCTGAGTGACCGCGAGCCCGAGCCCTACGACCAGCAAATCAAGGACTTCGCCCGCATGATCGAGGAAGCCGATTGCGTGCTGGTGGGCGGGGCCTCCGGGCTCTCCGCGGCGGGCGGCGGCGACTTCTACTACGAGGACAACACGACCTATCGTAGACATTTCGGCAAATTCGCCGAGCGCTACGGTTTCAAGGGCGCTTTCGAGGGGTCGTTCTACCGCTGGCCCACTGCCGAGGCGCGCTGGGGATACCTCGCCACCTTCCTCGACACCACGCTCAACGCCCCGCTGCGCAAGCCCTACAAGGACCTCGACGCCATTCTCGCCGAAAAGGATTTCTTCGTACTCACCACCAACCAGGACACGCAGTTTGTGAAGCTCTACCCCTGGGAGAAGGTGGCCGAGATCCAAGGCGACCACCGCTTCTTCCAGTGCTCCCACTGTTGCACCGATGACGTATGGGACGCAATCGAGCCAGTCTCCCGCATGGTAGAGGCCATGGGAGACGGCCTTGAGGTTCCGGCAGAGCTTGTGCCGCACTGCCCGTACTGCGGGGCAGAGGCGTTCCCTTGGGTTCGCGGCTACGGCAACTTCCTGCAGGGCAAGCTCTACGAGGAGCAGTACCGCAAGGTATCCGACTGGATTGACGCGCACGCGCGGCAGAAGATTCTCTTCCTTGAGCTGGGCGTGGGCCGCATGACACCCGCGTTTATCCAGGAGCCGTTCTGGGCCCTCACGGCGCAGTTACCGCAGGCCAGCTACATCGCCGTAAACAACAAGACGCAGTTTCTCCCCCGCGCGATCGAGGATCGGGGACTCGCCGTTCGAGCCGACATCGCCGACGTGCTCGCCGACGTGCGCAAGACGCTGGGGAGGTAGCGCATGGAGATGGCGAAAGCAGTTCACATAGGCAGGGCACTTTCCGAGGCGGATCTTGTCATCATCGGCGCCAGCAACGGGCTCGACATGGCGGAGGGGCTCAATCTCTTCTGTGCCGATGCCCATTTCCGAGAGGCGTACGGAGACCTCGCCCTGGCCGACGGCATCGGCTGCATACTGCAGGGACTCGCCTCCCCGGATGCCAGCGTGCGAAGCCGATGGACCGAGCGGTTCCATCAAAAGGAGTATCTCGAATATGAGCCCAGCCCGCTCATGAACGGGCTGCGGCATCTTACGGAGCACGCCGACACCTTCGTGATCACATGCAATATCGACGGGCACTTCGCGCGCGCAGGGTTCAACGAGAACCGCGTACTCGAGACGGAGGGGAGCACGCGCACGTCGATCGACGAGCTGCGTCTCGCTCATCCAGACGCCATCGCCACAGCCCAGCTCGAGGAGCTCGAGTGCCTCGTGCGCACCCATCGCAACGGCAGGGTCGCCATCCTCGAACTTGGCGTGGGGCTGCGCAACGGCATCATAAAGCGCATGCTCGCCCAGGTCGCGAGCGCCTGCGAGCACGTCACCTACATCGTGTTCAATTACAGCCAGGCCATGGCGCCCGACGCCTCGTGCGAGACGATTCTCGTTGACGGCGATATGGCCCCGGCTTTCGAGGAGATCGCCCGATGCCGTCCCTAGAAAGAGAAGTGATGAGGCTTCGAAGTCTTATCGACGATGCCGACGCCATCATCGTCGGCATCGGCTCGGGCATGTCGAGCGCCGCCGGGTTCAACCATTACAACCGCGCAGGCATGGCGCGCGCAGGAATGGCTGACTGGCAGCAGGCCTTTGGCTTCAAGAGCCTTTTCGAGGGCTTCTACCACCTCTACCCCAGCCTCGAGCAGCAATGGGCCTACTACGCGCGATACATCGATTTCATGCTGCGCGAGCCTGCCTCACAGCCCTATCTCGACCTGCGGTCCCTCATCGGCCATAAGGACTACTTCATCCTGAGCACCAATGTGGACACCCAAGTCGAGAAGACGTTTCCCGCCGAGAGAATCTGCAACTATCAGGGAAGCTTCGCGCACCTTCAGTGCAAGCAGCCGTGCTGCGACGAGCTCTTCGAGGCGAGCCCCTACGTCGAGCGCATGCTCGCGGGCATGGCGGGGTTCGAGATCCGCAGCGAGGATGTCCCCCGATGCCCGCACTGCGGCTGGCAGCTTGTGCCGTGGGTGCGCGACGACACATTTCTGCAGGGCGAGGCGTGGCGCGAGAACCTCGAACGATACGAGCGCTTCGTGTGCGAGCGCGGCAGTAGCAGCAGCATGCTGTTGCTGGAGCTCGGCGTGGGCGAGATGACCCCCGGCATCATCACGCTCCCGTTCTGGAGCATGACCGCAAAGCTGCCGGATGCGCACCTGCTGAGCGTAAACATCTCGGGCGACTCGGCTCCGTTGCAACTTGGAAGCAAGGCGGAGGCAATCCAGGCCGATTTGGGCGCACTGCTCTCGGCGGCGCGGACGGGCGGCGAGTAGCGCGGAGCGGTAGACGCGCAATGAGGTTTTAGCCGCAGCCTCCGAACGAGAGGGCTCGGAGGCTGGTATTCCTGAATCGCAGGTCACGATGGGTTATCGGAATCGCGAAGAGCGGATACCGCCAGTAAGCCCCCTTCGGAATAGGCGTTGAGCAGCTCCTGGGCATGGGCGAACTCGAGCCTCGTCGATAAGCGCATCGAGCAGCGCGTACTTATCCTCGTAATGCAGATAGAACGTTCCCCGGTTGATCTCGGCGCGGCGGCAGATGTCCGCCACCGTCATCTTCGCGAAGCCGACCTCGGCCAGCAGCGCGAAGAACGCCTCCTGTATGACCGAGAGGGTGTAGCGCCGCCGGCGGTCGATCTTGGTTTCTCCCATCGCCTCTCCAATCTGAGCCGTTTGACAATGTCCAGTAGCTGTTCGTTTATCGACAGGTGCACGCGTTTGTTCATTGCCCCTGCGAAAATCAACAAGGATACTGTTTATAGACACCTGTTTTTTATAGCTGAAAGGGAGCACGGATGACCCTGTGCGAGAAGCTCGGCATCGGGCTTGTCAGCCGATCGTTTTCCCATCGGGCCGTCTATCGAAACGGCGGCACGTCATACGATTTGAGCGATTGCGAGCCTGCTGCTTGCAAGCAAGATATCGAGGTTTTTGCCCGCAAGGTGGGGGAGGCTGATTGCGTGTTTACGGGAGAGGCAGGTAGGCAGGCGTTATGAGCATCTGCATCAAAAATCAGATTCAGAATATGAATATCGTCATCGGCTGCACGGTGGGGTGTCCATATTGCTATGCCCGTAACAATGTGAAACGTTGGCATATGATTGACGACTTCGCTGATCCTGCGTTCTTCCCGAGCAAGCTCAAGATGATGGAAAAGAAACGCCCGCAGAACTTTCTCCTTACCGGCATGAGCGATCTCTCCGGGTGGAAGCTGGAATGGCGAGACGAGGTATTTGCAAAGATCCATGAGAATCCACAGCATCAGTTCCTGTTCCTGACCAAGAGACCCGATTTGCTGGATTTAGATACCGACCTGGAAAACGCATGGTTCGGCGTTACGGTGACGAGGAAAGCGGAGCTGTGGCGTATCGACGCCCTTCGGAAAAACGTCAAAGCAAATCACTTCTTCGTTACTTTTGAGCCGCTATTCGACGATCCCGGTACGGTCGACCTTTCCGGAATCAACTGGATCGTCGTCGGTACCATGACCGGGGCGCAGAGCAGGAAGGTTCATACGGAACCGGAGTGGGCATGGTCTTTGACGGACCAGGCGCACGCGCTTGGCATTCCAATGTTTATGAAGGAAGACCTCGTCTCTGTCATAGGGGACGAAAACATGATTCAGGAATTGCCGGAAGAATTCGAAAGAGTGCTGGAGGTGCAGAGAACATGGCGGAAGTGATCGATGGAATCCTCATCAATGAGGTGGAAGCAAAGGACATCATGACCAAGTCCAGCCTGCCGGTAGGCGGCTACTCGGTCAATCCCTATGTAGGCTGCACGCATGCCTGCAAGTATTGCTATGCCTCCTTTATGAAGCGCTTTACCGGACACAAGGAGGAATGGGGCACCTTTCTTGATGTGAAGCATTGGCCGGAAATCAAGAATCCGAAGAAATACGCTGGACAGCGGGTGGTTATCGGTTCTGTGACGGATGGCTACAATCCACAGGAGGAGCGATTCGGGAATACCAGGAAACTCCTGGAGCAGCTGATTGGCAGCGATGCAGATATTCTGATCTGCACAAAGTCCGATCTTGTGGTACGGGATATCGATCTGCTGAAGAGGCTTGGACGAGTGACCGTTTCATGGTCGATCAACACGCTGGATGAGAACTTCAAGAACGATATGGACTCCGCGTCGAGCATCGAGCGTCGTATCGCTGCTATGAAGCAGGTGTATGACGAAGGTATCCGTACGGTCTGCTTCGTGTCCCCGGTATTTCCCGGCATCACGGATTTTGAGATGATTTTTGAGCGAGTAAAGGATCGGTGCGATTTGTTTTGGCTCGAAAATCTCAATCTTCGGGGTGGTTTCAAAAAAGCGATCCTGGATTATATCGCCGAGAAACATCCCGATCTCGTACCGCTTTACGATGAGATCTATAACAAGCGCAACCGTAGCTATTTTGAAGCGCTTGAAGTAAAAGCCGAGGAAATGGCCAAGAAGTACGATTGCCCCTTTGTGGACAACGAAATGCCTTATGGCAGAGTCCCCCAGGGGCATCCGGTGATCGTGGACTACTTCTATCACGAGGAAGTCCGAGGGTCGGATAATAGCGGAAAAAGAAATCGTTAAACGGAAACCGACGACGATTCGCTCGAGCGATTAGCGTCCACGCGTGGCTTCTGCCGATTGGCGCAACGGGCGACGGATTAAGGGATCGCTCGGGCGGATGATCCCGCTGCAGTACAGGCGGTCGCTCAATTTAGCGGCATGAGCGTTTTCGCACGGAAAACCAGTATCTTGTACCGTGGGTGCGCGACGGCACGTTTCTGCAGGGTGCGACATGGCGCGAGAGCCTCGGACGATACGAGCGCTTCGTGCACGAGCGCGGAGCTGGCCGCGTGCTGCTGCTGGAGCTTGGCGTGGGCGAGATGACCCCCGGCATCATCACGCTCCCGTTCTGGAGCATGGCCGCAAAGCTGCCGGATGCGCATCTGTTGAGCGTAAACATCTCGGGCGACTCAGCCCCCTTGCAGCTCGGAAGCAAGGCGGAGGCAATCCAGGCCGATTTGGGCGCACTGCTCTCGGCGGCGCGGGTGGGCGACGGTGCTTAAGCCTCTTTGTTAGTCGCTTTGAGATAATCCTCGTCGTTCACAGGCTCCAACCACTCGTTGGAGGTCTCCTCGCCCGGAACCTCCAGCGCGAGATGGGAGAACCAGCCGTCGGGCGCGGCTCCGTGTCAATGCTTCACCCCCGGGGCGATGTTGACCACATCGCCCGGGCGCAGCTCCTGTGCCGGCTTTCCCCATTCCTGGTAAAACCCTCGACCAGTCACAGCATGCCGGCAGCGAGGTCAATGCGCATTCGCTCATGCTACAATCCAACCACCAGAGATGAAAACACAGTCCCCGTCGGGTAGTCGTGGGCGTGCGGGAGTCCGCATCAGTAACCTGCCTCCTTGGTTGTCCCTTCTCTGCATGGTCATCTACATAAAGAAGGAACCAACCATGCAGATCAGTGTGTCATCCACCCTGACCGTATATCATGACGGCCAATTCTGGGTCGGGCTGGCGGAGCATGTCGAGGACGGCAGATACGGCGTCGTCCGCATCGTCTTCGGTGCAGAACCGTCCAATGAGGAAATCCTGCAATTCGTTACAAGCAAATGGGCGAAGCTCTCGTTCTTCGATGACGAGGCCACGGAAACAAGCAAGCCCGCGAAGAATCCCAAGCGACGCGCTCGCGAGGCAGCGAAAGCCCTTAAGCGGCCCGCGGTGAGCACCAAGGCACAACAGGCGCTCGCAGCACAGCGGGAAGCGATGAAGCGGGAGTCGGCTCAAGCAAGAAGCCAGCGTCGCGCGGATGAGGCGGAGGCGCGCTTCGAGCAGCGAAAGCTGAAGCGCAAGCAGAAGCATCGCGGGCATTGATCGCCATGTGCAGCAAGGCAAACCATATACAGCAGTGGGGCCAGTTCCACTTGAAGCCGACGCCGCGTAGACGCTAATGGTGACGGCTATGCACGGGCACGGGCGAGCCACTGCACTTCACAGCTTGTTTCTCAAGTTTCTCAAGTATTTGGGACGCACACGCGGCGTTCAAAAATGCGGAGCGACTCCACATGGCTCGAGACTGAGCCGAGGTGCCCTACTTCTCGCCCTCCAGCAGCACCACGATGCGGTCGATGTCGACGGCAAAGCGAGGCCTTCCCTCCTGCTCGTAGCGGTCGAGGTATGCCTGGCACTCTGAGACAATGCGCTTGGTGCTGCCGTCGATGATGCGTTGGAGCGTCTCGTAGTAGGCCGAGCCCTCGGTCCTGAAGCGGCGCTGGTAGGCCTGGTTATGGGGAACATCTTGATGTAGTGGATGCCGTGGCGGCAGTTGGGGCGCGTCGTGGGGCGGGGTGGCAACGCAAAGTACTGGTCTTTGGGCACGTTAGGGGCGATGTTGGAACGCAGCGGCACGGCGAAGTCCCTGCGCTTCCCGCGGAAACGCAGCCTCACCACTACGATGCAGGGACGATTGTGCTTAAGCATGAGCTCGCGGTCGCCCTCGGCGTGGTCGAAGAAGTCCTGGGGATGGATACAATCTTCATCGGTTACGCCCCCTTCATACGAAGCGGGGCCCGCATCGCTGCGGGCCCCTACAGGTGGGCGATATTCTACGCCTTGCGGCACCCCGTCGCCCACGGAGATTAAACGTACACGTAAGCCGTACTCTGAAAGCCGCGGCTTCCGGCAAGTAGTTTATACCACGAGAGGTCGCTTTCAATGCGCATAGCTCGCAAAATAGCACTCGCTGGGCCGTCACCCCTGGCCGTTACCCTCCAATCTTCATTGAAGTCAGCAGGCCAATTCATATAGTCATGGGGGTTTATCCTAAAGGGAATCAAATTAATACCCCCATAACTAAGGAATTTTCTATTCCCACTCAATGACTAGAGCCCTGGTGTAATTGGCTGGATCACCGTTCCGGGAACCGGTATCGACCTACCTGTCCGCCAAGCTCCTTCTTCAGCTCCAGCCTAGTATCTGACTCGCGCCGCTATAAGCGAAAACCGAAGAGATGCGTCTTAGCCAAGAAAAGAAGGTTAGCCTCATCTTACTGCATGATTCGTGTGTTATAGTTAGATGACTCTAACTGTTTGGGGGCGACAGCCATGCACGAACGCGAGGGTTTCTGGGACAAGAACGCCGGTCGGTATGACCGTTTCATGCGAAACGACCGGGCGGCGTATGAGAAGATGTATGGGCTGATCCGGCCGGTGGTGAAAGCAAAGACCGTGCTGGAGGTTGCCACCGGCACGGGGCTTATCGCAAAGAGCGTCGTGGATGCGGCGGCGCGCATCGAGGCTACGGACGCCTCTGCAAAGATGATCCTTGAAGCAAAGCGGGACAATCAATCCGCAAAGCTGCACTTTTCCGTACAAGATATGTTCCGCCTGCCCTATGCACAGAAGTCCTTCGAAGTGGTGATCGTGTCCAACGCACTTCACATAGTGCCGCATCCGGAAAAGGCCCTGCAAGAAATCAGGCGGGTGCTGAAGGACGACGGCGTGCTCATCGCGCCAACCTTCACCCACGCGGGGAACTCGGTTTCCGGCAAGGCAAAAGCCTTTTTCATGAGTATGGCGGGATTCCCCCTCCACAGCAGGTGGACAAGCGAGGAATACCTACGTTTCCTGCGTCAAAACGGCTGGGCGGTGCAGAAAAGCGCGGTGCTGAAGGCCTCGTTCCCGTTGACCTATGCGGAATGCACGAAATCGGAGGGGCCAGATGTCGTTCTTTGAAAACACCCGCAAGCCCGTGGGCCTCGGCGGAAAACTTATGGTTGCCATGATGAATCTGGGCCACAGCCCTGTGGCGCGGTGGGGACTTCGATTTCTACGACTTGCGCCAAACGCCAAGGTGCTAGATTGCGGCTGCGGCGGCGGGGCAAACATAAAACGGCTGCTGAAAAAATGCCCGTATGGCGTCGTCAAGGGCGTCGACTATTCGCCCGTCAGCGTGGAGAAGACTAGAAAGCTCAACCGAATTGCAATTCAGGAGGGGCGTTGCGCCGTTCTGCAAGGCAGTGTGGCGGATATGGTGTTTGAGGATAGCTACTTCGATGCCGCCACGGCCTTTGAGACCGTCTATTTTTGGCCTGATTTGCCCCGATGCTTCCGCGGGGTCTGGCGGACGCTGAAGCCAGGCGGGACAATTCTTATCTGCAACGAGAGCAATGGCGATACGGACAAGGACGAGAGGTGGACGCAGATCATCGGCGGCATGACCATCTACAAGGACATTGAATTAAAGGCGTATCTGGAGCAGGCGGGTTTTCATGAGGTGCAGATACGCAAAAAGAAAAAGTGGCTCTGCGTCACGGCGCGGAAGTAAGGGCATCAAGCACGGGCATTTTTGCATCCATCCTGCACATGAGTTAGGCATGCCGGTCATAGCGGCTATGCTGGCGGCAATTATGACAGTTTTTATTCACTGAGGAAGAAACCTATGAAATGTAAAATTGAGAAAAACACCGTGCAGGAGACGCTGATCCTCCCGCTGTATTCCCGGAAGCTGTGTACGGAGTTGTACCCGAACCTTTACAAGGATGAAACAGCGGTTCGTCTGCTCGGCCGGATCGACTACGACTTTTCAGAGGCAGAGAAAAACTCCCGCAGCCTGATGCAGCGCTTTGGTGCGCTGGAGGTGGCCACACGGCAGAGTGATCTTGCTTTCGAGGTGCGGGATTACCTGAAAGGCCACCCCAATGCGGCGGTGGTCAATCTGGGCTGCGGGCTGGACAACACCGGCAGAACCTGCGACAACGGTAGATGCAAGATCTACAATCTGGACTTCCCGGATGTGATTGCCTTGCGGCAGCAGCTGCTGCCCGCCGGGGATCGAGAACAAAATATCCCCTGCGACCTGAAAGACACCGCATGGTTTAGCAAAATCGATGCCTCCCGCGGGGCGGTGTTCTTTGCCTCCGGGGTGTTCTATTACTTTCTGACCCAGCAGGTCCGGGAACTGGTGCGGGGGATGGCGGACGCTTTCCCCGGCGGTGTGCTGGTCTTTGATGCTGCCAATCGGACGGCAGTAAAGATGATCGCAAAAACATGGCTTAAGACTGCAAAAATCAAGGATGTGGGGGCATATTTTGCGGTTTCGGATGCCGCCAAGGAAATCGGCACGTGGAACAGCCGTCTGCAGGTCACAAGTCGCGGCTATATGCTGGGTTACAACGATTTGAGAGACCCTTCTGTCAGCGGCTTTTTCCGGTTTCTCGCAAGGGTCGGTGACAACGGGATGAAAATGCAAATCGTGAAAATTAGATTTTAAAAGGCAAAAATGAAGCCCATTCACTTTGACGTTGAAGAAGACGGCTTTTACGGCACATATTGGGCGTGCAAGGACACACATACAGCAGCGGGCACGGATTCGATTGAAACCGTGCCCGCTATCTAATACTATATTATTTTATCAAACGTATGTTCTATTCAAACTCTACAAAGACTAACGCTTTTTGTTTAGGAATTATTCTCTGTAATG